>JBPYDO010000050.1:0-20079 GCA_051985755.1 Reyranella sp. | reverse complement strand
CTGACGACATCACTGGTGCGCGATCCGGTCTGGTCGCGGTTCGTGACCCTGGTGGCCTGGACGATCGCCGCGCTGAACATCCTGAAGCTGCTCGGCCCGGCGATGACGCTGCTCGACGGCGTCGCCGTCACGCTCGCGGGTCTGCGCATCTCGGCCCTCACCATCGTGCAGGCCATGCTGTCACTGGCCGTCCTGCTGTGGCTCGCGACGGTGGCCAGCCGCGTGCTGGAGCGGCGCATCACGGCCTCGCCCAACCTGACGCCGTCGCTCCAGGTGCTGATGGTAAAGCTGCTCAAGATCGTCCTGGCCACCATCGCGGTCGTCGTCGCCCTGCGCACGGTCGGGATCGACCTCACGGCCTTCGCCGTCTTCACCGGTGCAATCGGCGTGGGCATCGGCTTCGGCCTGCAGAAGTCGGTCTCGAATTTCTTCAGCGGCATCTCGATCCTGATCGACAGGTCGATCAAACCGGGTGACGTCATCTCGGTGGCCGACACCTATGGCTGGGTGAACTCGCTGGGTGCACGCCACGTGTCGGTGATCACCCGCGACGGCACCGAATACCTGATCCCCAACGAGCAGCTGATCTCGCAGCAGGTGGTCAACTGGTCCTACAGCAACAACGAGGTGCGCCTCAAGCTGCCGGTCGGCATCGCTTACGGCGCCGACGTCCGCCGGGCGATCGCGCTCTGCCAGGAGGCCGCGGGCGAGGTGCCACGCGTGCTCAGGGAGCCGAAGCCCACATGTCTGATGAAGGGCTTTGGCGAAAGTGTGGTGAACCTGGAGCTGCGCATCTGGATCGACGATCCACGCAACGGCGTCTCCAACGTCAAGAGCGAGGTCTTCCTGCGCCTGTGGGACAAGTTCCGGCAGCACGGCATCGAGGTCCCGTTCCCGCAGCGCGACCTGCACCTCAGGACGCCGCCCGAGCTTTCGCTCGCAATGCGCCGCGTGGCCACGTCGCCGGCCGCCAGTGCGCGCCTCGAGCCGGCGACGCCGTAGGCCGTCGGAGTTCCTACTCGGCGGCGCGTTGCGGCTGAGCCGGCGAGCTGTCGACCTCGGCATCCCAAGGGCCAGGGAAGCGGCCGCGCCCGGTCTTCTCGCGGGTGAATACGTGGTAATCGACCGGCCATTCGGCGCGCGGCATCTCGTAGAACACTTCGACGCCGTTGCCGTCGGGATCGCGCAGGTAGATGCCGAGCGAGATGCCGTGGTCGGAGATGTGCTCTATTGGCTGTCCCTCGGCCTTGATCTTCTTATAGAACTCCTTGAGGTCGTCGAGACTTTCGAGGCGCCAGGCCATGTGGTTCAGGCCCACCTGACGCTTTGGCTGCAGTGGCGCATCCTCGCCCAGTTGCATCAGCGCCACTTCGTGCGACTGTTCCTCGTCGGCCGTCAGGAACGCGGCCCAGCCTGGCCGGTATTCGTAGACGTGGAGGCCAAGCAGATCCTCGTACCACTTCTTCGACCGCTCGACGTTACGGACGTAGACATTGACGTGCTGGAGATACATCGGTCGCTTTGCCATGGTGTCCTCGCGTTGCCGGCACGAATGTAGGGATCGGGATTGATCGAAGCAATGCGCCAGTTGTCTCCCGATATCTTGTAAGGAGCAACCAGCCATCTGACTGAAGAGCAGGTGAGGGCGTGCAGACCAATACCATCACCCCGTCCTACCGAGTGCTGGCCAGCGGACTGCAGTTTCCGGAGGGCCCGGTCGCCATGCCTGATGGCTCCGTCGTCGTGGTGGAGATGCGCCGCCGGACGCTGACGCGCGTCGCGCCGAATGGCGACGTGGAGATCGTGGCGGAACTCGGCGGCGGTCCGAACGGCGCCGCGATGGGACCTGGGGGTCTGATCTACGTCACCAACAACGGCGGGCCGGACTGGATGGTCAATGCCGAGGGCGGCGCCGTTCCGCTAAGCCCGCGCGACGATGCGAGGAGCGGGCTCATCCAGACCGTAGACCTTAAGACCGGGAAAGTAGAGACGCTGTACGATCGATGCCAGGGCCGGCCGCTCAGCTCGCCCAACGACCTCGTCTTCGACGACCATGGCGGCTTCTGGTTCACCGATTTCGGCAAGTTCCGCCCGGACTCCTCCGATCGCGGCGGCGTCTGCTATGCGCGCGCCGACGGCACGCTCATCGAACCAAAGATCTTTCCGCTCGAGCACCCGAACGGGATCGGGCTCTCGCCGGACGGCAAGCGCCTCTACGTCGCCGAAACGCCAACCGGACGGTGCTGGGCGTACGATCTGCAAGCGCCGGGTGTGCTCGCCTCCGGGACTGAACCGCAGGCGGTGGCGACACTCAGCGGGCAATTCTTCGATTCTCTCGCGGTCGACTCGGCGGGCCACGTCTGCGTCGCCACCATGCCGGTCGGCGCGGTGAGCGACATCTGGCCGGACGGCGGCCGGGTCGACCAATATCTCTTGCCCGATCCACTGGTGACCAACGTTTGCTTCGGCGGGCCGGAGCTCGGCACCGCCTATGCGACGCTCTCAATGCACGGCCGGCTGGTCGCCTTCGACTGGCCGCGTCCGGGACACCCCTTGAAGCACCTGAACCGCGCCTGATGACGCGCTTCACAGGTTCTTCGGATTGCCCTTCAGTAGTTTCAGGCGAAAGCCCTTCTTCTTGCTGCTCATGAAGGTGACTTCATCGCCGCTGCGGCTCAAGGTCTGGCAGTCCCAGTCTTCGTCCGGATACTTGAAGCAGACCTTCTGGCCCTCGAGCGACCACTTGCCCTTGGTGAGCTCGTCGCCCTCCATCAAGGTGAGGGTGCCGTCGTCGCGGTAGTATTCGAAGATTAGCTCACCGTCGACACGACCGGTGACCGTGTTGCCGATGATCGACATCCACGCCTTGGCGCCGGTTGTCGTGCCGTCGCCGGAAGCGGCTGGCGCCGAGGCGACCCTGTTGCCCACGTCCGTGACGGCGGCGCTGCCCGCGGCTTTGGCGGCACCGGCGCGCGCGCCGGCGTAGTCGACCTTGAGGCCGAAGATCGTCGTTAGCGCGTCGGGCTGGTTGATCTTGTCCAGGTCGCCGAACGACGCGGTCTTGGTCGGAGCCACGGCGACCTTGATCGGGCCCTGCGGCTTCTTCCAGTCGGCGATGAAGGAGGCGAGGGCGTCCAGCACCTTGATCGTGTCCGGCCCCTGGCTCGCGGCAAAGGCTGCAATCGGCGTCGTGGCTTGGGCGATCAGCGCCTCGGGCGTGGTTTTCCCCTGCTTGGCGATCGCCGGCAGCAGCTTGGCGAGCAGCCCCACGTCATCGAACGTCAGCGTGGCGCTACGCAGGCGCGCATTGTCCTTGGCTCCCTGCATCGCCTCGCCGGTCTGGTCGCTGACGCCTTCGACGATCAGGCTCAGCGACAGCTTGCCGAGGTCGCGCAGGTTGAGCTCGATATTGGAGATGGTCAGCACCTTGGTCGCGGGGTCGAGCCGGTAGTCGAGGACAAGATCGACCGGCACGCGCGGTATGCCGTAGGGCTCGAGCATGGCGCCCAGCTTTTCATCGCCCGTCAGGCCCTCGATCCTGATCTTGGCGAAGCGGGGCAGCTTGTCGTCGCTGTCTTTCTTGAGCCGGTCGAAGTCCACTTCCTCGACCGTGACCTTGTCGATCTTGACGGTGGTGTCCTTGCCCTGCGTGGCGCCGCTGCCCGGCACGACGGCCACGACGTCGTTCAGCACAAAGCCCTTGTCGCCGAGTGGCGTGCCGTTGGCGTAGGTGAACTTCTTGAGCTCGAACTGCGGCTTGATCTCGCGTTCGAAGCGCTGCAGGCCGTCCTCGGCGTGAGCACGCGCGAGATTGCCCGAAAGGAGCAGCGCAAGCAGCGCCGCGGCCGCGACACTCGCCGTGATCCGCATGTCATTCCCCGCTGTATGGCGTGAGCCTATCAAGGTGGGCCGGCAACGGCGACCCCTGCGTCCGACGCCGTCACCGGAATGCAATGAGCCACGGCGTTGCGCTTGCGGCTCACACCGAATGCAGAGATGATTTGCCGATCCGTCAGCGCGGCGTCCGCCCGGTCCAACGTCAGCAAGCTCTCGCGTAGTTCAGCGTCGCTTCTGTGAAAAGCGGAGGGGGCAAATGGCTCGTACGCAAACGGCGATTATCGCCGGCATCGCCTTGATGCTGGCCGCGCTGCCGATCGGATCGGCGAATGCGCAGAAATCGGGCGGCATTCTCCGCATCTATTTCTTCGACAGCCCGGCCACGATGTCGATCCACGAGGAATCGACCATCGCGGGGCAGGGGCCGATGATGGGGGTGTTCAACAACCTCGTGATGTACGACCAGGCGGTGCCGCAAAGCGGGCTGAAGTCGATCGTGCCCGACCTTGCGACCGAATGGCGGTGGGACGAGGCCGGCACCAGCCTCTCCTTCAAGTTGCGGCAGGGCGTCAAATGGCACGACGGCAAGCCGTTCACGGCGCGCGACGTCAAATGCACCTGGGATCTCCTGCAGGGGAAAGCCGTCAATGGCCAGACGCTGCGCGTCAACCCGCGCAAGGCGTGGTACGGCAACCTCGAGGAGGTCGTCGTCGAGAGCGACGATCGGGTGACCTTCAAGCTCAAGCGGCCGCAGCCCGCCTTCATTGCCTTGCTGGCCTCGGGATTCTCGCCCGTCTATCCCTGCCACGTCTCGCCCGCGCAGATGCGGCGCCATCCTATCGGCACCGGCCCGTTCAAGTTCGTCGAGTTCAAGCCCAACGAGGTGATCAAGGTCGCGCGTAATCCCGACTACTGGAAGAAGGGGCGGCCGTACCTCGACGGCATCGAGTACAAGATCATCAAGAACATTTCGACCGGCGTGCTGGCCTTCGTCGCCGGCAATGTCGACATGACATCGCCCTACATCCTGCAGGTGCCGCTCCTGAAGGATGTCAGATCCCAGAAGCCCGAAGCGGTGTGCAAGCTGATGGCGTCCAACGTGCAGCGCAACGTGCTGATCAACCGCGACGCCGCCCCGTTCAACGATCCCGAGATGCGCCGCGCCGTGGCGCTCACGCTCGACCGCCAGGCGTTCATCGACACGCTGAGCCAGGGCGCGGCGACGATCGGCGGCGCGCTGCTGGCGCCGCCCGAGGGCATCTGGGGCATGCCGCCCGACGTCGTCCACAAGCTGCCCGGCTACGATCCCGACGTTGCCAAGAACCGGGCCGAGGCGCGCAAGATCATGCAGGGCAAGGGCTACGGGCCCGACAAGCGGCTGAAGCTCAAGGTATCGACGCGCAACATCCCGCCCTATCGCGATCCGGCAGTGATTCTCATCGACCAGCTGAAGCACATATACATCGACGCCGAGCTCGAGCTGCTCGACACCACGCAATGGTTCCCCAAGGTGAGGCGGCACGACTATTCGATCGGGCTCAACCTCACCGGCAACGGCATCGACGATCCCGACCAGACCTTCTACGAGAACTACGCCTGCCATTCGGAGAGCAACTGGGACGGCTACTGCAATCCCAAGATGGACGAGCTGTTCGACAAGCAGTCGATGGAAGCCGACCAGGAGAAGCGCAAGCAGATGGTGTGGGACATCGAGCGCCGGCTGGCCGAGGACGTGGCGCGGCCCGTGCTGTACCACAACCGCTCGGCCACCTGCTGGCAGCCCTACGTGAAGGGCTACGTGCCGATGATCAACAGCATCTACAACGGCCTGCGTTTTGAGGATGTTTGGTTAGACAAGTAGGTGCGCTGGGAGCGCGCCACTCCAGTGGCGCTCAAGTCTTGTCATCCTGAGCGCAGCGCAGGATCATTGCGCCTCAAACCGGCATGCTTGTTGAAGTGCCATGAGGTCCTTCGCTTCGCTCAGGACGACAGAAATGCGCCACTGGAGTGGCGCGCTCCCAGCCATGAGAGCAAAGGGACGGTAGACAAACCGTCCCCGCACGGGTCACCGTGCGGCCCCATGACCACACCGCAAGACGCCCTGCGATCCATCGTTCCGCTCGCCGGCTGGCCGGTCGAGCGCGCCGACACCGTCGCCTTCAGCGGCGGCAGCGACCCCGTGCTGCCGACGCCGTTCCGCATCGGCACGGCGGGCGCCGCGACCGTCGCCGCCGCCGGACTCGCCGCAGCCGCCTTGTGGGAGGCGCGCGACGGACGGCGCCAGCAGGTGGCGGTCGATCTCCGCCAGGCGGCGGCGTCGCTGCGCAGCGGCACCTACATGAAGCTCGGCGACGGGCGGCTCTCGACGGCGCGCCACGGCATCATGGGCGTCTACCGCGCCAAGGACGGGCGCTGGAGCTACCTCCATTGCAATTTCCCCAATCATCGGGCGGCGGCGCTTGGCGTGCTCGGCGTGCCGGAGGACCGCGAGGCGGTGGCGCGCGCCGTCGCCACCTGGAACGCGGCCGACCTCGAGGAGGCGATCATCGCCGCCAAGGGCGCCGGCGGCATGGTGCGCACGCACGCCGAATGGAAGGGCCATCCGCAGGCGGCTGCGATCGCTGCCCTGCCGCTGCTCGAGATCGTGAAGATCGGCGAGGCGCCGCCGCGGCCGTTGCTCAAGGGCGAGCGGCCGTTGAGCGGCATCCGTGTGCTCGACCTGACGCGCGTGCTGGCCGGGCCGACCTGCGCGCGCACGCTCGCCGAGCATGGCGCCGACGTCATGAAGATCACGGCGGCGCACCTGCCCAATCTCGGCTACCAGGAATGGGACACCGGCCACGGCAAGCTCTCGGCCCAGCTCGATCTGCGCAAGCCCGACGACCTCGAGACGCTGCGCGGGCTGGTGCGTGGGACCGACGTGTTCAGCCAAGGCTATCGCCCCCACACGCTCGGCAACCGCGGTCTGTCGCCCGACGAGCTCGCCAAGCTGCGGCCGGGGATCGTCTACGTCTCGCTGTGCGCCTTCAGCCACAAGGGCCCATGGGCCTCGCGGCGCGGCTTCGACACCGTGGTGCAAACCGTGAGCGGCATCACCTCGCGCCAGGCCGAGCTCGTGCCGGGCAAGACCGAGGGACCGCAATTCTACCCGGTGTCGGCGATCGACTACTGCACCGGCTATCTCATGGCGTTCGGCGCCATGGTGGCATTGGCGCGCCGCGCGCGTGAAGGCGGCAGCTGGCTGGTGCGCATTTCGCTCGCCCAGGTCGGCAAGTGGATCGTCGATCTCGGCGAAGTGCCGGCCGGTGCGCTGAAGGGCGTGCCGGTGGAATTCGACAAGGCCGAGCTGGAGGGCTGGTCGATAACCAGCCAGACGCCGTCAGGCCCGCTGCGCCATCTCAAGCCTGCTGTGCAGATGTCGGAGACACCGGCGTTCTGGGCGCGGCCCTCGGTGCCGCTCGGCTACCATCAGCCGGTGTGGCCGAGCTAGAACGTGCGCCCGATGATCAGCTTGGTAACGAAAGCGTCGGAGGAGGGGGTGAGACCCCATCCCGCCCCGATGTTCACGTCCAGCGTGAACAGGGTGAAGTCGATCACGCCGAATATCGTGTGCTTCTGCTGGTCGCCGGGCGAGAAGTTTCCGAGCGGCCCGAAGTCGGCATAGTACTCGGCGCCCAGCCAGGTTTCCTTGCCGACCGCGCGGGCGAGCCGTACCGCCGGCACGAAATCGACCTCGCCGTAGGGGCCGAAGCTCGCATCGACGATGGGATTGACGATGAACTCCCAGCCGCGATCGCGCACGCCGAGGATGGGCCGCAGCTCCAGGCCGGCGGCGCTTTGCGAGAAGCGCGGCGCCTGGTAGCTCAGCTCGATGTTGAGGCCGTAGAAGAGCTTGCGGGTGTCGGCGTGCGGCGAGACGAAGAGGGTGCGGAGCTTGGCGCCGCCCGGCACGAACCAGCCATTGGAATCGACGGAGAAGGGCGCATAGAAGCCGAGCTCGAACCCGTCGGTCACGCCGTAGGCCAGTTCAGGCGTTCCGTTCAGCGTGTGGTTGGAGGCGATGCCGCCTTCGAAGTCCGGCGACAGGCTGCCGCTCCAGACGTAGTTCAAATGCTGCTGCAGGCTGAAGGTGCCGGGCAGCGTAATCGAGGCGTTGTAAACCTGGATCTCATCCAGCGCCTGCGCCGGCTGAGCGGCGAATTGAAATGCAAGCGCAGCCAAGGCGGCCCAGCATCCTCGGCGGCAGGGCATGCCAAAGAGGGGGAACGAGAACCGGCCGGTCAATGCCATGCGCGATCAATGTCCAAGGCTGCTAGCACGTTGCCTGCTGAAAAGCCGCTAGATTTCGGTGCGGGCTTCGCTTGGCGGGACGCCGATAAATCGTTATATTACCCGCCCCTCTGAATAAAACTTAATCCACCCTTAGAAGAGTGGCCGAAACCATGACGAACCCCCTCGCCAAGCTGAAAACGCGCCTATTCCCACCCAAGGAGCTGTCGCCGGGCAGCATGTTCGCCATCGGCGCGCCGGATGGCATGCCGGCGGAAGAATGCCTGTGGCGCGTCTGCCAGATCCGCGACCTGCGCGGCCTGCCGCATGCTCTCATCGAGCAGGCGGCGACGGGCTTGACCAAGACCGTCGCCGTGTCGGCGATTTTGAGCGACCGGACCTTTCAGGTGGTCCAGCCGAGCGTTTGAACCCTAGTCGTCGGCCGCCACACCGGCCACGCCCAGCTCGGGCGTGAGGTGCTGGCCCTTGGTCTCGGGACCAAGCAGCACGAAGATGACGATCAGGATCAGGAACGCCGTCGTGCTGACCAGCATGGGAGTGGCAAAGCCCATGCCGCGTTCGATGGCGAAGTACGACAGGGTCGGGGCGACGAGGCCACCCCAGATCGCACCTTGGTGGTAGCAGAAGCCCGACGCCGTCGCGCGCACTTCCGTGGGGAAGCGCTCGGAGAGATAGGCCGGGTTCTGGCCGTAGATCGCGCCGCCAAAGACGCCCTGCAGGATGAAGCCGAAGATGATCCAGCCAGGGTCCTTGGTCCAAAGGTAGATCGGCGTGACGAAGATCGCGAGCAGCGCCGGCACCCAGATGGCAGGCTTGCGCCCCCATCTGTCGGCGACGACGCCCCAGACCATATTTCCGGCGAACACGACGATGTTCGCCCAGAACAAAGGCGTCTTCACCATGGCCGCCGTCCAGTTCATCTCCTTCTGGAGGTAGGTCGCGAACAGCGCCCAGATCGAGTAGTAGACGCCGAAGCCGGAGGCCATCCACAGGCAGGCGGTAATCGTGTTCCAGAGATACTTCAGCTTGAAGATGACGAATAGCGGCGCCTTCACTTGCTGGTTCTTCTGGGCCTGCAGCTTCTGGTTCTCGGCCCACACCGGCGGTTCCTTCACATAGACGCGGATCCAGACGACGGCGAGCGCCGGCAGGATGCCGATCCACAGTAGGCCGCGCCAGCCGATCTGGTCGTAGAGCAGGCCGTAGGCGAGCGAGGAGAGCGCAAAGCCCAGTCCCCACGAGCCCTGCAGGATGCCGCTCATGAAGCCGCGTGAGCGGGTCGGCCAGGACTCCATGGCAAGCGCCGCGCCGGCCGGCCACTCCGCGCCCATTCCGATGCCGAGCAGGGCGCGGAACAGGAACAGGAACCAGAAGGTCGGCGAGAAGCCCGCGATGAAGTTGCAGACCGAATACCACAGGATCGAGATCATCAACGGCGTCCTGCGCCCGATGCGATCGCCGATCCATCCCGAGGCGGTCGCGCCAAGCAGGCGCATCCAGAGCGTGATGGTGAAGACGAAGGTGACCTCGGTGATCGGGACGTTAAATTCCTTGGCGATCGGCACCATGATCAGAAGGAAGATGGTGAAGTCGAACGCATCGAGCGTCCAACCGAGCCAAGCGGCGATGTAGGCGTACCATTGGTCCTTAGTGGGTTCCTTCCACCATGGCACGGCAGGTGAATCGGCGGCCGCAGACATTCGAGTAAACCTCCCTGTTCCATAGGTTTACGCTACGCAACGCTGCTTTTTGTATTTTGCGAATTGTCACCTGCTGACACGCCAGTGGCAACAGGGATTCGGGGACCGATGCCGGCGCGCCAGCCGCCGGGTGCGGGTAACGGAGGGTTGAAAGTCCGCGGCCGTAGGCGATGGCGCCCGCGATGCGGTAAGCTCAGGGCATAACCGGGCTCCGACCCCGGCATATTGGGAGGAGAGCACTATGCACACCAGGCAGCCGCTGCTTTGGGCGATGGGCGTTGCGACGTTCCTGGCGATCAGCGCCGGCAGCGCGGCGGCCGACCCGTTGCTGATCGTGGGCAACGACGAGAAGCTCTTGTGGGACAAGAAGGGGGCTGCCGTGCTCGCGCCGGACGGCAAGGACTCGGTGGTGATCATCGACATCGCCAATCCCGAGGCGCCCAAGATCATCGCCAATCTGCCGCTGAAGAACTCGGTCGTCGGACCGCCGGTCAATGTCGCCATCGATCCTACGAACTCGATCGCGCTGGTCGCCGATTCGATCACCGTCAAGAAGGAAGGCGACAAGCTCGTCCAGGGTCCCGACAACAAGCTCTACGTCATCGATCTCAAGGCCAAGCCGCCCAAGCTCGCGGCGACGCTCACGCTCGGCAAGCAGCCCTCGGGGCTGAGCTTCAATCCGGCGGGCAACCTCGCCCTCGTCGCCAACCGCCTCGACAAGTCGATCGCGGTGCTGTCGGTCAAGGGCACCGAGGTCAAGTTGATCGATACGGTCGACATGGGCGATATCGTGAGCCACGCCGTGTTCACGCCCGACGGCAAGCGCGCCCTTGCGACCAAGTTCAATGCGCACAAGGTGTCGCTGCTCAACGTGGATGGCGACAAGGTGACCTACACCAAGCTCGACCTGCCGACCGGACAGTGGCCGTACAACGTCGCGGTGGCGCCCAGCGGCAAGATCGCGCTGACGGCCGACAATGGCGGCGCCGGATCGTCCGACGGCAGCGTCGACACGGTGAGCGTCGTCGACCTGGAGCTCAGCCCGCCGCGCATAATCGATCGCGTCGTGGTCGGAGACGGCCCGGAAGGACTCGCCATCTCGCCCAAGGGCGACGTGGCGGTGGCCGTGATCCTCGCCGGCTCGAACAATCCGAGCGCCTATTTCTACAAGAAGAATGGCAGCGTCTCGGTGCTCAAGATCGACGGCAAGAAGGTCACTAAGGTGGGCGACGTCGAGGTGGGCGGCCTGCCGGAGGGCGTGGCCTTCTCGCCGGACGGCAAGTACCTCTATGTCGGAAACTATCTCGATCAGGATATCTCGATCCTGAAAGTCGACGGCAGCAAGATCACCGACACCGGCAAGCGCTTCAAGCTGCCGGGCCATCCCGCTTCGGTGCGCGCCAGCACGAAGTGAAGCGTTGAGCAGGGAGTCGTTCGAACGCGTGAGCGGCGTAGGCGAGGAGCGGGCATGAAGGTCTTCATATTCGATCTGCTCGCCTACGGAGAGAATCTCGAACATGTGAAGGTCGGCGCCGAGCTGCCCTATCCGCTGAGCCAGCGGCACTTCAAGGCCGATGTCGCCGTGCGCACCTATGCCGAGCATCTCGCGGCATGGGAGGAGATGGATCGCCTGGGCTATGATGGCGTCGGCTTCAACGAGCATCACTGCTCGCCGTACGGGCTGATGAACTCGCCGAACCTGATGGCTGCCTCGGCCGCCCAGCGTACCAAGAACCTCAAGCTCCTGATCTACGGCAATCTCCTGCCGTTGCACGAGCCGCTCAGGCTCGCCGAAGAGATCGCCATGCTCGACTGTCTGTCGAACGGCCGGCTGATCTCGGGCTTCGCCCGCGGCATTCCGCGCGAATACCAGGTGCACAACGTGCCGCTCGACGAATCCCGTGCGCGGTTCGAGGAGGCGTACGAGATCGTGACGCGCGCCTGGACCGAGGACGTGTTTTCCTATCAGGGCAAGTTCTGGTCCTACAAGGACGTCGCCCTCTGGCCGCGGCCCATGCAGCGGCCGCACCCGCCGATCATGATTCCGATCGTCGGCAGCCAGGAATCGATCGAGTTCGCCGCCCGCCACAACATCCCGATCACGCCTGGCCTCGCCGGCGGCGGGCTGCGGGAAGACATCATCCGCCACTACGCGAAGTCGCTGGCGGCGGCGGGCCATCGCATCACGCCCGATCACCTGTCGCTGGCGCTCAACGTCTATGTCGCCGATTCCAAGGCGCGCGCGGTCAAGGAGGTGGCGCCTTATCACCTCTACTTCAATCGCACACTGTTCAGCCATGGCAGCTTCACCGAAACGGCGGCGCAGCGGCAGGCGGGCTATGTCGGCCAGCATTCGACCGACTATGTGCGAGCCGAGAACCAGCGGGCCGCCGCCTTGCTGCGGCAGGACTTCCGCGGCCTCACCTTCGAAGCCTTCGAACGCCAGGCCGAGAACCTGCCCTACGGCACGCCGAAAGAAGTGACCGAGCGCATCATCGCCGCGGCCGAGCATGCCGGCGCCAACATGGTGCAGATCGGCCTCAACCGCGGGGCGATGCCGCACGAGATGTTCATCGAGCAGATCCGAAGATTTGCGGCCGATGTGCTGCCGGCGCTGCAGAGGCACGAGGTGAGAAGCGTGCCGGCCGCCGCATAGAAAGCAAAAAGAGCAGGGGAAGAGACATCCATGGCCATGACCAACAAGCTCGCGGCGGCGCCGGCGGCGGAGATCGGCACCCAGATCAAGGTCGCCGTGCTTTGCGCCTTGATCCAGACGCTGGACGGATACGACCTGGCGACGATCGGGCTCGCCGTGCCTTCCCTCACCAAAGCCTGGAACTTGCCGCCGACCGCCTTCACCTGGGCCTTCTTGTTCTCGAGCGTCGGCATCATGGTCGGCGCGTTGTTCGCCGGTCCCATAGCCGATCGCGTCGGCCGCAAGCCTGTGCTGTTGGTCGGCGTCGCGTTCTTCGGCATTGCGTCGCTATTGTCGGCCTATGCCCAGTCGCTCACGGTCCTGGTCGTGCTGCGCTTCTTCACCGGCCTTGGCATTGGCGGTGCGTATCCCACGACGGTGGCGCTCACGTCCGACTACACATCGGACCGCTGGCGGGCATCGGTGGTCATGTTCATGTTCACCGGCGCTTCCCTCGGTGGATTTTTCGCCGGCCAGGTGGCCGCGCTGGTCCTGCCACACTGGGGCTGGCAGGGAATATTCCTGGTGGGCGGCATCGTGCCGCTCGTGCTGCTGGCGCTGCTGATCTTCATTCTTCCCGAGGCGCCCCAATACCAGGGTGGCGCGCGTCCGGCGTCGGTGAAGACAAATCCGGTGGGCGGCCTGTTCGAGGAGGGCCGCACCTTTACCACCCTCGTGGTGTGGGCGGTTTTCCTGTTGAACCTGCTGAACCTTTTCCTGGTTGGCTATTGGCTGCCGACCGTGCTGCATCTCGGTGGCCGCACACCGGCGGAGGCAGCGTTCATCAGCAGCATGTTCCAGGCCGGCGGCGTGCTGGTCACGCTGGCGCTGGGACCGGCCATGGCGCGCTTCGGTGCCGAACGGGTCCTGGCGCTCTGCCTGTTGCTAGGCGTCGTGTGCTTCGCCCTGACTGCGCTTCCGTTGTCGTATTCGGAGGTGATGCTGGTCGTGGCCGGCGCCGGCGCGGGCGTGATCGGCAGCCAGCTCGGCCTCAATGGCTACGTGGCTGCAATCTATCCCGCCGCTCTGCGCTCCACCGCCATCGGCTGGGCGCTGGGCATCGGCCGCCTTGGCGGGATCGCGGCGCCCGTGCTCGGCGGCGCGCTGCTGGGGTTCGGCCTGCCGCCAGACAAGGTCATGCTATTCGCCTGCGGGCCAGGACTGGTCTCGACAATCCTTGTGCTCGTGCTGGGACAGCACCGCCGCGGCGCGGCTAAAGCGCCCTGAAGAACTTCGGATTGTCGGGGCTCTTGGAATTGCCGGCGTAGGAATTGCCGAAGCTGTCGTTGGCACGGCAGACGAAGGGATCCTGCAGGGTACCCGTCTCGACGCAGCGCACGGTGAAGCTTCGTGGCTGGCGGTTGCTCTGGCCGCTAAGAACGTTCTTGCCGGTCGGCCGCATGCCGCCCTCGTAGCCATTTGGATTGCCGATATAGACGTCGCCCGTGGGCGTCACGCCGAGGCACCACGTGGCGTCGTTGCAGTCGAAGCCGGGCGTCAGGGCGGCCACGCCTGCCACCGGATCGGGGCCGGCCGTGACACGGCGGAAGAAAGTCGGGCTGGCCGGGCTGCGCACATTGCCGCCATAGACATTGCCGAAGGAATCCATGGCACGGCAGATGTGGCTGTCCTGCGGCAGCAGGTCGGGCGCGACGCACTTCACGACAAAACTGCGCGGCTGACGGTTGGCTTGTCCGGCCAGCACGTTCTTGCGAGCCGGGCGCAGGACGCCGTCGCGGTCGCCTGGATTGCCGATCGCAACGTCGCCGTTGGGCGAAACGCTGAGGCACCAGTAGGCGTTGTTGCAATCGAAGCCCGGAGTCAGCGGCACGCCGGCATAGGCGACGGCGAGCGCCGGCGCCGGGCGAGCCTGACTGGGCGAAGGCGGTGCCTTTGCCGGCGGCGGCGCAGGAGGAGGTGCCAAGTCTGGCTGCGGTTTGACGGTGACGGCCGCAGTTGGTGGCGGCGTGGCCGCGGCTGCCTGGGGTTCGGAACTCGAGCCGAAGGACGGCATCAGGGAGTCGATGGATTCGCAGCCGCCTGCCATCAGCAGCGCCGCCAACACGCTCAGCCTCGCGGTCCCGCCCAGCCTCATTGTCGCCCCTCGGCAAGTCTAACCGTTGCGCCGACGGCTTTCATCTTGGAGATTGGGGTGCGGGGTATATTGTCCCGCCCGCAGGCGATGTAGGCTCAAAGCCAACGGGGACCGGCAGAGTTCCCGCCCAGGGAGACGAACATGAGCACCAGCCGACGCACCTTCATCGGCGGCGCAGGGGCTGCCGCCATTCTCGCGCCTTCCACCCCATCGCGCGCCGGCAAACGCTACGACGACGGCGCGAGCGACAGCGAGATCAAGATCGGACATACCTGCCCCTACAGCGGGCCGGCGTCGGCATACGGCGTAAACGGCAAGGCGCTCGTCGCCTTCTGGGACATGATCAACGACAAGGGCGGCGTCAACGGCCGCAAGGTCAGGCTGATCACCTTGGATGACGGCTACTCGCCGCCCAAGACGGTGGAATGCATCCGCCAGCTCGTCGAACAGGACCGGGTGCTGTGCACCCTCAACACACTCGGCACAGCCTGCAACACGGCGATCCACAAATACATGAACAAGAAGAAGGTGCCGCAGCTCTATGTCGCGAGCGGCGCCTCCAAGTGGGGCGACCCCCAGCACTTCCCATGGACGATGGGGTACGCGCCCGACTACCACACCGAGGGCTCGATCTATGCCAAGCACATCCTGGCCACGGTCAAGGACCCGGTGATCGCCGTGCTGATGCAGAACGACGACTACGGCAAGGACTACTACGACGGCTTCCGCGAGGGGCTGGGCAAGGAGGTCGGCCGGATCGCCAAGCAGGTGACCTACGAGATCAATGAGCCGACGGTCGATTCGCAGGTGATCCAGCTCAAGGCGACCGGCGCCAACGTGTTTTTCAACATCGCCACGCCGAAGTGGGCCGCCCAGGCGATGCGCAAGATCGCGGACCTCAAATGGGCGCCCGCGCAATATCTCAACAACGTCTCGGCAAGCGTCGGCAGCGTGATGAAGCCGGCAGGTTTCGAAAACGTGCAGGGGGTCGTCACCGCGGCCTATCTAATGGATCCGACGGATCCCACGTGGGCCAACCATCCCGACTTGGCGGACTTCAAGGCATGGATGGCCAAGTACCACCCGACCGCGCATCTGGCCGATCTCGGCAATGTCAGCGGCTACACCGTGTCGTACCTGATGGCGGAGACCCTGCGCCGCTGCGGCGACGAACTGACGCGCGCCAATCTCATGAAGCAGGCGGCCAGCTTCAAGAAATTCCGTGTGCCCATGATTCTGCCGGGCATCACGGTCTCGACCAGCCCGACCGACTACTACCCGATCCAGGCGGTCCAGCTGCAACGCTTCAAGGGCGAAAGCTGGTCGCTGTTCGGCGACATCCTCGAAGCAGAAAGCTCGTAGCCCCCTGGCGCAGAAGGTTCGGAATGGCGTTGGCCCGGTACCTGGCATTGATGGCGGCGCTGTCGGCGCCCGACCTTGCCGCCGCGCAGGCCGACGTGATCCACTTTAGCATGACACCGGATGCCGGCAACGGCGCCGAATGCAGCGTCCTCGATCCCGGCCTGCGCGGGATCCACACGCTGACCGTGGACGGCAACAAAGTGGAGATCGCTTCGGCCGGCGGCCTCGAGGGGCGGTTGACCCGGCTGCGCCCCGGCGAGTACCGCATTGCCTTCGAACTCGACGGACGCCGCCTCGACGGGATCGCCGATCTCGCCGTGTCGCCGCAGCGCCTGATCGTCACCGAACGCGGCCATCCTTGCCGCTGGACCGGCAAGGCGCAGTGAGGGCGAGAGACGGAGTGTCCCGACTGACCTAGTGCAGGCTGGAAGGCGCGGTCTCGAAGGCGAAGCCGGGCTGCGCCAGGTGGACCTGGGTCGCGGGGAAGCGCGAACGAACCGCTTCGGCGAAGGCAGTCCAGGGCTCGGAGACCGCGCCCATCATGGCATGGAACTTCTCGTGCGGAGGATAGAGCACGACGACCTTGGGCCTGAGCGCGCCGACGCCGCGCACCACGTCCGCGATGAAATTGAGCTGTATGCCGGCCAACAGCACGTCTGTTCGATGCCGCCGCCCGATCTCGGCGATCTCGGCATCGGTCATCTTGGTGTTAAAACCCTCGTTGTAGTTGAGGATGGTGAGCCCGTCCGGCAACTCGACATGGAACCCGGTGTAGGGCGCATAGAACGGTGCTGAGGTGGCGCTGCTCCAGGCCCACGACAATTGCGTCGCATTGCCGTGAAACAGCGCGCGGCTCAGCGCCCGAGGCAGGTTGATGTCGCGATGCTTCCAGCGAAACGATGCGAGCTTGAATCCGGGAAGCGCGAGTGTGCCGAATGACCTGGGATCGATCATGCGCAACTGGTCCGGTGGAAGGCCGCGGCGCCATTTCAGGAACGAGCAGACCGACGGCGAGCCGATCACCGTCGCACCGGTGGCGCGTGCGATCGCCGGGACGTCCAGGAAATGCTCCTCATGGCCATGCGTGACACAGATGTGGGTGGCGTGGCGGAAGTCGTCGAGGTGGAACCACTCCGCGCCGCAATAGGGCCGGAAGAAGGGATCGAAGAACAGGGCGCAGTCGGCCGTCTCGATCGACAGCGCCGACCAGCCGAAGTAGCGGATGCGAGTGGACAGCGGAGACTCTAGCGTGTCACCCGCAGGCCACCGAGTAGATGTGCTGCACCTCGCCGGGCAGCGGCATGGCCTGCCAGCTCTTGCCGCCGTCCTGCGTGCCGAACACCTCGCCGTCGTAGCGCGCGCCGATATAGACCTGGTTGGGGTCCTTGGCGTGCAGGCCGATCGACATGATGGTGCCGTGCACCTGGACCTTGTCGAAGCGCTGCCAGGTCTGGCCGCCATCCTTGCTGCGATAGAGCCCGCCGTCGTGGCTCGCCGCCGCCACCGACAACGCTGCATAGAGCGTGTTGGGCTCGCTGGGCGAGGCCTTCACGTCGCGGCCGTAGGTGGTGGGCGAGAAGCGGCGGATATCCATGTCCTGCCAGGTCTTGCCGTGGTCGGTGGTGGTGAACAGGCCCATGCGCAACGCGACGATCGGCTGCTCGGGCGCGGCCGGGTTGATGGTCACCGCGTGGCCGTCGAGCATGCCCTCGGCGGTCGTGTCGCTGATGATCTTGTTGCTGAGATGCGGCCGCTCGGAGAGCTTAATCAGGCCTGGGCTGCAGTCGGTCCAGGTCTCGCCGCCGTCCGAGCTGCGCATCACCCCGTTGATCTCGAGCGCGGCGTAGATCTCGGCAGGATTGTTGGGATTCTGCGCAAGTCGCATCACGCGCGAGGCGAACGGGCCCTTGCAGTGCTCGGCGATCTTGGGCGTCGGCAGCTTGCGCCACGAGGCGCCGCCATCGTCGCTGCGATAGACGTCGATCGGCGAAGCCCCGGCGAAGACGCGCTTGGGATCGCGCGAATCGACCATGAAGCACCAGACCTGCTTCTTGGCATCGGGGAAATCGGCGCGCTTGAAGGAAGCCCCGGCATCGGTGCTGCGCCATACGCCGTCAGAGGTGCCGGCGAAGATGGTATTGGGATCGCTGGGGTGAACGACCACCGTGTAGGCTTCGACATTGCCCAGCACATGCTGCCAGTCGCCGCCGTTCGTCGAGCGCTTGAACACGCCGACCTTGCCGGTCTGATCGGGTTTGCCGAAGTAACCGGCGACGCCGACATAGATGTTCGATCCATCCGCCATGGCGAAACCTCCGAGGCTTTCCAGTTGTAAGCAGCCTACCAAGATGCTGGCATCGGGCAAAGCGGAGGACGGGCATGAAAGAGCAGATCCTGGACATCGCCACCAAGGAGGGGGCCGTCGAAACCTTCATCTGCCATCCGGAACGCGGCGGAGCTTGTCCTCCTGTGCTGTTCCTGATGGATGCGCCGGGCATCCGCGGGGAGCTCTATGACATGGCCCGCCGGCTGGCGACGGTCGGCTATTACGTCCTGCTGCCAAACCTTTATTACCGGGCCGGCAAGGACACCAAGTATGGGCCGGACGTGCTAAAGAACGGCAGCGCCGAGCACACGCGCATGCGCGCGGTGCGCACCAAGATGACCATTCCGCCGATGATGGACGATGTCGCGGCCCTGATCGCCTTCGCCGACCAGCAGCCGGCGGCGAAGAAGGGGCCGGTCGGCGCCCATGGCTACTGCATGAGCGGACCCTATGCGCTCGCGGCGGCGGCGCGCTATCCCGACCGCATCGCCGCGGCAGCTTCGTTCTACGGCACCTGGCTGGTGAGCGATGCCGTCGAGAGTCCGCACCTCAATTTGGCCAAGGCGAGGGGCGAGCTCTACATCTCCTGCGCCGAGCACGATGACTTGGCGCCGTCCGAGATGGTCAAGGAGCTGAAGGCGCTGTTCGACAAGTCAGGCAATCCGGGCGAGCTCGAGTGGCAGCCGAAGGTCCACCACGGCTTCGCCTTCCCCGAACGCTGGTGCTACGACAAGCCGGCGGCGGAGCGCCACTGGGAGCGGCTGATCGCGCTTTATCGGCGGCGATTGGGTTAGCCGGGCTCCTTAGCGGGGCGCGCCATTGGTCGGCTTGAACTTCTGGATGCGTTTGCCGCTGTCGACTTCGGCCGTGTAGACGTTGCCCTTGGAGTCGACGGCGATGCCGTGCACCCAGTGGAACTGGCCGGCATAGCGGCCGGACCGGCCGAACGAACCCACCACGGCACCGTCGCTGCGACGCAGGATCCGCGCTTCATTGTTTTCGCCGTCGACGCTCAACAGGAAGGTCTGCTTGGCGTCCGGCCAGAAAGCCGTGTCCCAGACCGAGCCGGCGCCGAGCGTGGACTTCTCGTAGAACCACTCGGTGACGAAGGTGCCGTCTTTCTTGAACACCTGGATGCGATCGTTGGCGCGGTCGCAGACATAGACGAAGCCGTCGCGCGAGACTTTGGCGCAATGCACGGGCGAGCCGAACTGCTGGGCTGGCGACGCGGCGGGGTCGTACTTGGCCGTCTTGTCGTCGGATGGCTTGTGGCCGTAGGCGCCCCAGTGACGCTTGTAAGCACCGGTCTGGGCATCGAAGACGATGACGCGGCGATTGCCGTAGCCGTCGGCGACGTAGACTTCGTTCGCCGCCTCGTCGACTTCGACATCGGCAGGGCGGCCGAGCAGCGTCGTGTCGTTGCTGCCGCCCGACGGGCCGATCTTGCCGATGGTAAGGACCAGCTTGCCTTCGCCGGTGTACTTGAAGATCGCACTGTCGGTCTGGGCGTTGCCGCCCAGCCAGACGAAGCCTTTGCGGTCGACGGTGATGCCGTGCTCGCTGCCGACCCACGGATGATATGACGGCCCGCCCCAGCCCTTGAGGAAGTTACCCTCCTGGTCGAACTCCATGACCGAAGGCGCAGGGGCGCAGCACTTGTTGCGCGGCGGGACCAGGGTTGCGCCTTTTTCGTCTTCGCTCAGGGTGCGCGGGCGCTGCAGCACCCAGACATGGTCCTGCGAGTCGACCGCCACGCTTGCCACCTGGCCGAACG
>JBPYDO010000049.1:0-16358 GCA_051985755.1 Reyranella sp. | reverse complement strand
CGACCAGGTAGTCGTAGATCACCTCGCGCGGATCGCGATTCTCGCGGCGGGCCTGCGCGCCCAGCGAGGACTCCTGCGCCGGCTCGTAGTCCGGCGGGTCGCCCAGCGGGAACATGCGGTCGTAGTCGGTGAGGCGCGCCGCCATGTCCGAGCGTAGCGGTACCTTCGCTTCTTCCAGGATCTTCACCCGGAAAGCGGGGTCGCGCATGATGGCGAGCCGCTCGGCGACGCTCTTGTCCTTGATCGCCTTGTAGGATGGGCAGATCGAGAACGGGATGCGGCTCGCCTGCAAGCCCTGCAGCACGGCGATCGGCCGCGGCGCCACCTGCGCCTTGGCCGCATGGCCCTTGGCGGCCAGCCCCGCGACCAGGCCGAGCAGCCGCTTCCAGCCGTCGGGCCGGTTGTTGCGCTGGGCGAGCGACACCGAGAACGGCCGGCCGCAGGCCTGTAGCAGCCGGTCGATCATCTGAAACTCGCTCTCGGGATCGGGCGTGTTGAAGTCCGAGATGAACTCGATGACGCCCCGGCCAGCATCCTTCATGCCGAGCGCGATGCCCAAGAGCTCGGCTTCGGAGGCGCGCAGCGACGGCGTCGGATCGCCCTTCACCGTGCGATGGTTGAGCGTGCGCGAGGTCGAGAAGCCGAGCGCCCCCGCCTTCATCGCCTCGGCCGTGAGCGCGCGCATCTGCACGACCTCCTCCGGCGTCGCCTCCTCGAGCCGGGCCGCGCGCTCGCCCATCACGAACACGCGCAGCGCGCCGTGCGGCAGTTGCGAGCCCAAGTCCATGTCGCGCGGCCGCTTGTCCAGCGCGTCGAGATACTGGCCGAATGATTCCCAAGACCAGTTGAGACCCTCATGCAGCGCGGTCCCCGGAATGTCCTCTACGCCTTCCATCAGCTCGATCAGGCGCTGGCGATCCTCGACGCGCACCGGCGCGAAGCCCACGCCGCAATTGCCCATCACCGCCGTCGTGACGCCGTGCCAGCTCGACGGCTGCAGCCGCGAATCCCACATCGCCTGGCCGTCATAATGGGTGTGGATATCGACGAAGCCCGGCGTCACCAGCAGGCCCTTGGCATCGATCTCCTGCGCGCCCTTGCTCGACACCTTTCCAACGGCGGCGATCTTGCCGTCCGTCACCGCGACATCGGCCTCGCGCATTGCGCCACCGGTGCCGTCAGCCACCGTTCCTCCGCGCACCACCAGATCGAATTCCGCCATCGTTCACTCCTGGATTGGAACCATTGTACTCCAAGACGACGTTGTACGGTGGTCGGCGCCGTCCGCGTGGCGGACCCGATGCTCGTCTGGTACTCTGGACCATACTGCGCCGGCACATTGAACGGGGCGCACCCTTCGCCTAGCATTCCTTCACATCAGGACAGGGAGTAGCGTTGTGGACAACGGCCATCAGGTTGACACGCGCAACACCGCGCACTTCCGCCACGACTACACCAGCGACCAGGCCGACCTGCGCCGGCTCTACGAGCAGGCCAAGGTCGACCAATGGAACGCCGCCCGCGACATTCCCTGGAGCCTGCCGCTCGAGGGCGACGGCGGGCTGATCTCCGACGACCTGGTCGACATCCACGGAACACGCTTCTGGGACCGCATGTCGCCCAAGGAGCGCATCGAGCTCAACCGCAAGATCTCGACCTGGCGGCTCTCGACCCTGGTGCAGGGCGAGCATGGCGCCATGCTGCTGTGCAGCCAGCTCGTCGAATGCGTGCAGGGCCAGGACGAGAAGCTCTTCCAATCCACACAGGTGGCCGACGAGGCGCGGCACAACGAGGTGCTGCAGCGCTATCTCGAGCTGCGGCTGGGTGGCGCGATCTATCCGTTGGGCGGCAACATCAAGGAGATCTTCGACACCCTGCTCAGCACATCGTCCTGGTACCTGAAGACGATCGGCCTGCAGCTGGTCGCCGAGACCTTCGCCGTCTCGCTGTTCCGCATGCTGGCGGAGAGCTCGAAGGACGCCGTGCTGCGCGAGGTCTGCCGCCGCATCCTGCAGGACGAGGCCCGCCATATGGGCTTTGCCATGCTGTCGCTGCCGGCCTTGGTCGGCCAGGCGACCGAGGCCGAGCATCACGAAATGGAAGACTTTGCGGTGTGGGCGCTCAGCCGCACCCTGGGTGGCACCTTCCCGCTGCCCGCCTACCAGGACATGGGTTTCAGCAAGGCCGACCTCGACGAGATCAAGCAGTTCCGCCGCCAGCGCGCCGCCGGCGGCGAGGAGACCGCTTTCCGCAAGTACTTCCGCCGCGACCTGCACGACGGCCTGGTGCGCAACCTGCGCAAGGTCGGCCTGATCACCGACCGCATTGCACCCAACCTCGAGTCTTTTGGCCTGAAGCTCGCCGCCTAGCTTCTAAGGGAGCGCGCCCAGAGCGAGGTCACTCTAGGCGGAATCACGTAGTCGGCAGTTGATGCAGCACGAAGCGCGCTGGGAGCGCGCCACTCCAGTGGCGCACTTCTTGGCGCTTCACCACCCCATGAGCGCGACTGGAGTCGCGCGCTCCCAGCGCATCATGCCTTGCATCAAGAGCGCTCACCTCAAATCATTCCGCCAGCTATCGCCAGCGCGAGGATGTGTAGACGTAGGTCGTGCGGCCGCTGCCGTAGAAGGCGAATACCCCGATGATGAAGCCGAGATCGTAGAAGAAGCCGGCGTTGGGGAACTCATAGACGCGGACCGGGAAAAACAGGCTCGCGATCAGCGAGAACAGCGAGATGTAGCCGTGAAATAGCCCGAGCAAGAGGCCGGGCAATGGCGGGCCGCCACTCGGCGGCGGCTGATGGGCGCAAGCAGCGACGAGCAGAACGAGGAGCAGTGCTCCCGCAAGTGACCGCCAGCGCGTGCGCCTCTCCTCCAGTTGTTCTAGTACCCCGCTGGCCGCCCCTTGAACGCCGCGGCCTTCTCCAGAGCAGCGGCGGCGCGCAGCATCGTCTCCTCGTCGAAGGCGCGGCCGATCAGCTGCAGGCCGAGCGGCAGGCCGTCCTTGTCGAGGCCGGCCGGCACCGAGATGCCGGGCAGGCCGGCCATCGAGGCCGGGATGGTGAACATGTCGTTGAGATACATGGTCACCGGATCGTCCATCTTGTCGCCGGCGGCGAAGGCGGCGGAAGGTGCGGTCGGAGTCAGGAGCACGTCGCACTTCTCGAAGGCCTGCCGGAAGTCGCGGGCGATCAGCGAGCGCACCTGCTGCGCCTTCTTGTAGTAGGCGTCGTAGTAGCCGGCCGAGAGCACATAGGTGCCGATCATGACTCGCCGGCGCACTTCCTTGCCGAAGCCCGCGCCGCGCGTGTTCTGATACATCTCGATCAGGTCCTTGCCCGGCACGCGCAGGCCGTAGCGCACGCCGTCGTAGCGCGCGAGGTTCGAGGAACACTCCGCCGGCGCCACTATATAATAAGCAGGCAGCGCGTATTTGGTGTGCGGCAGCGACACCTCGACGGCCGAAGCGCCGGCCGCCTTCATCATCTCGATCCCCTTGTCCCACAGCGCCAAGATCTCGGGCGCCGTGCCGTCGACCCGGTACTCCTTCGGGATGCCGACCCTGAGGCCCTTGATATTGGGATCGCGCGCCGCGGCCGCGAAGTCGGGCACGGCGAGCGGCGCCGACGTGGAATCCTTCGGGTCATGGCCGGCCATACCTTGCAGCAGCAAGGCCGCATCTTCGACGGTGCGGGCGAACGGGCCGGGCTGGTCGAGCGAGCTTGCGAAGGCCACGACTCCCCAGCGCGAGCAGCGACCGTAGGTCGGCTTCATCCCGACGATGCCGCAGAACGATGCCGGCTGACGGATCGAGCCGCCGGTGTCGGTGCCGGTGCTGCCCGGCACCATGTAGGCCGCGACCGCCGCGGCCGAACCGCCGGACGAGCCGCCCGGCACCAGCTTGCGATTGTCGCCGCGCCGCTTCCACGGATTCTCGACGCCACCGAAGTAGCTGGTCATGTTGGACGAGCCCATGGCGAATTCGTCGAGATTGGTCTTGCCGACCATGACGGCGCCCGCCTTCCACAGGTTCGTCGTCACCGTACTCTCATATTGCGGCACGAAGCCCTCGAGGATGTGCGAGCCGGCCGTCGTCTGCACGCCTTCGGTGCAGAACAGATCCTTGATGGCAAGCGGCACGCCTTCCAGCAACCCGCCTTCACCCCTGGCGCGCCGCGCGTCGGACGCCTTGGCCATGTTGCGCGCGCGCTCGGGCGTCTCGGTGATGAAGGCATTGAGCGCGCGGTGCTCGTCGAGCTTCCCGAGGTGTGCCTCGGTGATCTCGAGCGCGCTCGCCTCCTTCCTCGCCATCGCCGCCGCGAGGCCGGCCAGAGTGAGATCGGTGAGAGCGGCCATGCCCTACTCCACCACCTTGGGCACGGTGAAGAAGCCGCCCGCCTTCTTGTCTGCGGGATCGATGTAGACGGCGCCGCCCGGCGCATTGGCCAGGATCTTCTCGGCGATGGCGCCGTCCGTCACCTTGTCGGCGCGCATCGGCAGGGTGACGTCGGACACGCTGGCCAGCGGCTCGACATTGGCGGTGTCGACCTCGTTCAGTTGTTCAATCCAGGCAAGAATTCCCGACAGCTCGCCGGCCAGCGGCACCAGCTCCTCCTCCGGCACCTTGAGCCGGGCCAGCCGCGCAATACGCGCCACTGCGTCCTTGTCGAGGGACATCAAAAGACTCCGAGAATTGCGAGAAATCGGCGCGGTAGTAGCCGTTTTGCCAATCGGTGTCATCCCGAGCGTAGCGAGGGACCATTGCGGCCCCTAACTCGACGATACTTCAGCCATCCTCTTCGCTGCGACGGTCTCGAGTTCGGTGCGCAGCTCGGGGCGCTTGGCCAGGAGTCCGGCGAAATCGCGGCGCAGCAGCACGAGCAGATGGCAGTAGCCCACCGCCACCACGTCGGCATTGCGCGGCTGCGATTCGAGGAGGCCCATCTCGCCGAAGAAGTCGCCCTCCTTGAGAGTGATGGCGTTGGCCGCCACGCCGCCAACATGGACCGCGACTTCACCGGCAGCGATGAAATACATGGAATCGGCCGGCTGGCCTGTGACGACGATCCTCTCGCCCGGCAGGGCCACGACGGGGCTGAGCTTGCGGGCGACCTCCAGGACGGCGAAGGCGTCGAGCGAGGCGAACAGCGGCACGCGTTCGATCATGCCGCCGAGCTCCAGGCCGAGATGCAGCGACGGGCGGCGCCGCACGGCACTGCGCCGCGAATTGAGGCGCCGTCTCAGATCGGCATAGACCTCGCGGCTGATGATCGATTCACCGAGGCGCCGCGCGTACTCCGCCGATTCGAAGCGGATCGCCGCACGCTCGACCTGGCGATCCTTGATCGATTCGGCATAGCCCGGATACTGCAGCGACAGGGCGCGCAGCGCGCGCGACACCAGCTCCTGGCGGTCCTTGAGCAGCGCCGCCAGCCGAGCTTCGGTCTCGGCACCCAGCAGCTCGGACACCGAGCGGTGGACGAAGGCGGCGAGCTCGGCCAGGACTTCCTGCGACACCATCAACATCTCGAAGCGGTCGGCCAGCCGCTCGGTCAGCGGCGTCTCGACACTCAGCTTGCGCTGCAGCCACAGAGCGAAGCGGAACGCCCGGTCCGGCAGCGCCATGCCGCGCACCGTTTCCACGTAACCCTCGGCGCCGCTGCCGCGCACCGCGTCGATCAGCCGGTCGGCGCGGGCCGTCAGCAGCGCGACCATGCGGCGAGACAGCGTCTGCTGCTCGAAGAGCTCCAAGTAGAGCTCCTTCTCCTGGGTGCACAAGGTCAGGAGGCCGACGGTCAGCCGCTCGTCGAGATCCAGCGCCAATTCGGACGGCGGCTCCTCGATGGTGGGCTCGCCGGCCGATGCCGGGTCGACGTCGAGGCCCTCGACCAGCGCGTTATGCTCGCGGATGACCTCCTGGACCTGCCGCGCCACATTGACTCGCGACAGCGCCAGCACCCGGTCGCGCATTGCGCTCTCGACACGGCTGAGCTTGTCCAGACCGAACAGCTTCAACACCAGGCGCAGCGTCGTGGCGTTGACGAACAGGGTGAGCAGCACGAACAGGGTGGCGACCACGGCGGTGAAGTCCCGCACGCCCTGCGGCAGGCGCTGGTCACCCGCCACGACGGTTGCCAGCACCAGGGTAATGGCGCCGCGCAGGCCACCCCACACCAGGATCGCTTTGTAGCGCCGGTCGACCGGCTGGACGAGATGGGCGAATTCCAGGAGCGGCAGCATGCCGAACACGACCACGGCGCGCGCCACGAGCGCCCCCAGTGTCACGGCGAACAAGGCGCCGACATACAGCCAGCTGATTTGGAGCAGCACGGTGGCCGCCGCCATCGCGGCCAGCATGAAGATCAGGCAGCTGCTCCAGAATTCCAGCTGCAGCCAGACCTGGCGCAGATCGGCCCACTGGCGCGGGTGCAGATTGCTCGGACCGTAGGCGGCGACCGTGAGAGCCGCCACGACCACCGAGACGACACCTGAGACATGGAGATAGCGTTCGGCCACCACGTAGCTGATATAGGCGAGGCTGACCGTCACCGAGGCGATCGCTACGTCCGATTCGCCAAGACGCGGCAGGATCAGCATGGCGAGCCGTGCCATGACAAAGCCGAAGAGGATTGCGCCGACGAATTCGCGGACCATGTACAAGACGGCAGCCGTGCCTTGAGACGCGACATGGCCAAGCCCGGGTGACGTGCGGCTGGCCAGGATCTCCGTCACGAAGACGAAGGCGGAGATCGCTACCGCGTCGTTCAGCAGTGACTCGCCCTCGGCCAGGATCGACAGCCGCTTGGGCGCGCCGACATCGCGGAAGATGCCGACCACGGCGGCCGGATCGGTCGTCGACACGATGGCGCCAAGCAGCAGGCAGACCATGCGATCGTAGCCAGTCGCGAGCTGCTCGGCCTCGGCGACGCCCACGATGCAGATCAGGACCGCGACGATGGCGAGCAGCAGGACCGCCGATACTTCGTCGAGCAGCCGCCGCACGTCGATGGTCAGGCCGGCGGTGAACAGCAAAGGCGGCAGGAAGAGCGGCAGGAACAGGCCGGTCTGCATTCCCAGCCGACTCAGCCCGGAAAAAACGTCGGACACCACGCTCAAGCCGCGGCCGTGCGCGGCGATCCATTGCGCCACGAATCCCAGAGCAAGCCCGGCCGCCGCCAGCAGCACCGCATGCGGCAGCCTGAGCTTGTCGGCCAGCGGCACCAGCAGGCTGACGATGGTCAGCAGCGCGGCGATGGCGAGCAGAATGAACAGGGTCCCGGTCACCGGCCCAACTTAGCGCCCTAACCCAATCGAATGGAACCGCGGGTCTTGTCGACCGGGCGCCCCCTTACCCTCCCGAACCCGGCGGCCTATAAGCTCGGCCACAGCCGATGCCGATCGTTGATTTTCCCCGCCTCAAGGCGCTGCTTGCCGGTGACGGACGCATGATGGCGCTCGACGTGGGCAGCAAGACGATCGGCATCGCAACCTCCGATGTCAGGCGCAGCCTCGCCTCGCCGCTCGCCACCGTGCGCCGAAGCAAGCTTGCGGCAGATCTCGTCCAGCTCGGCGAGCTGGCACGCCGGCACGAAATCAAGGCTCTGGCGATCGGCCTGCCGCTCAACATGGACGGCAGCGAAGGGCCGCGCTGCCAGTCGGTGCGCCAGTTCGTGGCAAATCTCGAGGCCAAAGGGCCGTCGGAGCTCGCCCGCCTGCCGGTCGTGCTGCAGGACGAGCGGCTCAGCACCGCCGCCGTGACGCGCGGCATGATCGACGACTACGACATGAGCCGGGCCAAGCGCGCCGAACGCGTCGATGCAGCCGCGGCGGCCTGGATCCTGGAAAGCGCCCTGGCGCGGCTTCGCTAGGACAAGACGATGCAGGAGGTGATGCGCTGGGGGCGCGCCACTCCAGTGGCGCGTCATATCTGTCGCCCTGAGCCGCAGGCGAAGGGCCTGGCAGATCGACCAAAGACCCCGTTGAAGCGTTAGATCCTTCGCTTCGCTCAGGATGACAAGATCGCGCCACTGGAGTGGCGCGCCTCCAGCGCGCTTCGTCCTGCACCAACCGACGCGCTAGTGCACCTCGATCTCGTGGGTCAGCCGCTCGGAGTCGCTGCCTGAACGGACGTCGAAGGTCACCTCCCAGCGGCCGGGCTGGGTGAGCATCAATCCCTCGGCGCGGTAACGGCCATCGACTCCCGGCACGATGTTCAGCAGGGACGCGTCCGTCGTCACCGGCTCGCTCGCGCCGGACGGCGACGTCATTACGATACGGCGCACCTCAACGGCCATCAGCTGGGCGGCGTCGCCGTCCTTGGTGCAGACGTTCAGGATCAAGGCCAGTGGCTCGCCCGTCTCGAAATGCGGCGGATCGGGACGAAAGGCGATCATGTAGCGCTGCGAAAACACCACCCACCCGGTGCCGTGGCCGAGGTCGAGCGGACAGTCGGCCCTGGCCGGCGAAACCGTGACGGCCAACGCGAACAGCACGAGCCAAGCCGGCAGGCGCATCAGCCCCGCCTCGCCGACTTCCGGCCGGACGAGTCCCTGGCCGCGGCCGTCCAGCCATAGTTGAAGCTGATCGAAACACGCTCGCCCGCGAACCGGCCGGCCGGCACCTCGTGCCGCAGCCAGCTTTCGAACAGCACCAGGTCACCCGACCGCGCCCGCGCGCTGACGAACGGCTTCGTGGCGCTCGGCGCATTCGCCCGCTTCGGCGGCGCCGCCATCAGGCGGGAAAGCCGCGGATCCTCGAACTTCAGCATCCCGGCCCCGCGCGGCACGGCCACATAGTAGGTGCCGCTGATGAATGACAGCGGATGGAGATGCAGCGAATGGACGGCCTCCGGCGACATGACGTTCAACCAGCAGTCGGTCATGGCAAGATGACGGCCGGCAAGGTCGTAGTGCAGGGCGCGGACAAAGCGCCGCACATGCGGGTCGATGCGCCGCCGCAAGGTATCGAACACCGACGACACCAGGTGCAGCCGGTCGAGCGAGCCATAGGACGTGTAGCCGCCCGAATAATGCTTCGCCGACCAGCGGCGGCCGGCCGAATCCGCGGCCATCAGCGCCTGGCACTCGTCCGCCAGGACCCGCGAGAAGCGACTGGGGCCGGCCGACAGGCGCGCCTGGTACAGCAGGGTGGGAAACAGGGCTCTGAGGGCCATGGCCCGATTATCGGTGAAGCCCTCCAGCCGTGCTATGCTTTCGCATGCTGAGCGCCCAACAGATCGAGGCCTATCGCCGCGACGGCTACCTCGTCCTGCCGCGAATGATCGAAGGCGAGCAACTGGACGCACTGCGCCGCCTGACCGACGAGATCGTCGCGCAGGCGCGCAGCATATCGGCCAACGACGATCTCTACGATCTCGAGCCGACGCACAGTCCCGCCCTGCCTCGGGTGCGGCGGCTCAAGCCCGCGATCTTCAAGCGCTTCGAGTTCTTCCATCGGCTGGCGCGCGATCCCAGGATCACCTCGGTCCTGAGCCAGCTGCTTGGCCCCGACATCCGCCAGCATGGCGGCAAGCTCAACATGAAGTCGGCAGCCTACGGCTCGCCGGTCGAATGGCACCAGGACTGGGCGTTCTATCCGCACACCAACGACGATGTGCTGGCCACTGGCATCTACCTCGACGACTGCGACCTCGGCAACGGACCGCTGCTGGTGATCCCCGGCTCCCATCTCGGCCCGACCTGGGACCACCACGCCGACGGCCGCTTCTGCGGCGCCATGGACCCCGCCGCCTGTGCGCTCGACTTCGCCAAGGCGGTGCCGCTCACGGGCCCGGCGGGCTCGATGACCATCCACCATGTGCGGCTGGTGCACGGCTCGGCGCTCAACACGTCGAACCGCCAGCGCCGCCTCTTGCTGCATGAATATGCCGCGGCGGATGCCTGGCCGCTGATGGGCGTCGCCAATTTCGAAGAGTTCAACAGCCGCATGGTGCTCGGCGAGCCCACGATCGAGCCCAGGGTTCGCGCCGCGCCGGTGCGCATGCCGCTGCCGCCGGCCGACCACCAAGGCTCGATCTACGAGAACCAGCGTGGCACCGGGCGTCGCTTCTTCGAAACCTTCGCCGAACGCTCGGCGGAGACCTTTGCCGGGTAGGCTGCCCCGCCGCGGCCTCCTGCTGGCCGGCACCGCAACCGGTCTCCTCTCCCGGCGCGCCGTCGCCTCCACCGACGTCCTGACCATCGGCAGTCCGCGCGGCACGATCGACTTCGCGGTCGGCGAGTCGAAATTCTTCCGCACGACAGGGACGTTCAAGGACTGGCACGGCAAGGTGCGCGTCGACGAGATCGACGTGCGCCGGAGCAGCGTCGACGTCATCGTGTTCACCAAGAGCGTGCGGATGGCCGACGAGAACCAGACCGAGATGCTGAAGGACGCGGAGTTCTTCGCCGTCGACGACTATCCGCAGATGACCTTCCATTCATACGCCGTGGAACGCACAGGCGAGGACACGTTGCGGGTCATCGGCACGCTCAGCCTGCGCGGCATCGGCCGGCCGATGATCCTCGATGTCTCGGTCAGCGACCGCAAGCCCGGCGCAGCTCCCGGCGATCGCTACGCGCGCTTTCGCGGGCACGGCAGCCTGCTGCGCTCCGAATTCGGCATGACGAAGTTCATCGAAATCACCGGCGACACGGTCGATATCTCGATCCACACCGACGCCTGGCGTTAGCGCGGGAGGAGTTGAGGCGCGATCTTGATGCAAGAGGTGATGCGCTGGGAGCGCGCGACTCCAGTCGCGCTCATGTGATGTTGAAGCGCCAAGAAGAGCGCCACTGGAGTGGCGCGCTCCCAGCACGCTTCGTCCCGCATCAACGTCACTCCACCTCATCATCCCCCGCTAGGGCGCCTCAAGCGAGGCCTTGTCAGCCGATCCAGTCGATGGCGGCGCCGTGCGGATCGGTCCAGGCGGTCGGCGTGCCGTTGACCGACAGCAGGAACTCGCGGCCGGCCACATCCATTCGCCCTGCGACCTTCGGAAAGACCCGCGGCCTTTCGTTGGCTATCCAGAAATCCGCCAATTCAACCGCCTCGTCGGCAAAGGCTTGCCGTTCGGCGGCCGAGGCAACGTACGCCAGCACCGCGGTATGGAAGATCACGAGCGTCGCCTCCGGCGGCGCCTGCGCGGCCAAGCTTGTCAGATCGCGTCGTAGATCGCCGCGCTCGACGCGCGGCTTCAGTTTGTCGGCGACGGCCAGGGCCTCACGCAGCCGCTGCAGCCGGTCGTACTGTTCCGGCCACACCAGCGCTTCCAGCCAGGCACGATCTTGCCGATCCGATGGCTCGAGCGGATTGAGGTCGAGGCCGGCCCGCCAGACGATCTGCGGCAACTCGCTGGGCAGTGGCGTTCCCTGGCTCGGCACACAGGGAAAGCAGGGCCTGCTCTTCGGCGCCAGGCGCGTTTCGCCATAGTCGTAGCCGTAGTGGTCGGGCAGCAGGCAAAGCCCGGCCGACGCCCCGACCTCGATCAGCGCCAGAGGCTGCGGCAGGTGCGCCAGCACCGGAAGCAGCACGGCGCACCGACCCGGCTCGTTGGTCTGCGTCGATCGATGCAGCATCAGTCCGCCGATCTCTGCGGCCCGGTCCAGCACGGCCCGGCGGAATTCGGGCCAATCGACCGCGTGCCCTAGCTGGTGCCGAACCGCCGCCAGCAGCAGATTGGGCTGCCGCTTGGCCGGCGGCAGTGTCAGCAGGAAGCGCAGCACCTCGTCATCCCTGGCGACATGCCGCGCCAGCGATTCATAAAGCGGTGAACGTCCGCTTGCCTCGATCTCGGCGAACCTGAGATAGGCAGCCGCGAGCCCGTCAAACGGGTCGCGGACCGACATAGTTCGACTGCGGCCGGATGATGCGGCCGCCCTTCACCTGCTCGAAGACGTGGGCGCACCAGCCTGCCGTGCGGGCCACGGCAAACAGGGCGGTGAAGGCCTCGCGCGGGATCTCCAGCGCCTCCAGCAGGAGCGCCGTGTAGTACTCGACATTGGTGTCGAGCCGCCGGCCGGGCTTGTGCTTGCGCAGCGCCGCGATCGCGCCCTTCTCGACCTCCGAGGCGTAGGCCAGCCGGCCGGCCGTCGCCGGCAGGGTGGCGACGGTCGCCTTCAGCACGTCGGCGCGCGGATCGCGAACCTTGTAGATGCGGTGGCCGAAGCCCATCAGGGTCACGCCCTTGGCGAAGGCATCGTCGAACCATGCCTCGGCGCGCGACGCATCGCCGATTTCGTCCAGCATGTCGAGCACCGGTCCCGGCGCGCCGCCATGCAGCGGGCCCTTCAGGGCGCATAATCCCGCCAGGACAGCGGAGATCAGGCCCGCATGGGTCGAGGCCACGACGCGCGCCGCAAAGGTCGAGGCGTTGAAGCCATGGTCGGCCACGGTCGCGAGGTAGGTGTCGAGCCCCTTCTCGAACACCTCGCCGGCGCGCTGGCCGCGGATCATGCGCAACAGGTCCTGCGCCGTCGTGAGAGTCGGGTCGGGCGCGATCGGCGCCAGCCCCGTGCCGGCGGACAACAGGGAAGCGAGGAACACCGGCATGGCGCCGCAGACGAGGTAGTGATGCGGCATCTGCTCGCCGTCCGACAGCATGGCGAGCCCGACGCGCAGCGCCTCGACCGGCGTCAATCCCTTGGTCGCCGCCAACAGCCTCGGCACATCGGCGAAGGCGCGAAGGCGCGCCTGGGCGAGGCCCTCGCGCACGGCCGCCGCGTCGCCGCCGCCTTCGGCATAGCCCTCCCACAACAGGGCGGCGACCCCTTCGAAGCCGCGGGTCGCGATCAGCTCCTGCAGGGCGTGGCCGCGGACGACCAGGCGGCCCTCCTCGCCATCGACTTCGCTCATGACCGTGTCGGCCACGACCACGCCGTCGAGGCCGCTATCCACCCGTGTCTGCAGCATGTTGGTCCCCTTCTGGATGCGCTGGGACCCTCCCCTTGAACATATATATTGTCAATCTTGATTATATTGATCAATATAACTGAATGACCATAGAATGGCTGACCTCCCGCGAAGCCGCCCGGCGCCTCGGCGTCTCTGCGCCCACCCTCTATGCCTATGTCAGCCGCGGGCTCTTACGCTCCGAGTCCGCCGCGGGGCGCCGCGAGCGGCGCTACCGCGCCGAGGACATCGTGCGCCTGAAACGCCAGCGCGACATCGGCCGCAAGGCCGAGGCGATCGCGGGCAGTGCGCTCGACTTCGGCGCCCCGGTCCTCGAATCGGGGCTCGCCCTGATCGAGGACAACCGTCTTTATTATCGCGGCCAGGACGCCACCGGCCTCGCCCGCGAGGCCACCCTCGAGCAGGTCGCCGAGCTCCTCTGGCAGTGCGACCAGACCCCGTTCGCCGCCGACAACCTGCCGCCCGTGACCACGGCGCTGCGCCGCGCCTGGCTCGCCGCCGCCACCCTGGCCCCGGTCGACCGCTGCCTGGTGGTGCTGCCGGCCGCAGCGGCGCTCGACCATCCGAGCTGGGTCGAGGACCGGGCAGCCATGCTGGAGGCCGGCGTGCGCGTCCTGCGCCTGCTCACGGCGGCGATCACCGGGCGGCCGCCCTCTGCACTGCCGGCCCACGCGCAGCTCGCGGCGGCCTGGCGCGTGCCCGATCAGTATGCCGGACTGATCCGGGCTGCCCTGGTGCTGTCGGCCGACCACGAGTTCAACACCTCGACCTTCGCCGCCCGCGTCGTCGCCTCGACCGGCGCCAATCTTTACGGCGCGGTGACGGCGGGTCTTGCCGCCATCAACGGCCCGCGCCACGGCGGCGTGACGCGCCGCGTCGCCGGCCTGTTCGACGATGTGCGCAAGGCGCGCGACCTCGAGGCCGAGCTGGCCGAGCGCGTGCGTGACCGCCTGTACATCCCGGGCTTCGGCCATCCGCTCTACCCGGAAGGCGACGTGCGCGCCGCCACCCTGTTCGCGCTGATGCGCGAGGCGCTGCCGCAGTCGGCCGAGCTCGCCTTCGCCGAGCGCCTGGCCGCCGCGGCCGAGGAGCTTCTCGGCCGCAAGGCCAACGTCGACTTCACCACCGTCACCCTGGAGCGCGTGCTCGGCCTGCCCCGACAATCCGCGCTTGCCCTGTTCCTGCTCGGCCGGACCGTCGGCTGGATCGCCCACGCGCTCGAGCAGGCCCAGCACGGCGTGCTGATCCGCCCGCGCGCCCGATATACCGGTCCGCAGCCGGGAGTCGCGTAGCAGCCGCATAAAAGACAGAGCTTTTCCCCGCTTCGCCGCCTTGCGGCGGCCGCTCGCGCGTGCTTAACGTCGCGCTTTAGTGACAAGAAAACGCACGGGCCTGCCGAGGCTGCCCCACCTCCTCGGCATCGAAGGTTTGTCGCCCGACATCATCTCGGGATTGCTCGACCTTTCCGAAAGCTACATCGACCAGAACCGCTCACTCGACAAGCGGCGCGACCTCTTGTCTGGGCGCACGGTCATCAATCTCTTCTTCGAGAACTCGACGCGCACGCGCACCAGCTTCGAGGTCGCGGCCAAGCGGCTGGGCGCCGACGTGATCAACATGGACGTCGCCACGTCCTCGGTGCGCAAGGGCGAGACGCTGCTCGACACCGCCATGACGCTGAACGCCATGCGGCCCGACGCCATCGTGGTGCGGCACGCGGAATCGGGCGCGGTCAACCTCCTGTCGCAGAAGGTCAACTGCACGGTGATCAATGCCGGCGACGGCCAGCACGAGCATCCGACGCAGGCGCTGCTCGATGCGCTGACCATCCGCCGCCGCCGCGGCCGCCTGCAGGGGCTGCTGGTCGCGATCTGCGGCGACATCACGCACAGCCGCGTGGCGCGCTCGAACATCCACCTGCTGCAGATCATGGGCGCCCGGGTGCGCGTGGTCGGCCCGCCCACCCTGATACCGACCGACATCGACAGGATGGGTGTCGAGGTCCACTACAGCATGAAAAGCGGGCTGAACGACGTCGACATCGTCATGATGCTGCGCCTGCAGACCGAGCGCATGCAGGGCTCGTTCGTGCCGTCGATCAGCGAGTACTTCCGCTTCTTCGGCCTCGACCACGAGAAGCTGACGTTCGCCAAACCTGATGCGCTCATCATGCATCCCGGTCCGATGAACCGCGGCGTCGAGATCGACTCGGAAGTTGCCGACGACCTCGACCGCAGCGTCATCCACGAGCAGGTCGAGATGGGCGTGGCGGTGCGCATGGCCTGCCTCGAGGCGCTGATCGGCGGACGTCGCAACGCCATCGGCGCCGTGGCCTGACATGAGCGGCAACGTCTTGCGCGGAGTGCCGCCGCACGCCGGCTCGACCGCCTACATCAACGCCCACATCATCGATCCGATCGCCGACAGCGAGTACCTCGGCGCCGCCCTGATCAGCGACGGCAAGATTGCCGACTTCGGGCCGTCGTTGTTCGCCTCGGGCGCGCCCTACGGCATCGAATCGGTCGATTGCCACGGCCTCTATCTCGCCCCCGGCCTGGTCGATGCCCGGGTGCACACCGGCGAGCCGGGCGAAGAGCACAAGGAGACGCTGGACAGCGCCGCGGTGGCCGCCGCCGCGGGCGGCATCACCTCGATGGTGCTGCTGCCCGACAACGAGCCGCCGTTCGACGATGCCTCGCTGATCGAGTTCGTGGCCCGCCGCGCCCGCCAGATCCGGCTCACCAACATGTACGCCTACGGCGCGCTCACGGTCGGGCTCGAAGGCAAGGAGCTGGCCGAGATGGGCCTGCTGGCCGAGGCCGGCGCCGTCGCCTTCACCGACGCCGACAACGCGGTCGGCAACGCCCAGGTCATGCGCCGCGCGCTGTACTACGCCAAGGCATTCGACGCGCTGATCGTGCACCTGCCGCAGGAGCCGACGCTGTCGGGCGGCCAGATGTCGAGCGGCGAGATGGCGACCCGGCTTGGCCTCGCCGGCAACCCGCCGCTCGCCGAGGTGATGATGGTCGAGCGCGACATCCGGCTGGTCGAGATGACGGGCGGGCGGCTGCATCTGTCCAAAGTCTCGACCGCCGAGGCGGTCGCCGTGATCGCCGCCGCCAAGGCGCGCGGGCTCAGGCTCACCTGCGACACCGCCCCGCCCTACTTCGCGCTGAACGATCTGGCGGTCGGCGACTACCGCACCTTCGGCAAGCTGGTGCCGCCCTTGCGCTCCGAGAAGGACCGCGCGGCCATCGTCGCGGCGCTCAAGGACGGCACGATCGACGCCATCGTCTCCGACCATCGACCGCAGGACCAGGACAGCAAGCGCGTGCCGTTCGCCCAGGCGCTGCCCGGCGGCATCGGGCTCGAGACCCTGCTGCCGGTGTCGCTCGAGCTGGTGCACAACCGCCAGCTCGGCCTGCCGCGCCTGTTCCGGCTGCTGGCCAG
>JBPYDO010000048.1:0-3036 GCA_051985755.1 Reyranella sp. | reverse complement strand
CGGGGGTTCAAATCCCTCACCCGGCACCAGCGCTTTTCACCGCTTCGCCGCCGCCAGCCGACGCTCGAGCAGCTCGAGGGCCAGCAGAACTTCGGCGAGCAGGCGCTGCAGCGCATAGAACCAGCCGGCCCATCCGTCGAGAACCACACCCTTGGCGAACAGCACATAGAAGAAGACAAGGAACGGCGCCGGCCAACCCATCAACCGAATGCGCTCGGCGCGCGACAGGCGATCCTTGGGGCTCGCCAGAAGGTGCGCCGCTTCGCGTGCCGCGTAACCCTGCTGCGACTTGAACCAGCGGCCAAGCGGTTTGCGGTCGTCATGCAAGATCACGCCAGCGAGGTCGCTTACCTCGCCCTCCACCCTGACGCGATGACCGTGTCCTTCATTCTCGTAGCGTCCCTTGCGCGCGCGATAGAGCACAGTGCGCGGCGGGTAGAGCGAGCCGCGCAGCGGCCGGCCGTGGACGCGATAGACGAAGCGGGCGCGATAGCCGGACTGGCTCGGCGACGGCTGCAGGCGGCCAAGCTCGGCGCGCAACGGATCGCTCAGCTGATAGTCGGCGTCGAGCGAGAGCACCCATTCGCTTGCAATCTTGCCGAGGCCGAAGTTGCACTGGGCAGCGAAATCGTCGAAGCGGCGATGATGGACTTCGATGCGCGGGTCGCGTGCCAGAACGTCGAGCGTGCCGTCAGTGCTGCCGCTGTCGATCACGACGATGTGCTTGGCCCAGGCAAGCGGCATCAGCGTGCGTTCGATGTTCTGGATCTCGTCGTACGTGATCAGAAGCGGCGTGATGTCGTCGAGAAACGCCATTCTCTTCTGCGGCTCAGGCGGCCTTCGGGACCATGGCGCGGGCGCGATGCTCGGTCATCCAGCGCCATGCCGTGGCAATCACATTGTCGAGGCGAGAGTGAACCGGCGTCCAGCCGAGCGCCGACTTCGCATGCGAGGCATCCGCGACCAGCTTGGGCGGATCGCCGGCGCGCCGTCCCACCGGCCGGATGCCGATCGGACGCCCGGTGATGTCGCGCGCCTGCTGGATCACTTGGTTGATGCTGGCGCCGGCGCCGCTCCCCAGGTTGAAGGCGGCAAAGCGGCCGCCCCGACAGGCCGACAGGGCCGCGACGTGCGCCGCTGCCAGGTCGGTGACGTGCACATAGTCGCGGATGCAGGTGCCGTCCGGTGTGTCGTAGTCGGTGCCGAAGATGGCAATGTCGGGCCGCCGGCCGGCCGCCGCCTGGAGGACCAGCGGGATGAGATGCGTCTCAGGCTCGTGCTCCTCGCCCGCCTCGCCCGCCGCATCGGCGCCGGCAGCATTGAAGTAGCGCAGGGCGACGGCTCCGATGCCGTGTGCGGCGCAGGCGTCGCGCAGCACCTCCTTGCCCATGCGCTTGGACCGGCCATAGGGATTGATCGGGTCCTGGCGCTGGTCTTCGACGATCGGCAGCCGCTCGGGCACGCCGTAGATCGCGCAGCTCGAGGAGAACACCATATTGGCGACGCTGTGCGTTCGCATCGCCTCGAGAAGCGTGATCATGCCGCCGACATTGCTGCGATAGTAGCGGGTCGGCTCGCTGTTGGACTCCCCGACATAGGCAAGGGCCGCGAAGTTGACGATCGCCTCGGGCCGGTGGCGGCGCAACGCCTCGCCAAGCGCCTGGGCGTCGGTGATGTCGCCCCGCTCCAGCGGCCCCCATTTGGCCGCCCAGGCGTGGCCGGTGTGCAGGTTGTCGTAGACGATCGGCAGGTGCCCGGCCTCGGCGAGCGCCTTGCATGTATGCGATCCTATGTAGCCGGCGCCGCCGGCGACCAACACGCGCACCGCAACCGCTCCCGATCCCTCAGCCGATTCTACAACATTTGCCGCGTGCGGTCCTAACCGAGCCGCAGCGGGAGTTCGCGCAGGCGTTTGCCGGTCGCGGCAAATACTGCATTGGCGACGGCCGGCGCGATCGGCGGCGTGCCTGGCTCGCCCACGCCGCCGATCGTCGCAGCGCCGCTATCGACCAGATGGACCGCCATGGCCGGCGCATCGGCGATGCGCACAACGGGATAGGAATCGAAGTTGCTCTGCTCGACGCCGCCATCCTTCAGCGTGATCTCGCCAAAGAGCGCCGCCGACAGGCCATAGATGATGCCGCTTTCCATTTGCGCGCGCACGATCGCGGGGTTGATCACCGGCCCGCAATCGATGGCGCAGGTCACGCGCCTCACTTGGATGGCGCGGTCGCCGCTCACGGCGACTTCCGCCACTTGCGCCACGATCGACCCGAAAGAGGCGCGCAGCGCGATACCGCGGCCCGTGCCCGGCGGCAACGGCGTGCCCCAACCTGCCTGCTTCGCCGCCGTCTCCACGACCTTCAGGTGCCTTGGCTGCCTGGCCAGCAATTCGCGGCGGAATTCGAAAGGATCCTTCTTGAGCGCGTGCGCCACTTCGTCGACGAAGCTCTCATCGAAGAACGTGCCGTGGCTGTGACCGACCGAGCGCCAGAAGCCGACCGGCACCACGCCCTCGGGCACGATGGCCTCCAGCTTGTAGTAGGGAAAGCCATAGGCCGGATTCTCCACGGCATTGCCTTCGGGCTTGCCTTGCGCCGGCAGGCCGACCGAGCGAGTCATGAAGCCGTCGGTCGGCGCCTGTCCGACTTGGCGCTTGGCGACGGAGGCAAGCTTGGGGCTCGGCCCCGACACATCGAGCTCGGCGCGCCAGCGCGCCAGCGCCATCGGCCGATAGCAGTCGTGGCCGATATCTTCCTCGCGCGACCACAGGAGCTGCACGGGCCGATCGGGCATCGCGACCGCGCAGGTTACGGCCTGGCGCACCAGATCGGCCTCGGCGCGACGGCCGAAGCCGCCGCCCAGGAAGGTCGTGTGCACGGTCACGTCGGCCTGGGCGAGGCCTGCGGTTCTTGCCGCGACCAGGCGCATCAAGGTGGCGGATTGATTGGGCATCCAGACATCGAGCTTGCGATCGCGTGAAGTGAAGCGCGCGGTGCAGTTCATCGGCTCCATGGTCGCGTGCGCAAGGTAAGG
>JBPYDO010000047.1:0-6826 GCA_051985755.1 Reyranella sp. | reverse complement strand
TCCTGCTCAGCATCCCGATCGCCCAGGTGATCGCCAATCCGATTTCCGGCCTGGTGGTGAAGCACTTCGGTTGGCAGATGATGTTCGTCGTCGAGGCGTTGCCGGGATTTGTCTGGGCATTGGTGTGGATATGGGCAATCACGGAAGAGCCCAGGGATGCAGCCTGGCTGGACCCGGATGAAAAGGCCCGCCTGATGGCCAACCTCGCCGAGGAGGCGACGGCAACCACGCCGGTGCAAGGACATTGGATCAATGTCCTCTGGCATCCCGTCGTGCTCTTGCTGGCGCTCTATAACTTCGCCGCCCTGATGGCGGAATGGGGCGTCACCTTCTGGCTGCCGACGGTGCTCAAGGAGACCGGGTTGTCGATCGTTACGGTCGGTTTCCTTGCCGCGATTCCCCCGGCGGCCGGCGCGGTGATGATGATCCTGGTCGCCATCCGATCCGACCGAGTCCAGGAGCGCAAGTGGCACATGATCGCCGCCACGTCCTTCTCGGGCGTGTTCCTGCTGCTGGCGCAGCTCGCGGGTCACGCCGGCACGTACGGCATCCTGATCTTCCTCACTCTGGCCGTCGCCGCATTCCTCGGCCGCTTCGGGCCGTTCTGGGCATTGCCGACCGAAGTGCTGCCACCGGCCGTGGCGGGTGCCGGCATCGGCCTGATCAACGGCGCCGGCAATCTTGGCGGCACGGTCGGCCCGTGGTTCTTCGGCCGTGTGCGCGATCTGACGGGAAGCTTCTCGCTCGCCCTCACCGCGGGCGGCGTCTGCATGATCCTCGGCAGCCTGCTGGTCGTGCCGATCCGCCAACGGCGCGGCGTCTAGACTTCAGCCCTGCAAGAGGATCGGCAGCGCCTGCTTGTAAGCGACTTCGGCGCGGGCCTTGAGTTCGGGCAGGGTGCAGCTGCCGATCGGATGCTGCACCGTGAGGAAGGGGTAGTCGGGCAGGCCGAGCACGCGGGCGATGTTCTTGGCGGTGACCCGGAAGGGTTCGGTGCACAGCACCACCGCGCGCTTGCCGAGTTGTTCGAAGCTGATGCCGTCGTGCAGACTGCACGTTGAGCAGGAGCCTCAATCCCCCAGGCCGGTGATGAGAAAGTCGACCTCCTGGGCGACCTTGACCAGGGTGTTGGACGGCGCCGGCGCACTGGCGTTGCTCTTGGAGGCCAGCGTGCGCACGGTGCAGCCGTGGCGTTGCACGAAGAGCGCCGCGAACTCGTTCAGCATCTCCTCGGCATTCAATTTGCCGTTCTCCAGGATGCCGATCCGTGCGCCTTCGAGCTTGGCCAGCACCGGCGCGCGAAACGCCTTGCGCTTGGGCTGGGTGGAGGTGGGTGCGTAGAGCTGCATCTTTGGCCTGTCCTGTTCTCACTTCCGTCCGCCGATGGCGGCGTGCTGCATCAGCGAGCCGCGACCGCGGCTCCACGACGGGATGAAGCACGAATGGCCGCCGGCATCGCCGCCGCCCAGGGTGATCAGTATATCCTCGGGTGCCAAGCCCCGATGCATGAATCCCTTCTCCGCCGACGCATGCGCGGCCTCGCCGTGCTGGGTGTCGTAGTCGCGGTCGCGGTATTTGCCGACGCCCTTCATGCCCTCGACCGAGCGCTTGGCGTGGTTGAACAGGAAGGCTTGGGCCCGCTCGCGCGTCCAGCCGCCGTCGCCGATGATGGTCATGTGTTCGGGCGCCAGGATCACTACGGCCTGGCCCAATGTAATGCAGCCATAGTTGGCCATGGCGTCGGCCACGGAGGCGAGGACCTGCTCGGGCGTATTGCCGCCATGATTCTCGACATTGCAGAAGCCGCCGGCCGCAAAGCAGGTGACGCTCGACGTGCCTTTGGGATAGCCCTGCGCCTCGCACAAAAGCGGCCAGGGATTGCCGCGTGAGCGCTCGGCGATGCAGAAGCTGTACTTGCCGGGATTGCCCTGCGTCGACTTGTCGGAAATGCCGGGCAACATCTGGAAGACGTTGCGCAGGATCAGCCGCACCGCGCGCCCGATAGTGGCGTTGGGGCGGTTGCCGGGACCGAACAGGTTGACGTCGGCATTCATGCCGATCTGGTCGGCATAGGGGCCGCTCACGAGCAGCAGAGGCGCTGAGCCGCCGGTGCTGGCGGTCGAGCCATGGAAATTGAAGTCGGGCCGGTTCATCGCCTCGAAGGCTGCGACCAGGACGGGGAAATACTCGGGCAGGCAGCCCGCCATGACGGCATTGACCGCGGCGGCGTGCAGCGAGAGTTCGAGTCCGGTGGCAGGATGCTGGGCGATCACCGTCTCGGCCGGCCGGCTCTCGGCCGCCAGCATGGCTTTCACCCGATCGACCTGCGGCGGCGCGACGGGCAGGCCGTCGGTCCAGCCCTGGTCGTAGCAATAGTCGATGGCGGCGAGCAGATCGTCGGGCGCCTCGTGGATGCGGGGTGCAAGGGACATGGCCGGCGGCTTTCGGGACGTCTCTTCGATCTTCTATGGCCGCAACAAGGCAAAGGCAAACATATCCAGGCTGGAACGTTTCGCAGAACGCCACGGCCTCCGCCTGTGCTAGCGTCCCGGCCGAATCGTTCTCGGTTGGAGCTGCTTGTGTCAGTCTACATGGAGATTTCCCGGCTGCATCGTGTCGTGACCATCGTTGCGCGCGGCCACATCAGCCCGGACGAGGTTCGCGGCATGGCGCAGCGGCTTGCCGAGGCCAAGGTAAAGAGCTTCGCCAAGATCATCGAAGTGGCCGGCGCCACCACCGAATTCACGCCCGAACAGGTCGTGCAGTTGGCCGGCTTATTTCGCGGTGCCTCCGATGAAAAGCGCGGCCCTATCGCCTTCGTCGTCAGTCCAAAGCGCAATCTGTTTCCGCGTGCCTTTGCCGTGGCGACCGAAGGCGACGGCCCGATCCGCCTGTTCACCAGCCTGCGCGAGGCGCGCGACTGGCTGGAACAGATCCAGCGCCTGCCGCGTCAGGCGGCATCGGTGGCCGTCGGTGCCGAGCTGAATCATCACGCGCCCTGGTCCGACCCCGAGCGCCGCGGCGTGTACCTGCGCGGCGATCGCCAGCGCGAAGTGACCGTCAGAACGCTGACGGCCGCCTGAACCACGCGCGCCGACTCACGCCACAAGCGTGGCGCGGATGTCGATCTTGGAGGTGAGCGTGCGGTGAACCGGGCAGTGCCCTGAGATTTCCAACAGCCGCGCGCGCTGCTCGTCATCCAGGGGTCCGACGAATTCGATCTCTTTTTCGATACGGTCGAGCATGGCCGTGGGCTTTTCGCAGTCCTCGCAGTCCGCCGCATGCACCCGGAGATGGCGAAGCCGCACGATCACCTGCTCGAGCGGCCACTTCTTGCGCGCGGCATACATGTGCACCGTCATCGAGGTGCAGCTGCCGAGCGACATCAGCAGCAGTTCGTAGGGGCCTGGCCCGGCATCGCCGCCTCCGACCGCCTTCGGCTCGTCGGCGGTCAAGCTGTGGCGGCCGTCGAGCATGACCTGCTCGTACGGCCCGGCCCCGGTAGACGCGACGACGACGGTGCCGGGGCTTACCGAAGCCTGCAGCGAGGAAGCATCGCGCCGGGTCTGAGTGCTCGCCATGTCCGCCCTCCATATGCCAAGGCCCTAGCCTAGCGGCGATTCCGCGAAAATCCCGCGACAGCCGGCAGGTCTTCTACGTGGGTTTATAAACGACACTGAAAAGCACCGAATACTCATGCCACCTTGAGAAAATGGCCATTGATCCGTTTGAAAATAAAACGGATGATGGTATGCGCGGGCTGAGGAGGGCGACATGGTGGCACGCAATGCGACGGCGGCGGTGATCGGCGCCGGCGACTTCATCGGGACCGCGATCGCCAAGAAGTTCGCCGCCGAAGGCTTCACGGTATTCGCCGGGCGGCGCAATGGCGACAAGCTGGCCCCGCTGGTCGCCGACATAAAGAAGGCCGGCGGCAAGGTCTCCGCCCGCGGCCTCGATGCGCGCAAGGAGGAGGACATCACCGCCTTCCTGCGGGAGGCCGACCGCCATGCGCCGCTCGAAGTCTGCATCTTCAATGTCGGCGCCAACGTCAATTTCCCGTTCACCGAAACCACCGAACGGGTGTTCCGCAAGGTCTGGGAGATGGCCTGCTATTCGGGCTTTCTCGCCGGCCGCGAAGCGGCCCGCCTGATGCTGCCGCACGGCAAGGGCGCGATCTTCTTCACCGGTGCGACCGCCAGCATGCGGGGCGGCGTCGGCTATGCCGCCTTCGCCGCGGCCAAGGCCGGGCTGCGCGCGCTGGCGCAGTCGGCGGCGCGCGAGCTGGGGCCCAAGAACATCCATGTCGCGCACCTCGTGATCGACTCCGGCGTCGACACGGCCTGGGTGCGCGAGCGCATCAAGGCGCGCGAAGGCGAAGCGGCGCTTGCAAGCCTGCCGCCCGACCGGCTGATGCGGCCCGACGCCGTCGCCGAAGCCTATTGGTCGCTCTACAGCCAGCCACGCGACGCCTGGAGCTCGGAGATGGAAATCCGCCCCTTTGGAGAAAAATGGTGAGCCATGCCTACCGTTGAATTCCTGTTCGATTTCGGCAGCCCCAACGCCTATCTCAGCCATCTGGTGATCCCGGCCATCGAGAAGCGGCGCGGCGTGAAGTTTGAATATCTGCCGGTACTTCTGGGTGGCGTGTTCAAGTTGACCGGCAATCGCTCGCCGGCCGAGGCCAATGCCGGCATCAAGAACAAGCCCGAGTATCAGAAGCTCGAGACCGATCGCTTCCTCAGGCAGCACCGCATCACGCGCTACAAGATGAACCCGTTCTTTCCGGTCAACACGCTCGCGATCATGCGTGGCGCTTTCGCCGCGAAAAAGCTCGGCGTCTTCGAGCGCTATGTCGACGAGGTCTACCGGCATATGTGGGCCGAGCCCAAGAAGCTCGACGATCCCGCCGTGCTGCGGGCAGCGTTGCTCGAATCAGGCCTGCCCGCCGAGAAGCTGTTCGAGCTGGTGCAGACGCAGGAGGTCAAGGACCAGCTGATGGCCGAGACGCAACGCGCCGTCGACCGCGGCACTTTCGGCTCGCCGACCTTCTTCGTCGACGGCGCGATCTATTTCGGCAAGAATCGCCTGCGCGACGTCGAAGAGGCGATCGCGGCGGCGAAGTAGCGGGGGCGGGCGCATGCGCTGGGATAATCTCGAGGCCGAGGCCTGTTCGGTCGCGCGCACGGTATCGGTGATCGGCGATCGCTGGACGCTCCTGATCCTGCGTGACTGTTTCCTGCGCGTGCGCCGCTTCGAGGAATTCCAGGCACGGCTCGGCATCACCCGGCCGCTGCTGGCGAGCCGCCTGCGCAAGCTGGTGCAGGCCTTCGTGCTGGCCAAGGTGCCCTACCAGCAACGGCCCCTGCGCTACGAATATCGCCTGACCGAGAAGGGCCTCGATCTCTACCCCGTCATCATGTCGATCGTGCACTGGGGCGACGTGCACATGGCGGGCAAGAAGGGCCGGCCGCTGCTGTACCAGCATGCGAGCTGCGGCAAGACCTTCGATCCCGTCATGACCTGCTCGCAATGCGGCGAGCCGCTCAATCCGCGCCAGGTGCATGTGCATCGCGGCCCGGGAGCGGCCGATCCGCGTCACCTTCCGTCTGCCGAAGCAGCCGCCGTGAAAAACAAGGCGGCTTCTGCTCGAGCGGCTTCCGTTCGGATGGAACCGCCAGCGGTTCCATCCGAACGGAAACGCATTGTTTCTACACATAGTCGTGGGGCACATTCCGCCCGGCTAGTTCTAGCCGGGCGGAATGTGCGGTAATCCTCCCGCCACCGCCAACCGAGATCGAGCGCCACGCCATGAAGACGAGAATCACCGAACTGCTCGGCATCGAGCACCCCATCATCCAGGGCGGCATGCACTTCGTGGGCTTCGCCGAGCTCGCGGCGGCGGTGTCGTCGGCGGGCGGGCTCGGCATCATCACCGGGCTCACGCAACGCACGCCCGAGGCGCTGGCGAACGAGATCCGCCGCTGCCGCGAGATGACCAACCGGCCGTTCGGCGTCAACCTCACCTTCCTGCCCGCCGTGACGCCACCCGACTATCCGGGCTACATCCGCGCCATCATCGAGGGTGGCGTCAAGATCGTCGAGACGGCGGGCAACAATCCGCAGAAGTGGCTGCCGGCACTGAAGGAGGCCGGCATCAAGGTGATCCACAAATGCACCTCGGTGCGCCATTCGCTGAAGGCCGAATCGATCGGCTGCGATGCCGTGAGCGTCGACGGCTTCGAATGCGGCGGCCATCCGGGCGAGGACGACATCCCGAATTTCATCCTGCTGCCGCGTGCCGCCGAGGAGCTGAAGATCCCCTTCGTCGCCTCAGGCGGCATGGCCGACGGCCGCTCGCTGGTCGCGGCCCTCTCGTTGGGCGCCGACGGCATGAACATGGGCACGCGCTTCATGGCCACCAAGGAGGCGCCGATCCACGAGCACGTGAAGCAGGCGCTGGTGGCGGCGAGCGAGCTCGACACGCGACTGATCATGCGGCCGTTGCGCAACACCGAGCGCGTGCTGAAGAACGCTGCCGTTGACCGGTTGCTGCAGAAGGAGAAGGAGCTCGGCGGCAAGATCAAGTTCGAGGACATTTTGGGCGAAGTGGCAGGCGTCTATCCGCGCATCATGAAGGGCGGCGAGATGGATGCCGGCGCCTGGTCATGCGGCATGGTTGCCGGCCTGATCCGCGACGTGCCAAGCGTCAAGGAGCTGATCGACCGCATCATGCAGGAAGCGGAAGGCATCATCTCGCGCCGGCTGGCCGGATTCGCCGCCGCCTAGCCCTCAGATGTGCTGGATCTTGTTCTCGACGCCCAGG
>JBPYDO010000046.1:0-24569 GCA_051985755.1 Reyranella sp. | reverse complement strand
CTCGCCCTTGGCCAGCGGATGGTCGCTGTCGTAGCCGGTCTGGGTCGGCAGATCGAACGCCACCGAAAGCCCGGTCTGCCCGCGCGCCAGGTTCTTGCGGTAAAGCTCGTTGGATTTGGCCGCCGTCGAATGACCCGAGTAGGTCCGGATCAGCCAGGGTTTGTCGCGGGCGACCATGCTGCATTGCAGCATGAATCATCCCGCAGTGCAATTCGGCGCGAGCGGCACAGCGTGTCGCTGCGCGTGAACTCAAGTGCCGATGGTCAGTGGAAGCACTGGCGCAATTCTTTGGTGCGCACGTCGCGCTCGAAGCCGACCTGCTCGTAGGAGGCGCCGCGGCACCACTGGTAATGCACGTTCCAGTCGGACGACCACCGGGCGGTGGTGAAACCGCAGCGGTGCTCGTTCATCAGCCGCACCTGGTTGATGGCGGCCTGGGCGTAGTCCCGGCAGACCTCGTGACTGGCGGCGAAGACCTCGCTCGCTGAGGTCGACAGCAGGGCAAGTGCTGCGATGATGGTGGTGCCCCTGACAAGTTTGCTCGACATCTTCAGATCCTCCCCGGTGTTATTGGCGCACCGGCAACTCCGCTGCGTTGAAGCAGCCGATTACCACTACGCGCCGCAAGCTTTACACATCCCCCGTGTGGAAATCTCACTCCCGCTCAGGCCCAACCACTCTCATCGCCGCACGCAGCTTCGCAAATAGTTGGTGCGTGCGTCGCGCTCGGCGCCGGCGGCCTGGTAGCTGTTGGCGAGGCACCAGTCGTAGTGGACCCGGTAATCGGCCGTCCAACGAGGGCCCACCATGCCGGGCACGCACGGCGGATTGTTGAGTCCGCCGCGCACCTGCACGATGGCGCCGTGTGCATAGCCTTCGCAGAAGGCGGGATCGGCCGCGAAGGCGGCGCCAGCTCCCGCCCATAACGCCGCCGCCGCGGTCGCCGACAGAATGAGGCTCCCCGTTGCCGACATGTCTCTCCCTCGCCCGGCGGCAAAGTCACTGCCGCTTCGACCGCGCCTATGCAGGCGCCAACATCTGAGTTGGATTGCCCCCGCAACCCTCGCGGACTCCTTACCATCGCGGCGATTTTCCCGCAATGAAACCACGCCTCTTGCGACACCGAGGTGCCTGTTGTGGCGACAGCCGTCGCGCCATAGTCGGGGTCAATGCCGTTCAAGTGGACCATCTCGCAGTCCGAACGCCTGGTGACGGTCAAGGCGGAGGGCGTCGTCACATTGCAGGACATCGAGACCTATCTCGATGCCGTGGTCGTGGCCAACGCCGGCCCCTTTGCCAAGCTGGTCGACATGAGCGGCGCCACGGTGCAGGCCAGCGACCACGATATGATGATGCTGGGCGCCCGTGTCCGCGCCTATCTCGGCACGGGACCGGCCGGGCCGGTGGCCTTCGTCGTCGACCGGCGCGAGAACTCCGACTACGTGTTGCGCTTCATCAACCTGGCGTCCGGCAACCGGCCGACGGCGGTCTTCTTCACCGTCACGGATGCCCGCGATTGGCTGGCCGAGCAAAAAGACTGACGGCGCGATTCGACCATGCCCAATCCGCGCGTGGCGCACGCTCTCTTCTGCGACGATGTCAGCCAGGAAGCCGGGAACAAGATGACCTTCGCCGGCATCTATGCCGGCGACATGGTGCTGCCCGCGCCCAGGCCCTGGGTGTTGCGGAGCTTCTGCACCGTCACCTGGCTAGTCTGCGATCCGGACGACGTGCCGGCCCACGTCCTGGTGCAGGTCTATGCGCCGGGCGAGAAGGCGCCCTTCGCGTCGGGCGAACTGCGGACCGGCGATGCGTCGCTGCGCGCCGGAGCAGTGAAGGTGGTGCTGCGCCTCGTCACCGAATCGAGCGCGGTCAGGATCGCCGACGAGGGCGACATCGAGGTCTACGTCGAATGCGACGGCATGAAGATCCGCGCCGGCCGCTTGGCGGTGCGGTTCGCTTGAGGGTCGCCTACCGCCGGCCCGCCTTGTAGCGGAGCCACGCCACGATATCGTCGATGTCGGTATCGCTCAGCATATTGCTGCTGAAGCCGGGCATCTTGTGCTCGGCCCAGGTCCTGACCGAGGTGGGATCGCGCAGGAGCATCTTGAGCGCCGGCAACTGGAAATAGTCGACCGGGTTCATCGGCCGCCCGAGGTCCGGACCCTGCTCGCCTTCGCCCTCGCCGTTGAACTTGTGGCAGGCGATGCAGACGGTGATGTAGCGGTCGAGCCCGCGGCGCACCGGGTCGGTCGCCGGCACGCTGGCGTCGACGGCAAGGCCCGGCCAACGCTTGACCGGGCTGTCGACCACGCTCAGTGCCGCCAGCATGTAGACCCAGTACTCGCTGCTGACGTCGTGCGGGTTCCTGGCGCGCCAGACCAGGTAGAAAGGACCGGCGCTCGCCTTCTTGCCGGGCAGCGAGGGCCATTTCCGGCCGGGGTCCTCGATCGCGAGAAACGCCTCGACGCCGCTTGCCGCGCCGGCCGTGATCAGCCGCGCCGGAATGCCGATCGAGAAGCCGTCGGTGGCGCGCGCCTGGATGTAGTCGTCGGCGCCGAGCTTGAGACCCTTGAGAAGCGCGCCCGCCGGAATGGCGCGATAGGTCATGGCGCGCTTGTACGGAAGGTCGTTCGCGATCGCGACCGACGTCGCCGCCGGGTTGGCCAGCAGCGAGGCCGCGGTGAAGGACGTCGAGCCCTGGCGGTCGGCAAGCGTCAAGGTCTGCGCCGCCGCCGGCCACGGCAGCGCGAGCAGTCCAAGCAGCAGGAGCAGCCAGTGCTTCATGCGTGAGGCCGCCGTGCCGCGGGCAGGCTCACTTGCGGGTGGCCTGGCAATTGGCGAGCGAGAGTGTGATCTTGAACGGATCCGGCCCGTACCTGCCGGCCAGCAAGAGGCGCCTCGGCAGCTGGATCTCATTGACCTGCTGATAGGAGAAGCTGATGTCGAGGTCGGTGCTCTCGTCGGGCTTGCCCGACCGGTACGACGACTTGTAGCCGCTGAGCAGCAGCCCTTCCGGCGATGCGTTGAACGCCGGATAGATCACCGAGTAGAAGTCGTTCGCCTTGACCTGGACGGCGCGGATGACGAGGTCCTTGCCCATCTCCGTCGTGACGTCGCTGGTGCCATCCTTGAAGCTGACGCGCCACTGCCCCTCGTTGTCGCTGAGCTGGAACTTGCCGGCCGGATCAGGCAGCGGCGTTCCCAGAGTGAACAGGGTCCAGGTCGGGAAGAAGCCGGTCAGCATCTCCTCCATGCCGCCATAGATCTGCTGCAGCGCCTCGTTCATCTGCTTGTCCTGACCGGAGAGAGTGCTGTGCGTCACCTTGGCGTCCTTGCCGCGCTGCAAGGACACCGTGAAATGGATCTGGCTCAGAAGTTCGACCGCGTGCGCGGCCCCTTGCGGATTGGTCTTGGCGAGGTCTGCCATCAGCGCCTTCCAGTCCGGCAAGACCGTGCACTGGAAGCTCGTGAAGCCCTTCGCGTCGAGGCTGTAGTAGCCGTGCCGCGCCTTGGCGATCGTGTCGCTCGCCGAGTCGGCCAAGGCCTGCGGGGCGCCGATGGCAAAGAACAAGGCGAGCAGGGCCGCAAACGCGCGCATCGGAGACCTCGGACAGGAGGATCGGGCGATCACTCTACTGCCACCTATATCTTCTGTCCCGCCGGCACCACCGATCCTCCCGAAATTTCCGCGCCCGTACTCGGCAGCGCTGTCGTAGCCGCGGCCGCCGCTACCGGCCGATTGCTGACGGCCACGCTCACCTTCGCCTCGCCCGCCATGCGCGAGCCGCCGACGCGGTGGTCCTTCAGGATCTCGGGCCGGAAGGCGAGGCCATGGCCCGGTCGTTCGGGCGGCGTCATGGTGCCGTCCTTGCCGGGCAGGGTGGGCTCGATCCAGAGGTCGTCGTTCCAGTCCATGTATTCGAGGTAGCTGGCATTGGGGATCGAGGCCAGGAGATGCACCATCTGCTCGTGGAAGAGATGCGGCGCGATGCGGATGCCCCAGGGTTCGGCGGCGGCTGCGATCTTGCGCAGCTCGCTGTAGCCGCCGCGCATCGGGTCGGGCTGCAGGATCGGCACGGGGTAGGGCGGCTCGAAGAACGGCCGCAGGTCATTTCGCGTGAAGTGGCTCTCGCCGCCCACGATCCTGGTCTTGAGGGCGGCGGCGATACGCCGGTAGCCGGCAAAATCCTCGGCCACCACCGGCTCCTCGAGCCAGTAGGGATCGTATTCGTCGATGCGATGGCCGGCCTGGATCGCGGTGTCGGCGTCCCAGCCCATGTTGACGTCGATCATGATCTCGATGCCGCCGCCCAGCGCCTCGCGCATCGCCTTGACGTTCTCGACGTCCTCGCGCCACGGCCTGATGTGCGCCACCTGCATCTTGATGGCCTTGAGCCCCCTGGCGGTGAACTCCCGGGCGCGCTTGATCATGCCGTCGCGGCCCAGCCCGCGGAATACGCCTGAGCCGTAGGCTGGCACCTCGTTGCGCGCCGCACCCCACAGCCGGAACAGCGGCAGGCCTGCACGCTTGCCGAGGATGTCCCACAGCGCCATGTCGACCGCGCTTTGGGCGAACACCGTCACGCCCATGCGGCCGAGCCAGAAGTTGCTCTTATAGAGAGTCTGCCAGATCGCCTCGACTTCGGTGGCGTCGCGGCCCAGCACGTGCGGCGCAATCAGCTCCTTCATGGCGGCGTCGATGGTCTGCAGGCCGCCGCGCAGCGGCTGCAGGTAGCTCATGCCGGTGATGCCGCCCTGGGTCTCGATCTCGAGCATGTAGAGCTCGCGCGGACCGGGCGGCACCACGCCCGCCGCCGGCGGACCGGCCTTCCACGGCACCTGCAGCAGGGTCGAGCGCAGTTCGGTGATGGTGGTGGCCGTGGTCATGGCGTTGCCTCCCGTCGCGGCTTGTCTTCTCGCCCGCCACACTATGGGTGTAGGTTCGCGGCGAGAAGAGGGGCGCCCATGCATTTGACAAGATGGCGCGCCGGCTTGGCGGCGCTCGTTTTTCTGTCGGCGGCGCCAGCTTGGGGCGAAACCCGTCCCTTGGCGCGCAACGGCAGCTGGGAGGCGTTTGGCGGCACGGCGAGCAACGGGCTAGGCGTGTGCGGCGTCTCAGCGAATGAGAATGGCCGCTATTTCGGCGTGAAACTGTTCGCCCGCGACAGCACCTTCACGATCCAGATGGGCACCAAGCCCTGGCAGGTGACCAACGGTGAAAAGGTCGGCCTTACCATGCAGTTCGATGCCAACCCGCCCTGGCAGGCGACCGCGATCGGCATGCATTTCAACGACGGCGACGGCGGCCTCCAGCTCAGCGTCAACCGGACCCAGCTCGACCGCTTCGCGCAGGAGTTCCGCATGTCCAGCCTGCTGCGCATTCAGTTCGCAGCCAACCGCTTTGCCGAGTGGCTGATGGCCCTGGAAGGAACCCTCGCCGTGAACAGCGCCTTCCAGAACTGCGCCAGGACGCTGCGCTGAGGTTGCGGCGCTACCTGGTCAGCCGGAAGGAGTCGAAGAAGCGCCGGGCATTGCCGCCGTCGATGAACTGACGCGAGCCTGCGGCCGCGATCAGGTAGGCGTGCTTGTTGGCAAGGATCCATACCACACGATGCTCCACGTTGTTCTTGGTGTCGTGGAAGGTGGCCTCGCGGCCCGGCTGGCCGGCGAAGGTCACCGAGCGCTGCGATACGACGGTCGTGCCGCTGCCGCGGGCGTAGCGGTCGGCGATGTCGTCGGGAATGCTGGCGCGCGTGCGGCCGCTCTTCGGCTCCGAAACCTGGACGAGGTACATCGTGTTGCCACCCGGCGCGGTATAGAAGCGGTGCAGCGTGCTGCGGCCGGATTGGCTCGGCGTCGAATTCTCGGTCGGCGTTCCCGGCATGAGGACCGAGAAGCCGTAGCCGCTGGAGGAGAAGGGTTGCCACGACGGCGGGCGAGTCGCCGCCTGGGTCTGCGGCGAGGCTTGCTGGGCGAGGGCTGCGCCGGTGAGGCCCGCAAGCGCGAGCGCCACGGCGAAAAGGGTGGTCCTCAAGGCTGTGTTCATGGCTTTCCACGTCGGCAAGGCGGGCCGCGCCTGCAACGGGACGATGCCTTGGACACGTTTTGGCCACAGGCGTAGGGGCTCGGCCGCCTCGCCGGGCAGCCGTCGCTAGTTGTTGCCGATGAGCTGGAAGGATTCGAAGAAGCGCCGGGCGTCGGCCCCCGCGCGGAACGGAGCCGGCCCCGCGGCGGCGACCACGTAGAGGCTGTTGTTGGCCACCAGCCAGACGACGCGGTGCTCGACGTTACCGTCGTGGCACAAGGCCTCGCGGGCCGGCGCGCCGGCAAAGGTCAAGGCGCGTTGAGAATCGAGCGTGATGTCGACGGCGCGTGCATAGCGCTCGGCGACACCGTCGGGCACGGTCGTGAAGAAATAATTCGGCGCGGCGCGCTGGACGCGCACCATGAAAGCCGACCGACCGGCATACAGCCGACTGAAGAACTGGTGCGTGACGGTATTTTCCGCATCGAGGGTCTGCTCCTGCGGCTCACCCGGCATGATCACCGAGAACTTGAAGGCCTCGGAGCTCAGCCGTCGCCAACCGGTCGGCAGGCCGGAATCCTGGGCCCGCGCTCCAGAAACCTCCGGACCGGCAAAGGGCAAGAGGCCGAAGGCGAGCGCCGAGAGCGCTGCCTTGCGGCGGTACGTCAGATAAGGCATTCGACCTCCCGGGAAACTATGATGCGGCCGGCATGACCTCGTCCAACCGAGTTTTTCTGTTCGACACCACCTTGCGCGACGGCGCGCAGACCCAGGGTGTGGATTTCACCGTTGCCGACAAGGCCGCGATTGCGCGCGAGCTCGACCTGCTGGGCATCGACTACATCGAGGGCGGTTGGCCGGGCGCCAATCCGACCGACGATCGCTTCTTCGCCGATCCGCCGGCCTTCAGGAACGCCAAGTTCGTGGCTTTCGGCATGACCCGGCGCGCCGGCCGCAGTGCCGCCAACGATCCCGGGCTGAACGCCATCCTGCAGACCAAGGCACGTCACGTCTGCATGGTCGGCAAGACCTGGGACTTTCATGTCGACGTGGCGCTCGAGCTCGACCGCAACCAGTACGTCGAGATGATCGGCGATTCGATCGCCCACGCGAAGAGCCGCATGGACGAGGTGATGTTCGACGCCGAACACTTCTTCGACGGCTACAAGGCCAACCCCGCCTACGCCATGGCCTGCCTGGCCGCCGCCGAGAAAGCCGGCGCGCGCTGGCTGGTGCTGTGCGACACCAATGGCGGGACCCTGCAGCACGAGATCGAGCGCATCGTCGGTGAGGTGATCCGGAAGATCCCCGGTGAGCGCCTGGGCATCCACACCCACAACGATACCGAGAATGCCGTCGCCAACACGCTGGCTGCCGTGCGCGCCGGCGTGCGCCAGGTGCAGGGCACGATCAACGGGCTGGGCGAGCGCTGCGGCAACGCCAACATGATCGCGCTGATTCCCAACCTGGTGTTGAAGATGGGTTTCGAGACCGGGCTCAAGGAAGGCGCGCTGCAGCGACTGACGCACCTCTCCCGCCTGCTCGACGACCGGCTGAACGTCACGCCCAACCGGAGTGCGGCCTATGTCGGCACGCGCGCCTTCGCGCATAAGGGCGGCTTGCACGTCTCGGCGGTCGAGAAGGATCCGCGCACCTACGAGCATGTCGAGCCCGAGACCGTCGGCAATCAGCGCATCATCGTGGTCAGCGATCAGGCCGGCCGTTCCAACATAATGGCGCGCTTTCGCCAGATCGGGCTCGACGTCGACCCAAAGGATCCGGGCGTGGCGCGCCTGCTCGAGATCGTCAAGGAGCGCGAGGCCGAGGGCTATGCCTATGACGGCGCCGATGCCTCCTTTGAGCTTCTGGCGCGCCACGAGTTGCACACCGTGCCCGACTACTTCGCGCTGCAGAGCTTCCGCGTACTGGCCGAGCGCAGGGTCAATGCACGCGGCCAGCTGATCGCGCTTTCGGAGGCGACGGTGAAGCTCGACATCAACGGCCGTCGCGCCATGGAAGTGGGCGAAGGCAACGGCCCCGTGAACGCGTTGGATGCGGCTTTGCGGAAGGCGCTGATCCCGCTCTATCCCGAACTCGCCGACATGCGGCTGGTCGACTTCAAGGTGCGCATCCTCGATTCCTCGGGCGGCACCGCCGCGACGACGCGCGTCATGATCGAGAGCGCCGACGGCAAGGGCCGCCGCTGGTCAACAATCGGCGTGTCGCCCAACATCGTCGATGCCTCCTACAACGCGCTCTACGACGCGATCACGTATAAATTGTTTCGCGATGGCGCCCGTCCTGCGGTCCGCGAAGCTGCTCAGTAGGCTCCTTCCCGTTTGACGCTCTTTTCTGTCATCCCGAGCGAAGCCGAGTGCAGCGAGGCGTACTCGAGGGACCTTGCTTCTACCAGTTGGCGGCAAATCGCGGAGAGGAGGTCCCTCGACTACGCTTCGCTCAAGGGCGGAGGTTACTCCGCCCGACTCGGGATGACGGAAAAGCACAATTGCGACAGCCCAGAAGACTGGGGAGGCAAGACTTGGCCGGTACGGTCGGCAGTACCAACGGTTGCGAACGCAACGGCGTCCTAGCAGCCATGCCCTGCCATTAGTTGACGGTCCGGTTAAGCCAGCAGACCATATGTAAAATGGACGGCGAAATCCCCATCCAGGCGCCGGCGCCGCCGCAGCCGCCGATAGCCGTAACCAGGACCGTACGCAGCCACTATGTGGCCCGGCGACGGCTGGCGCGCGTCGTCATGTGGTCGCTGCCGTTCGTGGCCTGCGCGCTGGCGCTCTTCTTCTGGTTGACTTCCGGCCGCTATGTCGAAACCGACAACGCCTATGTGAAGGGCGACAAGGCCTTCATCTCCACCGAGATCGCCGGACCCATTGTCGAGGTGCCGGTCACCGAGAACCCGCACGTCTCGCGCGGCCAGCTGATCTACAAGATCGACGACACACCCTACCGCATCCAGCTCGCCAAGGTCGAATCCGAGATCGAGAGTGCGCGCGCCGAGATCCAAGGGCTGAAGGCGCAGTGGCGCACCAAGCGCGAGGAGATCAAGTCGGCGGAGAGCCAGCAGGTCTACGCCCAGCAGGACTACGAACGGCAGAAGGACCTCGCCGACCGCAAGTTCGCGCCCGCCGCCAAGCTCGAGGAGTCGCGCATGGCGCTCGACGTTGCCAAGCGGCGCGTATCGGCGGCAGAAGAGGACCTGACGCGCATCGAGGCAGCGCTTGCCGGCGATCCCAAGATCAAGGTCGACCACCATCCGAAGGTCAAGCAGCTCTTGGCCATGCGCGACGAGGCGCTGCTCAATCTGCGCCGCACCATCATCACCGCGCCGATGGACGGCATCGTGCAGAAGGTGCTGGTGCCGGGCAGCTACGCCATCATGGGCATCCCGTCGGTGGCGGTCATGGCCGATAAGGATCTGTGGATCGAGGCCAACTTCAAGGAGACCGAGCTCACGCGCGTGCGGGTCGGCCAGCCGGTCACGATCTGGGTCGACACCTATCCGGACATGGTGTGCCACGGCAAAGTGAAGTCGATCGCTCAGGGGACCGGCGCGGAGTTCGCCGTGTTGCCGCCGCAGAATGCGACGGGCAATTGGGTGAAAGTCGTGCAGCGCCTCCCGATCCGTACCTCGGTCGAGTGCAAGGAGGGCGATCCGCCGCTGCGCCAGGGCATGAGCACGACGATCGAGATCGACACGGGCTATCACCGTTCCTTCGGCGACCTGCTGAAGAGCATCGGTTTGTAGGGCGGGGTCCGGATGGATCCCGACCAACTCCGCCGCCGTCGTTGGCTCACCGTCGTGGTCATGATGGCCACGATCATGCAGGCGCTCGACGGCACCATCGCCAACGTGGCGCTGCCCGACATCCAGGGCTCGCTGTCGGCGACCCAGGAGCAGGTCGCCTGGGTGATCACCTCGTATATCGTATCGGCGGCGATCGCGACGCCGCTCGCCGGCTTCTGCGCCGTGCGCTTCGGCGTGCGCCGCATCCTGGTTTCTTCAGTCATCGGTTTCACGATCGCTTCCATGGCCTGTGGTGCGGCCCAGACGCTGGAGCAGCTCGTGCTGTTCCGCGCGCTGCAGGGTATCTGCGGCGCCTCGCTGGTGCCGCTCAGCCAGACCCTGATGATGGAGGCCTATCGCCGCGAGGAGCAGGGCAAGGCGATGGCGATGTGGGGCGTCGGCACCATGCTGGGCCCGATCACGGGGCCCACGCTCGGCGGCTGGCTGACCGACGAATATTCCTGGCGCTGGGTGTTCTACATCAACCTGCCCGTCGGCATCCTGTGCGCGCTCGGCCTGATGCTGCTGATCAAGAACAAGGCCAGCGACAATCCGCGCCCGTTCGACCTCCTGGGCTTCACGCTGCTGTCGATCGCCATCGGCACTTTCCAGCTGATGCTCGACCGTGGCGAGCAGGTCGACTGGTTCGGCTCCAAGGAGATCATCGTCGAGGCAACGGTGGCCGGCGTCGCCGCCGCCATGTTCGTGCTGCACATGCTGTCGGACGACCATCCGTTCCTGCCGCGCGACCTGTTCAGGGACCGCAACCTGATGCTGGGCATCGTCTTCACCGGCGTCACCGGCCTCCTGATGATCGTGACCGCGACCTTGCTGCCGCCGTTCCTGCAGCAGCTCAAGGACTATCCGGTGTTCACCACCGGCGTGGTCATGGCGCCGCGCGGCATCGGCACCATGATCTCGATGTTCGCCGTGTCGCGCATGATCGGCCGCGTCGACGCGCGCTGGCTGATCGCCATCGGCCTCGTCCTGTGTGGCTGGTCGCTCTACGACATGACGCTGTTCACGCTCGACGTGAGCGAAGGCCGCATCGTCTGGACCGGATTCCTGCAGGGGTTCGGGCTCGGCCTGGTGTTTCCGCCGCTCACCACGCTCGCCTTCGCCACCATTCCCGCCCGCATCCGCACCGAGGGCGCGGCCATCAACGCGCTGATGCGCAACCTCGGCGCCTCGATCGGCGTCGCCATCCTCGAGGCGCTGCTCGACCGCAATATCCAGACGAACCATTCGGAGATCGTCGCCAATCTCTCTCCGTTCAACCGGCTGTGGCTGCTGGGCGGCACGCCCATGGAGAACGGCGTACCGGTCGACCGCGCACACATTCTCAGCCACCTGCTCCCGTTCGCCAGCGGCTTCCCCTATGGGAGCGTGCCAACCGACGACATCCCTCGCCTGGTCGCCATGTGGGGCGCCGAGGTCAACCGCCAGGCGGCCACTATCGCCTATCTCGACGATTTCCGCGTCCTGGCGATCGCCACCATCGTCTTCATCCCGCTGCTTCTGTTCATGCGCCGCCAGGCGACCTTGGCGCGTCCGTCGCGGCGATAACTCCTCCCCCGTAAGACGGGGGAGGAGGCTATGATGGGGCCATGACTGTCGACTTCCTGCTGACCTCGTTGATCGTCGTCGTCTCGCCCGGCACGGGCGTGCTGTTCACCCTGGCCGCCGGCCTGTCGCGCGGCAGCCGCGCCAGCGTGGTGGCGGCCTTCGGTTGCACGCTCGGCATCGTGCCGCACATGGCGGCGGCGATCCTCGGCCTGGCTGCCCTGCTGCACACCAGCGCAGTGGCGTTCCAGACGCTCAAGTATCTGGGCGTCGCCTACCTCCTCTATATGGCCTGGATGTCGCTCAAGGAGCGCGGCGCTCTCCGCGTCGAGAAAGAGGTGAGCGCCCGCTCCGATCTGCAGGTCATCGTCACGGCCATCCTGCTCAATATCCTGAACCCCAAGCTCTCGATCTTCTTCTTCGCCTTCCTGCCGCAGTTCGTCAGCGCCGACGAGACCGAGCCGTTGCCGCACATGCTGGGGCTGAGCGGCGTGTTCATGCTGATGACCTTCGTGGTGTTCGTGGGCTACGGCCTGTTCGCCGCCGCCATCCGCGCCCACGTGATCTCGCGGCCCGCCATCATGACCTGGATGCGCCGCACCTTCGCCGCGGCCTTCGTCGGCCTCGGCGTCAAGCTCGCGCTCGCCGAGCGCTGACCTGAGGCATGGGCCGCGCCGCCAAGGGGCGTGTGACGGCGACCGCCGCGCCGGTCGTCATCCTGGTGCGCCCGCAGCTTGGCGAAAATATCGGCATGGCGGCGCGCGCCATGCTGAATTGCGGCCTGGCGAGCCTGCGCCTGGTCAAGCCGCGCGACGGATGGCCGAATCCCAAGGCAATGCGCGCCGCCTCGGGCGCCGACATCGTGCTGGAGCGCGCCCAGGTCTTCGACACGGTGGCCGAGGCGGTGGCCGATCTCGAGCACGTGGTGGCGACGACGGCGCGCACGCGCGAGCTGGCGCAGCGCATCATGACGGCGCCGTGCCGCCACGGTCTTGCGCGGCTGGATCGGCGACGGGCGCAAGGTCGGCATCCTGTTCGGGCCCGAGCGCACCGGCCTGCACAACGACGACATGGTGCAGGCCGATATGGCCCTTTCCATTCCGCTAAACCCGCAATTCTCCTCGCTCAATGTCGCGCAGGCGGTGCTGGTCGTGGCCTACGAATGGCTGGCCGCGGCCGATGCGACCAGGCCGGAGCGCATGTCCGACCATGCGACGCGGCCGGCGACCAAGGACGAACTCCTGAACCTTTTCGCCCATCTCGAACGCGCCCTCGACCAGTCGGGCTTCCTGCGCCACAAGGCGATGCGGCCGGCGATGGTGCGCAATCTCCGGGCGCTCCTGCAGCGGGCCGACATGACCGAGCAGGAAGTGCGCACGTTCCACGGCGTCATCAAGTTCCTGAGCAAGCACAGCGAGGAGTGAGCATGGCCAACAACGCGAAGGTCACCTGGGTGGAGGGTGCGCTGTTCGTCGCCGAGGCCGGCAGCGGCCACACCTTCACCATGGACGGCGCGACGGACGTCGGCGGCCGCAATCTCGGCGCGCGACCGATGGAGGTGCTGCTGATGGGGATGGGCGGCTGCACGGCGATCGACGTGGTGTCGATGCTGAAGAAGCAGCGCCAGGACATCCTGGGCGTCGAAGTCTCGCTGGTGGGCGAGCGCGCCAAGGACCATCCGATGGTCTACACCGAGGTCAAGGTGGTCTACACGGTGCGCGGCCGCAAGCTCAGCAAGGCGCTGGTCGAGCGCGCCGTCAGCCTGTCGGACGAGAAGTACTGCTCGGCCACGGCGATGTTCAAGAAATCGGCCAAGGTCAGCCACGAGGTGGTGCTGGTCGAGGTGTAGTGAGGGACCTATAACTTGTTGATTTCACGGCCAGAACGCCCGCTTGACTAGGCCGCGCCCGCCAGTATCTTCCGCGCTCTTCCGGAGAACGTGGCAGCGGGCTCTATGGGCCCTCATCCCGCCCCAGCGTGCGCTGGACCCAGGCCTATCCGGACAAACCGCGGATCGTCTTTGGACGGACGCACAACGATGGAGCGATCGCGTGAGCAAACGCGAGAATTCGAAGTACAAGATCGACCGCCGCCTCAGGGTCAACCTGTGGGGCCGGCCCAAGAGCCCACTCAACAAGCGCGAATATGGTCCCGGCCAGCACGGCCAGGCGCGCACCAAACCGACCGACTACCGCCTGCAGCTGATGGCCAAGCAGCGGCTCAAGGGCTACTACGGCTCGGTCTCGGAGCGGCAGCTGCGCCGCTACTACCTCGAGGCACTGCGCCGCCGCGGCGACACTGGCGAGCATCTCGTCGAGTTGCTGGAGCGCCGGCTGGATGCCGTGATCTATCGCATGAAGTTCGCGATCACCGTGTTCGCCTCGCGTCAGCTGGTGAGCCATGGCCACGTCAAGGTGAACGGCAGGCGGGTCAACATCGCCTCCTACTCGGTGAAGGACAACGACACCATCGAACTCACGCCCAAGGCCAAGGAGATGGCGCGCGTCCTGGAAGCGACCCAGACCGTCGAGCGCGACGTGCCGGAATATGTGAGCGTCGACCACAAGGACATGAAGGGCACATTCGTGCGCGCGCCCAAGCTTTCCGACATCCCCTATCCGGTGCAGATGGAGCCGTCGCTGGTGGTCGAGTACTACAGCCGCTGACGAGCGCTCCCCGACAAACCAAAAGCCCGCCGTCATGGCGGGCTTTTTGCGTTAGGGTTCGGGAAGGGAGGACTCCATGACCAACGAGATCGGCGCCTTCGTGCCCGGGTCGTGCGTGCGCATCGACGGCCGAGTGGGCGGACCGCTTTCGGGACTGACCTTCGCCGCCAAGGACCTGTTCGACGTGGCGGGCGTCCCGACCGGCGGCGGCAATCACGACTGGCCGACCGGCCGGGAGGTCCCCACGCGGCATGCCTGGGCGGTGCAGACGCTGCTCAATGCGGGTGCGACCCTGATCGGCAAGACCATCACCGACGAGGTCTCGCTCGGCATCCTGGGCGAGAACGCCTTCGACGGCACGCCGAAGAATGTCCGCGCGCCCGGCCGCGTGCCGGGCGGCTCGTCGTCGGGCTCGGCCGCCGCTGTCGCGGCGGGCCTGTGCGACACCGCGCTCGGCACCGACACCGGAGGGTCGGTGCGGGTGCCGGCGAGCTTCTGCGGCCTCTATGGCATTCGCCCGACGCACGGCCGGATCGATACGACGGGCATGCTGCCGCAGGCACCGAGTTCCGATACCACGGGCTGGTTCGCGCGCGATGCCGCCACTTTCGCCCGTGTCTCGTCGGTCATGCTGGGCGAGGAGATCCGCCATGCGCTGCCGACCAGCCTGGTGATTGCCGTCGACGCGTTCGGCTTCGCCGACGCCGGCGTTGCCGCCGCCTTGCAGCCGCTGGTTCAGCGTCTCGCCGCGCTGATCGGCCACAGCCGCGACGACATCATGGCGCCGCAGGGTCTCTCGGTATGGGCGCGCGCCCAGCGCACGCTGCAGCCGGTCGAGGCGTGGAATACGTTCAAGGACTGGCTCGACCAGCGCAATCCGCGCCTGGCCTTCGCGGTCGCCCGCAACCTGGTGGCGGGCTCGATCGTGCCCGCTTCGGAGCAGAGTTGGGCGGCGCTGCTGCGCCAGGAAGCGCGCGGCCGCATGGCACATCTGCTGCCCGAAGGCAGCATCCTCTGCCTGCCGACCACGCCGTTCCCGGCGCCGCTCACGGGCCAGCCGCTGGCGGCGCTCGATCCGCTGCGCGATCGCATCACATGTCTTTGTGCGCAAGGCGGACTGGCTGGCCATCCGCAGGTCAGCATTCCGGGTGCGACCGTTGACGGCCTGCCGGTCGGTCTGTCCATCATCGGGCCGCGGGGCAGTGACGCCAGCCTGGTGGCCGCGGCGCGCGCCCTCGAGGCGGCTCAGTGACGGACCTCACCCCCAACATTCCCGAAGTCGTCGCCGAGGTGGCGGCGCTGTTCGAGCGTTACGAGCAGGCGCTGATCGACAAGAACGTCGCGGTGCTCGACGCCGCGTTCTGGAACAGTCCGTACACCATCCGGCTGGCCAATGCCGAGCACGGCTACGGCTTTGACCGCATCCATGCCCATCGCGAAGCGCGCCCGCCGGGGCCCGGCACCAATGAAAAGCGCCTGCGCCTCGATGTCGTGACGCTCGGGCGCGACATCGCCACCGTGACCCTGGTCTACAAGGTGCGCGGCCGCGAGATGACCGGCCGGCAGATGCAGACCTGGGTGCGCTTTCCGGATATCGGCTGGAAGGTGATCGCCGCGCACGTTTCGATGATCGCGGAGCAATCTGTTTTGTAGAGGGAGAAAATCATGGCGACAGAAACGCCCAACCTCGGCAACGTTATCGCGCCCAACCCCGACTGGGTTGCCAAGCACAGCGAGCCGGCGCTCGAGCCCGAGCTGCCGATCGTCGATCCGCACCACCATCTCTGGCAGCGCGCCGGCAACGACTACCTGTTCCATGACCTGCTGGCCGACACCAGGACCGGACACAACGTGGTCGGCACGGTGTTCGTCGACTGCCATTCGATGTACCGCAAGGAAGGCCCGGCCGAGATGCGCTGCGTCGGCGAGACCGAGTTCGCCAACGGCGTCGCCGCCATGTCCGCGTCGGGGATCTACGGCAATCTGCGGGCCTGCGCCGGCATCGTGAGCCATGTCGATTTGCGGCTGGGCGCCAAGGCGGGCGCGGTGTTCGATGCGCAGATCGCCGCCGGCAACGGCCGCTTCAAGGGCATCCGCTACCAGACCGGCTGGGATGCCGATCCCGGCATTCGCAACTCGCGCACCGATCCCACGCCCGAGCTGACGCGCGACAAGACCTGGCGCCAGGGCTTCGCCGAGCTCGCCAGGCGCGATCTCACCTTCGATGCCTGGCTCTATCATCCGCAATTGGGCGAGATCGCCGAGCTGGCCGACGCCTTCCCCAGGACGTCGATCGTTCTCGACCACGTCGGCGGCGCGCTGGGCTATGCGGGCTATGCCAAGCGCCATGACGAGGTGCGCGCGGCCTGGAAGAGGTCCATGACCGAGCTCGCCAGGCGGCCCAACATCAGCGTCAAGGTGGGCGGGCTTGGCATGGCGATGGGCTGGTTCGATTTTTACCGGCGCCCGTCGCCGGTTTCCTCGGAGGAACTGGCGGCGGGATTCCGGCCCTGGGTCGAGACTTGCATCGAGCTGTTCGGGGCCGACCGCTGCATGTTCGAAAGCAACTTCCCGGTCGACAAGATCACGTCCGGCTACGGCGTGCTGTGGAACGCCTTCAAACGCCTGACGGCCAAGGCCTCGGCCGCGGAGAAGAAGGCGCTGTTCTCCGGCACCGCGACGCGGGTCTACAAGCTGGCGCTGCCTACTTGATCGTGATCGCGACGGGCTTGATTCGCCGCGTGTTGATGATCGCGCTGGCAACCGGCTCGAATTCGTCGCCAGTCCATCGATAAAAACCGACCAGGTAGTCAGGATAGACTCGCCAACCAATCGAGCCGTGGCCAATCTTGGCGATTAGCGCCTCACCCTCGAGCATGATCGGCACGCTGACCGTAGTCTCACTGAACGACGCAGCTCGGTAACTGGCCTGGTGGCCGAAGGTCGGGAAGTCGCGCGAGCCCACAGGCTTGTCGTCGGCGTGCTTCTTCAGGTCACGCAGTTTCTCATCCAGAGCCTGGTCGTCGGCGAAAGCATCCTGATCCTTGTTGTAGCGCGAAGCCAGAACCTTGGCCTGTTCGGACGCCTTGGCGCAGTCGACGCCTCGGGCGCAGAACCGTTCGGCGACGTCGAGACCGGCGGTGAAATCCAGGCTCATCTCGCAGGACTTTTGCCAGCCGCCATGCCAAGGCGTCACCGAGATCCTTTCGTGCTGGTCGCGGCCCTCTGAGACAATAAAGGCGGGTGTGCCGCTCACTTCCGCTGCCAAGGCGATGCCACCGGCGCCGGTGCAGGGCGGCATGGAGCCATCCTTGCGATCCTTGAGCTCTGCGGGCGCGTCGGCGACGTCGGCCGGGCCGCCGGGCGGGGCGGTGAAGAACACGAAGTACAGGCAGCCGGCGCTGCCTTGGCTGACTTGCGCGGCCCTGAGCTCGCTCGCCCCGAAGCGACGGAGGTGGAGGTATGTGTCCGGCGATCCGACCAGCTCGGTCACGGCATCGACCAGCCGCGGCGTAGCCCGCAGATCGCCCTTCAGCTGGTCGATCGCCGCCTTCAAAGGGAGCGACTTTGCCTGGTCGAGATGAACCCCGGTACCCGGCAGGTCCGCCAGTGCCTGCACCGGCGACATCCATGGATCGTCATGGTCCGCCGGTGGCTCGGCCGTGCGGATGCTCTCGGCCATGGCATGACACGCATCTTGTGCGTGGCCTGCGATCGGCGCGAACGCGAGCACAAGAACGGCCACAAGCATCGGCACTGAACGCGACACTGTCTTCATCTCGCCGACTATAGCGCTTTGCTCATGACAAGAAGCCGGCACGGGACCTAGACTTTGCCTCCATTTTGGGGGGACCGCACATGCGCCGTTTTCTGTTCGCATTGATCGCCGCGCTGGCCGCTGTTGCGTCCGCACCGATCGCTTCGGCTGAGAACGTGCTCAAGGTGGTGATGCACTCCGACCTCAAGGAGTTCGATCCGATCTGGAGCGGCTCGTATATCGTCCGCAACTACGGCTACATGGTCTACGACACGCTGTTCGCCATGGACGAGAAATTCCAGGTGAAGCCGCAGATGGTCGATACCTGGAAGACCAGCGACGACGGCCTTACCTGGACCTTCACCCTGCGCCCGGGGCTCGAATGGCATGACGGCACGCCGGTCACGTCGGCCGACTGCATCGCCTCGCTCAAACGCTGGGCGGCCCGCGATTCGATGGGCCAGAAGTTCGCCGCCAAGATCAAGGAATACCGTGCGATCGATCCTAAGACCTTCGAGATCGTGCTGTTCGAGAAATTCGGCCCGCTGCTGAATGCGCTCGGCAAGCCGTCGGTGGTCGTCCCCTTCATGATGCCGAAGAAAGTGGCCGAGACCGATCCCTTCAAGCAGAGCGACAGCACGATCGGGTCGGGTCCCTTCATCTTCAAGCGCGAGGAGTGGAAGCCGGGCGAGAAGCTGGTGTTCGTCAAGAACCCGAAATACGTGCCGCGTTCCGAGCCGGCTTCGGGGCTCGCGGGCGGCAAGGTCGTGAACCTCGATCGCGTCGAATGGATCTGGATTCCCGATCCGCTGACGGCCGTGAATGCGCTCCTGGACGGCGAGATCGACATGATCGAGAACGTCACGCACGATCATTTACCCGTGCTGGAAAAGTCCAAGGGCATCCAGATCCTGATCGGCAAGGCCTCCAACCAGTACGGCTTTCGCCTCAACTGGCTCAATCCGCCGTTCAACAACATCAAGGCCCGGCAGGCCGTCGCCTATGCGCTCAGCCAGGACGAGTTCCTGCAGGCCGGCGTCGGCGACAAGCGGTTCTATCGGCCCTGCAAGGCGATGTTCACCTGCGGCTCGCCGCTCGCCTCCACCGCGGGCATGGACGGACTGGTCGAGGGCAACGCCCAGAAAGCCAAGCAGCTCTTGGCCGAGGCCAAGTACGACGGCACGCCGATCGTGCTCCTGCAGCCCACCGACCTCGACATCCTGAAGCCGATGCCATTGGTCGCCAAGCAGCAGCTCGAGAAGGCGGGCTTCAAGGTCGACGTCCAGTCGATGGATTGGCAGAGCATGGTGCACCGCCTGATCAGCAACAAAGGGCCGCCATCGCAGGGCGGGTGGAGCGCCTTCGGCACCAGCTGGTCGCAGATCGACATCCTCGATCCCTTGATGACGCCCTGGCTGCAGGCGACCTGCGACAAGGCGCGGGCCGGCTGGCCATGCGATTCGGCGCTGGAGAAGATGCGCGACGCATTTGCGCTCGCTTCAACGCCGGAGGAGAGGAAGTCGGAAGCCGAGGCGATCCAGACCTACGCCATGCAGGTGGTGACCCACGTGCCGCTCGGCGAGTGGTACGGCGTCAGTGCGGCGCGCGACAGCGTGGTGTTTCCCGATGCCAAGGTCCGCGCCCCCGTGACGGTGTTCTGGGGGGTGAGCAAGAAGTAACGGCTCGTGGCCGTTATTCGGCGGCCTGCAGCTCCGACGCCCTTGTCGAACGCGCGGCCTTGTCTTCGGCTTCCCAGCGCATGCCGATGTCGGCCAGCTTGCCCAGCACCTCGTCGAGCTCGTGGCCGCGCTGGGTCAGCGAGTAGGTGACCTTGGGCGGAATGGTCGCTTCGTAGTCGCGCTTCACTAGGCCCGCGCCTTCGAGCGAGCGCAGGCGCTCGGTCAGCATCTTGGCCGACACGCCGGCGACGCGGCGCTTCAGTTCGCCGAAGCGCTGCGGCCCGAAGCTCTTCAGGTTGTAGAGGATGTAGGTCGTCCACGGCCCCATCAGCATGCGCAGGATGAAGTCCATGGGGCAGGTCGAGCCGCCTTCCTTGCCGTGAGGTACTGGCGCGGTGATCATGAGAAATATTCCGAGGTTACGATTCGGTACCTACTGGCAAATATATAGTCTGCCGCCTAGGTATTTCCAGTCACTTGGAGAAACCAACTTCATTCCGGAAACAGAGCAATGTTTTCGGCAATGACATCAAAGGACTGGAGAACACCATGAGCAAGGTCGCCATCGTTTATCATTCGGGCTTCGGTCATGCCAAAGCCCTGGCCGAAGCGGTTGCCAAGGGCGTCCAGACCGTCGCTGGAACCCAGTCAAGCCTGATCCCTGTCGCGGAAACGGAAGCTCGAGCGGCGGAGCTGGACCAGGCCGACGCCATCATCTTCGGCAGCCCGACCTACATGGGCGGCGTGTCGGCGGACTTCGCCAAGTTCAAGGACTGGACGGCGAAGCGCTGGATGGAGGGTGCGTGGCGCAACAAGCTCGCCGCCGGCTTCACGGTCTCGGGTTCGTGGAGCGGCGATAAGCTCAGCACACTTCAGCAGTTCGTCACGCTCGCCATGCAGCACGGCATGGTGTGGGTCTGTCTTGCCGTGCCGCCGGGCAACAACAGTTCCAAAGGCTCGGTCGACGACCTCAACCGCGTCGGCAGCTTCATCGGAGCGATGTCACAGGCCAATGTCGACCAGGGTGTGGAGGGCATTGCCGCTTCCGACTTCCGCACCATGGAGGCGCTCGGCAAGCGAGTCGCCGAGGCGGCGCTGCGCTGGAACAGCGAGCCGCTCGCTAAGGCGGCGTGACAGCGCTCCGTGTCGTCCCGAGCGAAGCGATCAGCAAGATCCCTCGCAAATGCTCGGGATGACCGCCAAGGGCGGTCACTTCTTGGAGATGTTCCACCACACGGCCACGGGGCCGCTCAACCAGCCTTCGACGTGGTCCTTGCGATACGCGCCGAAGGCCTTGTACTGGCCGATCAGCGCATAATGCGCCTGGTCCATGACGCGATCCGAAACGGCGAGGGCCAGCGCCTTCTGCTTGTCGGGATCGGTCTCGCGCACGAAGGCCGAGCGCATCTTCTCGAGCTCCGGATCGCACGGCCAGCCGAACCAGGCTTTGTCGCAGGCGCCGCTGGTGAAGGCGTTGCCGGCGACGTTGTCAGCGTCGACCGTGACCGTGGTGGTGAAGAAGATGTCCCAGCCGCCCTTGTCGACGGGATCCTTCTTGGCGCGCCGTGTCACCACCGTTTGCCAGTCGCTCGACTGCACGTCGACCTTGAAGCCCACTCTCTCCAGCTGCTGCTTGCCGACCAGCGGCAACTGGTTGGACGAGACCAGGTCCGTCTGGTGCAGCATGACGATCGGCTTGCCGTCGTAGCCGCTCGCCTTGAGTTCGGCGCGCGCCTTCTCGAGGTCGGGCTTGATCAGGAGATCGCCGTAGGTCTTGGCGTAGTGCGAGCCGCAGACCAGCGGCGCATTGCACACTTTGTAAATCGCGGGGTTGCCGACCTGGGCGCGCAAAAAGTCTTCCTGGGCGATGGCATAAAGAGCGGCGCGCCGGGCGTGCACGTTGTTGAACGGCGGATGCACCTCGTTGAAGCGCATGATGATCTGGCTGCCGAGCTGGTTCCAGCCGTACAGCGCCACGTTCTTGTCGGCCGTGAGGATCGGGAAGAGATCGGGTGGCGGCGCCTCGATGATGTCGATCTCGCCCTGGATCAGCGCATTGACGGCGATCTGCGGATCCGAGATGGCGAGCCATTCGACGCGGTCGACCTTGGCGATCTTGCCGCCGGCCAGCATCGAGGGGGGGTCGGGGCGCGGCTTGTACTTCGGGTTCTTGACGTAGACGATCTTCTCGCCGGGCTTCCATTCGTCCTTCTTGAAGATGAACGGGCCGGAACCGGTGTAGTCCTCGATCTGCTTGTAGGGGTCGGTCTCGGCCACCCGCTTGGGCATCATGAAGGGCACGGTCGAGGACGGCTTGCCCAGCACGTCGAGCAGCGGGCCGAACGGCTCCTTGAGCGCGATCTGAAAAGTCTTGGTATCGAGCGCCTTCATCTCGGCGGTGACGGCCATCAGCTGCTGGCCCATGGAATCGCGCGCACCCCAGCGCTTGAGCGAAGCGACGCAGTCCTCGGCGGTTACCGGTGTGCCGTCGTGCCATTCGAGCCCAGGGCGCAGGGTAAAGGTCCAGGTGAGCTTGTCGGGCGAGGCCTGCCAGGTGTCGACCATCTGCGGCCGCACCTTGAGATCGCTGTCCTTGGCGAACAGCGTGTCGTAGACCATGTAGCCGTGGTTGCGGCTGATGTAGGCGGTGGTCCAGATCGGATCGAGCACCTTGAGGTCCGAATGCGGCACCAGCCGCAGCGTCGTCTGGGCCATGGCCGAAGTCGCCAAGACGCCCCATATCGCTGCAGCGGCCGCCAGTCTGCGCAAAGCCGACATGAACAACCCCTTCTGTTATGTTGACCCGATGTTGTGTGAGGATTGAAGCGATGTCGATGCCGACCCTGTTCGTTTCGCACGGTTCACCGATGCTCTATCTCGAAAAGGACGTGCCGGCGCGGGACTTCCTGGCGGGCCTGGGTGCTGAGGTACCGAAACCCAAGGCGATCGTCGCGGTGTCGGCGCACTGGTGCACCGAGCAGCCGGCCGTGTCGCTGACGGCGAAGCCGGAGACGATCCATGATTTCTCGGGATTCCCGGAGGCGCTCTATCGCCTGCACTACGACGCACCGGGCGCGCCGGAAGTGGCCAAGCGCGTCGCCCAGCTGACCGGCGCAATCCCTGCCGAATACGGTCTCGACCACGGCGCCTGGGTGCCGGCATTGCTCGCCTGGCCCGAGGCCGACATCCCGATCTTCCAGCTGTCCGTGCAGCCCTACATGACGCCGGCGCATCACATCGCGCTGGGTCGCAAGCTCAGCGCGCTGAAAGACGAAGGCATCCTGGTGATGGGCAGCGGCAGCGCCACGCACAACCTCCGCCGCCTCAAGCGCGGCCAGCACGACCTGGCGCCCGAACCCTGGGCCAAGGCGTTCGACGACTGGGTAGCAGAGGCGGTCGAGAAGGGCGACGAGGAGGGGCTCGCCAACTACCGCGAGCGCGCTCCGAACGCGCGCGATGCCCATCCGACCGACGAGCACTTGCTGCCGTTGCACGTCGCCTTCGGCGCCGCGGGAAAGGGCGCACGCGGCAAGACGCTACATCGCAGCTTTACGTCGGGGAATCTTTCGATGGCGACTTACGCTTTCGGCTAGGCCGCACCGCCCGTAAGGCTCCCCACAGCGGGCTCTCGGCGTTGATTACAACGCCTGCCGCCCGCCTGCGTTGGCGTACTCGCTACGCTGCGTCCGCTAACGCGACGCCCTTTGCCTTGAGGAGCTGCTCGAGCTCGCCGGTCTCGAACATTTCGCGGACGATGTCGCAGCCGCCGACGAACTCGCCCTTCACGTAGAGCTGCGGGATGGTCGGCCACTGGCTGAATTCCTTGATGCCCTGGCGCAGCTCCGGGTCGACCAGGATGTTGACGCCGTGGAACTTGACGCCGAGCTGGCTCAGGCAGTCGACCACGGCCGCCGAGAAGCCGCATTGCGGGAACACCGGCGTACCCTTCATGAAAAGCAGCACGTCGTTCCTCGCGATCTCATCGCGGATGCGGCCAAAGACTTCGGGTTCGCTCATGTCCAAAAATCTCCTGAAGCGCCCCTTTGGGCGCGGGTTCCACTTTTCAATATAAGGCGCTCAGGGCCGTTGCGCCATGGTGGTCAACTTCAGCGCATGGAGCACGCCGCCCATGTTCTCGCCCAAGGCCCGATATACCATCTGGTGCTGCTGGATCTTGGTCTTGCCGGCGAAGGAGGGCGAAATGACCGTAGCGGCCCAGTGGTCGCCGTCCCCGATAAGGTCCTCCATCTCGACTTGAGCGTCGGGAATGCCCTGTTTGATGAGACGAACGATATCGTCGGCGGCCATCGGCATGGCTTGATTTTCCTGCTTAATCCGTCGCGCTCATATAGGCCGGCAGCCAGGCCTCGTGGGCGGCTTTGATGTCGCTGAGGCGAAGCGCGATCAAGCCCTTCACCTTGAGGCAGTCGCCGCCCGAATAGCCCAGAAGGACGGCCGGAACGCCGGCCGCCTGTGCGGCGGCCACGAGATCCTCGGGCGATCCCGTCGCCACGAGATAGCGGGCTTGATCCTCGCCATACAAAAACGCGTGCGAGGGCACGCGGGATTCGGGGAGCGTGACCTCGACCCCGGTGCCACCCGCGATGCACATCTCGGCAAGCGCTACCAGAAGTCCGCCGTCGCTGAGGTCGTGGCAGGCATCGACCCTGCGGGCCGCGATCTGGGAGCGCACGAAATCGCCGTTGCGCCGCTCAGCCGCAAGGTCGACGGGCGGCGGCGCGCCCTCCTCGCGGCCGCAAGCCTCGCGAAGATAGAGCGACTGGCCGAGCCAGCCCTTGGTTTCACCGATCAGCACAATGCCCAGCCCGTTCTGGGTGAGCCGGGAACCGACGGCCCGGGTGATGTCGTCGATCACGCCGACCGCGCCGATCGTCGGGGTGGGCAGGATGGGCTTGCCCTCGGTCTCGTTGTAGAGCGAGACGTTTCCCGACACGACGGGAAAGTCGAGCGCGGCGCAGGCCTCCGCCATGCCGATGATGGCGCCGGCGAACTGCCCCATGATCTCGGGCTTCTGCGGATTGCCGAAGTTCATGTTGTCGGTGACGGCGAG
>JBPYDO010000045.1:0-15765 GCA_051985755.1 Reyranella sp. | reverse complement strand
GCCCACGTCGCGCTGGTTTTCGAAGGCGAGATCGGCCCCCATCTCCTTGAGGGTCACATAGAGCCCGGTGCGCAAGGGATTGATCCCGACATTCTCCACCACGATGTCGCTGCCCGGGCGGATCGCGGCCGCCACAACGGCGAAGGCGGCGGAGGAAGGATCGCCCGGCACGACGATGTCGCGCCCCTTGAGCTCCGGCCAGCCGACGACCGTGATGCGCTTGCCGCCGCCCTCGGCCGCCGCCACACGTACCTCGGCGCCGAAGTGGCGCAGCAGGCGCTCCGTGTGATCGCGTGTCGGCGCGGGCTCGATCACCGTGGTCTCGCCGGCGGTATTAAGCCCGGCCAGGAGGATGGCACTCTTCACCTGCGCCGACGCCATCGGCAGACGGTATTCGATGGGCACCAGTTCGTCGCTCCCGACGACGGCGAGCGGCATGCGGCCGCCATCGCGCGCCTCGAACCGCGCGCCCATGCGCTGCAGGGGTTCCATCACCCGCTTCATCGGCCGGGTGCGCAGCGAGGCATCGCCGGTCATGAAGCTGGTGAAGCGGTGGCTCGCCAGGATGCCGGTCAGCAGCCGCGCGGCAGTCCCGGAGTTGCCAAGGTCGAGCACGTCGCGTGGCTCCTGTCCGCCGCCGACCCCGAAGCCCCTGACACGCCACACGCCGTTGTCATTTCCGACCTCCGCCCCGAGCGCCCGCATCGCGTCCGCGGTGCAGATGACGTCCTCGCCCTCGAGCAGGCCGCGGATCGTCGTCTCACCCAGCGCCATGGCGCCGAACATGAGGGCCCGGTGTGACACCGACTTGTCGCCGGGCGCATGCACGCGGCCGGAAAGCCGGCCGGCCCGCCGGGCAGTCATTTTAAAAGGGTGCTGGGAGGACGACAGGGAACGCTCCGTTCAGAGGATGGCGACTCTATGGCCTCCTGAGGCCGGGCAAAACGCGGCAATTCAGCGGCGGGGAGTCCTCCTACCACGGCCGAATTTGCTTTTGACAGGGTGAAAGACGCGTGACATACGCCCGCCCTCGCGGCCGAACAGGCCCTCTATCCGGCGAAATTTCCAGGAGATCCAGCGTGGTCAAGGCGTCCTGGGGCACTAAGCGCACCTGCCAGAATTGCGCGGCCCGCTTCTACGACCTGAACAAGAGCCCGATCAAATGCCCGAAGTGCGGGCGCGAGCACGACCGCGACGATTTCGTCAAGGTCCGTCGCGGCCGCGCGTCGGCGGCGGTGACCGCCGCGTCGGCGGCGGCCGCGGCAGCGGCGGCCAAGGCGGCGGCCGCGGCGAAGACCAAGAAACTGGAGGAGACGACGCTCGGCGAGGAGGCCGACATCGAGGCGAACGAGGAGGCGTTGGAGGATGCCGACGATCTCGCCGACGAGAGCGAAGAGATCGAAGTCGAAGTCGAGGACGACAAGGGCGAGGGCGACCGCTGATCAGGCGGCTCTCGGCGGGGCAGGCGATGTTGCCAGTGCGCCTGCCAGGACTTATACGGGACCGAAGACCGGGTTCGGGGCCATAGCTCAGCTGGGAGAGCGCTACAATGGCATTGTAGAGGTCCGGGGTTCGACTCCCCGTGGCTCCACCAATCAAAGGCTTAGTGGGAGACCACTAAGCTTTTCGATTTTTTGCGACGAAGCAAGCGACGAGCAGCCCGCTCAATTCGATCGGCGGAAGGGCACGTACTTTCTCCCCGAGAAGTCCTGGTCGAGGCAGGTCGCCTTCGTGTCGTCGACACGCTGGCAGGTGAGGGTTCGCTTGACCCACCGGTTTCTGGGACGGCATGGACCATCGGCTTGGTCGCCCACCAGTGCGCCTTCGTTGTTGAACTGCGCCTTGACCGGGGCTCGGCAGAAGAAGGTGCCGGAGCGCGGACATTCAAGCTGCTGCTCATCCGTACCGTTGCCGTTGCTGTCGAAACAAAGCGTACCGGCGGTGGCCGTGCATCGTTCGCCACCGACGAAGATCGGCGTGGGTTCACCAACCCGCCAGCAACCCTGCAGCAAGCCAAGATCCTTGCGCGCCCAGCGGTCTGCCGGCAGGTCCGCGGCCTTGGGCGGCGACGGAGGTGGCGGTGGCGGCTTCAGCAGTGCGGTCTGCTGCGCGCGTGGCGCTCCGGCCTGTCGTGGCAACTCGAGCGGCGGAGGCGGCGGCTTGGCGAGGCTGGCGCAGGCGAGCCGCTTGCGAGCCAGCTCGCGCGCCAGCGTGTTGGCCTCGTTGCGCAAGGCAAGGGAGCGTTCCTGCTCGGCCGCCAGCGCGCCGGATGGCAGCGGACAGAAGCTCCAGCTCGCCGAGCGCCACGGCCCGATGCCGCAGGCCGGCAACAACAGCGCCCCGGCGGCCGTGACGCTCGCTCCGAAGGCGACCCATACAAGGGCGGCCGCTGCCGCGGCGCCGCGACGCCTGCTTAAAGCGAAAGCGATGCGCGACCGACCGCGGCGACCGCTTCTTCCGGCGCAGCCGCCGGCAGCAGCAGTTCGAAGCGGGCGCCTCCTTGCGGCAGGTTCGTGGCCGAGATGCTGCCGCCCATCTCTTCCACGATGCGCCGGCAGATGCGCAGGCCAAGCCCGGTACCCTTGCCGCGCGGCTTGGTGGTAACGAAGCTGACGAACAGGCGCGGCAGGATCTCGGGCGGAATGCCGGGCCCGGTATCCTCCACCGCAATGCGCACGAACGGCAACCCATCCTGGCGGATGGTCTCGGCGAGGACGCGGATGGTGCGTCCGCCAGCGTCGCGGGCATTGTTGATCAGGTTCACCAGCACCTGTTCGAGCCGGCCGACCTCGCCCGCCACCGCCGGCAGGTCCGCGCCGAGCGACACCGAGATCGCCGCACCGGCCTGGCGCACGCCATGGCCGGTCAAATCGACGGCACTGCGCACCGCCTTGGCCGGATCGGACGGGCCGGTCGGCTCGGAATTGGTGCCGCGCACGAAGGCGCGCAGATCGCCGACGATGCGGCTTGCGAACTCGACCTGCTGGGAAATGCGATCGAGCTTGACCTTGAGGTACTCGGCGTCAGGCACGCCGCCCTGTGCGAGGGTCTCGGCCAGTTCCTCGCACGCCGAGGCGCAGGCGATGTTGATCACCTGCAAGGGCTGGCTGATCTCGTGCGCCATTGTGCCGGCCATCTCGCCGACCGTGGCAAAGCGCTCGGTGTCGTAGAGCGCCTGCTCCGCCTCGCGCCGCTCGGTATCGTCGACGCCCAGCAGCACGATATTGCCGGTTCGGCCGCTGGCGGCGGCAACCGGTGTCGCGGTGAAGGAGATCAGGCGTTCGCGTCCGGCCGGGTTCCTGAGCTTGACGGCGAATTGGACCATCCCGGCGCCAAGCCGATCGACCGGGCATTCCATGATGTCCCGCAGCGGCCGTCCAATGGCCGCTGCCTCGGCCAGCCCGGTCAGCAGGATGAAGCCGCTGTTGACCATCACCACCCGGAGCTGGTCGTCGACTACCACGATCAGCGCGCCGCTCGACTCGATGATCGAGCGCAGGCGCGCCCTCTCCTGTTCGAGCGAGCGTTCGAGGCGCACCCTGTCCTCGACATCGCGGATGACGCCGGTGCTGATCAGCCGGCCATCCTCGTCCATGCGGCGGCGCGCCCGCACCTCGACGTGGCGGACCTCGCCGGAAGTCGTCTTCATGGCGAACTGCGCAAAGGTTCCCTGGTCGGCAGGATCGTAGTCGCGGGTGGTCGTACGGGTGACCTCCTCGCGCGATTCGGGCGAAATGTGCTCGAGGAAGTGCGTGCCGACGAATTCCTCGGGCGGGATGCCGAATACGTCGGCCGTGGCCGCGCTGGCGAAGGTGAAGACGCCGGTCTTGACGTCGATCGTGTAGACCACGTCGCCCAGCGAATCGACCAGGGACTGGTACTCGCCGCGGGTCCGTGCGAGCTCCTCCACCTGCCGCTCCAGCCGCCGCAACAGCTCGACCCTCTCGCTGATGTCGCGGATCACGCCCACCTGGGCGGCGTTCTGGCCTTCGCCGACCGGCTTGCGGTAGCGCACCTCCACCGGCCGGACGGTGCCGTCGGCCGCCTTCATCCGGAACTGCAGCTGTCGCATTTCCTGGTTGGGCGACCGGGTGAAGAGCTTGCCGGCTTGCATCACCTGCTCGATATCCTCGTCGGCCACCCAGTCGCGGAAGCGCGTGCCGATCACAGTCGCGGAAGGCACGCCCAGGAGGTCGGCGGTGCCAGGACTGGCATAGACAAAGGTGCCCTTGGCATCGATGGCGTAGACCATGTCGGAGAGCGAATCGACCAGCAGCTGGTAGCGGGCACGCGCCATCTCCTGCTCGATCATCTGCTGTTCGAGACGGCCCTCGAGTTCGACGCGATCCTCGATGTCGTGCATCATGCCCGTGACACCCGACCGGCCACCTTCGTCGGCCGTACGACGAACCCGCATCTCGACGTGCCGCAGCACCCCCCCGGCCGCCTTCATGCGGAACCGGACCTCGTGCACCTCGCCCACGGCGGCGCGGTTGGTGGCGCGGGCAGCTTCGCGAACCCTGTCGCGATCTTCGGGCGCGACGTAGTCGAGGAACGGCGTGTCGATGAGCTCTGACGCCGGCTTGCCGAAGACTTCGGCGGCGGCGCCGCTCGCAAAGGTGAAGACGCCCTTCCTCAGGTCGAGCTTGAACACCACGTCGCTCATCGAATCGACCAGCGACTGGTATTCGCCGCGCGCCCGTTCGAGCTCGAGCTCTTTGCCCTTGATCTCGCTGACGTCGATCCTGAGGCCGACGGTCCGACCCGACGGCGTTCTGCGTTCCGACCACTCATACCACCGGCCATCGATCGCCCGCGGCGTGCGCTCCGTCTCCCTCCGCCGGAAGCGGGCGATCCATTCGTCGGTCGGCACCGGCCCGCCACCGGCGGCTTCCAGGCGACGGGCCTGCTCGCGCGCAATTTCCTCGAAAGTCTTGCCGATCGCCCCTGGCTCGCCCAGCACCGGGGCAATGCTGGCGGCCTGGGCGTTGCACATCGTCAGCCGCTCGTCGGCGTCGTACACGACGAGGCCGGCCGGCAGCGCCTCGATGGTCTCCTGCAACAACTGCGCGGCTTCCTCGGCCTTTTGGGACTGTTCTGCCTGCTGGATCGAGGCTCGCCCGGCCAGCACCAGCAGGACCAGACCCGCGGCGGAGAAGGCCACGATGCTGCCGGCCAGCACGACCAACTCCGTCCTGGAGCGCTCGGCGACGCGCCCCGCCAGCCTGTCGGAATCGGCGTACATCTGCGTTTCGAGTTGATGGAGGTCGGCGCGCAACGTGAGCAGGTCGATCATCGCCGTCCGATCGAGGCGACGCCGCGGCGGATCGTACAACTCGACCTGCGGCGTGATCCTGCGGACGAGATCGACGCGCGCCTCGCAGATTGCGTTCAGGGCCCCACCATAGGCGCTGGCCAGGTCGAGCCGGGCACATAGTCGGTCGAGCGCCGTCGTGAAGTGGCTCCACGAGTGCAGCGCCGGCTGCTCGCCGGGATTCCATTGCAGCGCACCGGTCGCCATGGCGGCGAGCACGCCCATGAAATCGAGCTGGGCGTCCTTGACGGCCCGGAACTCTGCGACTTGCCGGTCAGGCGCGCTGATTTCGGACGCGCGCAGGGTAATGAGGAGGACGGCAACCGCGCCGAACACCAGACCGATGATCGCCGCTCCGGCCGCCCAGGCGATGCCGCGCACGCCGAACGCCTGCCGACCCCGGCGCAACAGCGTACGCGGCATATCGGCGAGCCGCGGGCGGGTCGCACGTATCGGCGCAGATTGATCGGCAAACGTCATCAACTCGATCCCGATGGCGAACGCCTGCCCTCAACGCGACACTGCAAGCACCGCCCCAGGCGTCGGTGACGATCGCCTGGTCGGGCACAGCATAGCACGGTGACTGGCGCCCCTTCCCTCTACGGGGCCCTTGCTGGCCCCTTCAACCCCTTCTTGATCCCCAAAACCTACTGCTACCGCCGCGTGCCCCCATAGCCTGCCGCCAACCACCCGGTCTGGCGTGGCGGGCCGCCCCGATCGGGCGACTGCACCAGCTTCAGCACAGCCTGGCGCAGCGGTCCCAGAGGCAAGGGCTTGTTCACAAAGACGGTGATTCCCAGCTTGGCCAAGGTCTGCTCGGACAATCCGTCGATCCGACCTGACATCATGATGATCGCAGTCTGCGGCAGAAGTGGCCGCAGCAATTCGGCCAACTGCACGCCGTTAATATCGGGCAGGTTGTAGTCGAGCAGGGCCACCTTCGGCTTGTGGTCGCGCGCTTGCCGCAGCGCGCTCGCGCCATCGTGCGCCATCTGAACCCAGAGGCCGGCGCGGCCGAGGTAGCCGGCCATTTCCTCGCATTGGATCACGTCGTCTTCGACGATTAGGACATCGCACTGCTGCGGGGTGTCCTGGTTCCCAGAAGGGTTGTTGGGCATGCGTCGACTTATGACCCGCGCTATTCCTCACTTCACCCCCAATCGCCTCCAATTTGGACGCAAACCGGGGTTCATTTTTGCATGACCGGAGGGCGAGCCGATGGACCGGCACATACCCGCCGATCCGGAAATCGCGCAAAGACCGCCCAACAGCGCGCTTGACCTTGCGGCGCAGTCGGCAAAAGTATCGGTTTCAGGGCGCAAAACAGCGCCCGCCTCAGCACAGACGGATGCAAACGCCGGACAAAGTCCCAACCGACCGGAGCTTCGTCGATGTCCTCGTCGTCGATGACGACTTGGCCGCGGTTGAAGAACTGGTCGCGTATCTATCCAAGGCACACCTTAAGTGTCGTTCCGCAACCGACGGCTGGGCGGCCCTGAAACTGCTGGCCGATGGTTGCCGGCCAACCGTGGTCGTGACCGACCTGCGCATGCCCGAGCTGACCGGTATGGAATTTGCCGAACGCCTGAAAAGCATCGTGCCGTCTGACCGTCCCGAGATCATTTTCGTGAGTGGCGACGCCGGCTTCGACGATGCGATTTCAGCGATCCGCCTGGGGGCCCGCGACATGCTGATCAAGCCGGTCGAAGGACCCAAGCTCGTCCAGGCCGTGAAAGCTGCACAGCTCGCCCGCCGCCTGGAAGCGCCGTCGCCGGGCGGAGGGTCGCCCGAGCGTGTTGGGGCGGCCAGGCTGGACGGGGAGACGTTCACGGCGCGCAATCGGGCAGCCCTCAACGATCTCAAGTCCATGCGGCGCGTGCGCAGCCAGTACTTTCCGGACGAGCTGTTTTCCGATCCGTGCTGGGAGATGCTGCTCGATCTCTATGACGCGCATCTCGGCGGCGCGGAAGTGACCGTGACCAGCCTGGGAGCCGCCTCGGGCGTTCCGCAGACGACGGCGCTTCGGCGCATGGAGACGCTGCAGTCGCACGGTCTGATCGTCCGTAACGAGGACAAGGACGACAAGCGCCGCATCATCGTCAAGCTCACCAGCGCCGGTCTGGTCGCGGTCGAGCGCTTCTTCGAGACCTACTCGTCGAAGCGGCTGGCCTGACGGATTTCGAACCGCTACAGGAAATCCGGATCGGGGGCGCTTCAGCTTGTTGGCATGGCTCAACCGCAATGTGCAGCTTACCGCGGCGCTGCTCGCGACGTTTGCCGTCGGCATCGCGCTCTTGCCGTCCGCCCCATGGATCGTCGGGCTGACGGTGCTCCTGGGGCTGGCTGGCGCGGCGCTGCTCACCGGCGACCGTTGGCGAACCGCCGCCCTGTCGGTCGCGGCCATCGCCTTGGCCATCGGGCTTCTCGACGTCTTCGCCGGGATCCTGGCGCCGGCACCCGTCGGGCTCGATGTCGTCCACACCACCGATCCCAAGGAATGGATTCCGCCCGAGCCGGTCCTCGGTTATCGCCTCCTGCCCAACCTCACCGTCGTTGAGACGGCCACCCGCGGCAACGAAACGCTGTATCGCGCTACCTATCACTCCACCGCCGAGGGCACACGCGTCACGCCGCCCGCCCCTGCCGGCGCCGATTGCTACATCTTCACCGGCGGCTCGTTCATGTTCGGCCAGGGCATCAACGACGACGAGACGTTGCCGGCGCAGTTCGCCCACTTGAACGACGACCGGATATGCACGGTGAATTTTTCGGCGCCCGGCTATGGCGTGAACCACCTGGTGCGGGCACTCGAGGTCGGGCTGTTCGACCGCTACAAGAAACACGGGAAGGTGGCGGCCGTGATTACCTGGATCGCGCCGTCGCAAATAGAATGGACGACCGGCGACGGCGAATGGCTGGGCGCCTCGCCGCGCTACGTGCTCGAGGGCGGTGTTCCCCGCTATACCGGCAGCTTCACGCACCATCGCCTGACCAATCCACTGGCGGGCCTCATCTATCTCACCCACAAGTACCTGTCGTTCACCCGGCAGATCGGCGAGCGCGAGCACCAGGAGAAGGCTGCTGATTTGTTCGTGGCGCTGCTCGTGCGGGCGCAGACGCTGATCCGTGAGCGACTTGGAGCGCCGTTCTATGTCCTCTATTCCTGGCCGAACGACCCAGCGCCGCCGGGCGAGGTCGTGACCGACGACAGTCCGCTGCCGGCGCGAGTCCTCGATCGCATGCGCAAGGCGGGCCTCAAGCTCGTCTCGGTGAACGCACAGACGCAAGGCCACAAGCTCGACGAGCTCGCGATACCGCACGAAGGCCATCCCACTGTGCTGACCACGCGACTTATCGCGGCCGAGCTGAAGCGGCAGCTGATCGACCAATAAGGGCACCATCGCAGCTCTAGCGCTTGCGGGACCAGAACCGGAACGACCCGCTAGCTCTTGAAGATTCGTGGGATACAAAAAAGCCTGCAACGGCCGACACTTACCGATGTTAAGACCAATCCGCGCGAGTCCTGTCGAAGGGGTTGGTCATGGCCGTTAAACCATCGTGGGAAGGTCATCTTCGTCTGTCGCTGGTCACCTGCCCGGTGGCGCTCTATCCCGCGACCAGCGAAGCCGAGACCGTGCGCTTCAACCTGATCAACCCGCAGACCAACAACCGCATCAAGATGAAGACGGTCGATGCCGGCACCGGCGAGGAAGTCTCGCGTTCGGACCTGGTGAAAGGTTATCAGATCGCCAAGGACGAGTATGTCCTGCTCGACAAGGATGACTTCGAATCGGTGAAACTGGAATCGACGCGCATCATCGACATCCAGAAGTTCGTGCCGCGCGACAGCATCGATCGCCTCTACTGGGACTCGCCCTACCATCTTATGCCGGCCGGCAAGACCGGTATCGAGGCCTTCTCCGTCATCCGCGAGGCCATGAAGCAGCGGCGCATGATCGCGCTCGGCCGCCTGGTCATGAGCACGCGCGAGCGGATTTGCGCCATCGAGATCGAGGACGACGGATTGCTGCTCAACACCCTGCGCACGGTGCAGGAAGTCCGCGACGTCGAGCAGCTGCCACACCAGGACTTGCCCAAACCCGACGCGCAGATGCTGGCAATCGCCGAAAAGATCATCGACCAGCAGACCGGCAAGTTCGATCCCTCGGAGTTCATCGACCGCTACGAGGACGCGCTCAAGGCGCTCATCGAAGAGAAGCGCAAGGGCCGGCCGGTGAAGCCGACCAAGCCCGCCAACGACGACAGCAAGGTCGTCGACCTTATGCAGGCACTGCGCAACAGCCTGAAGGGCGGCGGGGCCCCGGCGGCGCGCGAGCGGGCCGAGCGGTTCGTAGCGGCAAAAAGCCGAGGTAAGCGCAAGCCGTCGCGGCGGCGCGCGGCCTGACCGGGGCCCGTCCGGCCGACGCGTCTCGCCGTTGAGACGCGACTCTTTGTTGCTTAAATTCGGCCGTCACTGGCGCGCATACCCAGGCGTTGGCCTGTTATGCGCGGTTCTTGCTTTGCAGCCCTTGTCCTTATGGTGCTGATAGTGGTCCTGACGGTGCTCGCCCTGACCGGGCCCTTCCCGCGCCTGCATCGCAATTATTCCGTCAGCGAAGCGCCACCCCCCGCCCGGACGGCGCGCTAGGGGGAGCGCGCCCCGATTTAGCGCGGCGCCGGCGTGCCCGCCGGCTTCTGCTCCTCCTCGTTCCTCATGGCGGCGTTGTGCGCGCGATTGAGCTCGATTCTGGCCTTCAGCACGTCGGGATTGCTGATGTCGATGCGCGACGCCTGATTGAGAGCGTCGTCGGCCGCGGCGAAGTCGTGCCGGGCGATCGCTTCGCGCATGGCCGTGAGCAGAGCCGCCACGCGATTGGTACGCTTGAGCTTGCGTTGCTGCAGCTCCTGCAGCCTTTGCCGCAGCGGCGCGATGTCCGGCGAATCGGGCGCAGCCTGCTCGGCCTTGGCCAGCGCTGCCTCGGCGGCGGCGCCATCGTCGCGCTCGATCGCGAGCTCGGCGAGATTGAGCTGGAGCCGCAATTGGCCCTGCGGCGTCTGCATGGCCGCGATATCGTCGCGCGCCTGCTTGGTTTCCGGCATGCCGGGAACGGCGTCGTCGGCTTTCTTGAGCTCGGCCTCGGCTTCGGCGAACTTGCCCTGGATGGCGAGGCGGCGGGCGTCGCCGATCGCCTGGATGGCAAGATCGATCTTGGGATTGGGAATATCGGGATTGTCCGTCGAAGGATGTGGTTTGGCTTCGGGCGCGGCTGCATTCGACGCAGCTGGCGACATTACGGATTTAGCCGCCTCCTTTGTCCCTTGCTGCCATAGCAGGACGCCGCCCGCGATGACGACAAGGCCAAGCGCCATAGCGCTGTAGCGGACCTGACGTTTCCTGCTTTCGCTCCAATCGCGATAGGCCACTCTTCCTCCTTGCGCCTCGGACGGCTCCGCCCGCATTGCCCGACCCGGCGCGACATCGTCAATTTTTATCGCCTGACCCTGCCGGGGCAAGCGCCTCAGCCGGCTCCATGAGCTCCGGACTGTTGTTCCGCACGTTGCCGACGGCGGCTGGGACCGGCCACGCCTCGATGTCGCCAGGGTAGGGCTTCATCATCGTCGCGGCCAATTCGGGCGACCCGCGCATCCAGTCGTCGAACTGGCCCTCCTCGAGCACGAGCGGCATGCGGTCGTGGTAGGTGGCTACGCTGGGGGCCGCGGCCGTGGTGACGATCGAGAAGCTGGTGATCGTCGGCTTGTCTTTGCCCTTCCACACGTCATAGATCCCGGCGAAGGCGAAGGGTTCGGCCTTGGGGCGGAAATGGTAGGGCTGCTTCTGCTTGGCGGTGATCTTCTGCCATTCGTACCAGCCCGTCGTCGGCACCAGGCAGCGGCGGGTCGCGAAGGGCTCGCGAAAGGCCCGTGCGGTCCGCACGCTCTCAGCGCGGGCGTTGATCGTGGCGTACGGCGGCCGGCTGATCTGGTCGGGCTTCAACCACCAGGGCATGAGACCCCATTTCGCCACGACGAGCTCGCGGCCGTTGCCCGCCGGCCGGACGATGGGCATCAGGTCGGTCGGCGCCACGTTGTAGGCGGGTGGCCGCAGGTTCTCCAGCGGCTCGTCCGGCACGGTGAGCCGGTACAGCTTCACGATCTGCTTCCACGAGAGCTTGTAGGTATAGCGGCCGCACATGCCGGACCGATCAGCGGATGTTGCTGATAGAGTTCTTCACCGTGTCGTGCTTGCTCTTCATGACGTTCGACACCGCGGTGAACTGGCGATTTTCGTTCTGCACCTGATTCTGCAGCATCAGATATTGCAGATTGAAGCTCATTTGCGTCTCTTGCATCTGCTGCGTGGCGTTCAGCAGCGCAGCCTGGCCCTGCCCGCCACCTGAAGATCGCGCGGCCTGGCGCCGAGCCACCAGGCGCCCGATCTCCGCGACGATTCGGCCGTCGCTGTCGGCGAGTGCCTTTTCCGGTTGCGTCTTGGCGAGGCCCCGCATCTCGCGGACGGCGCTTTCGGCCTGCCCCACGGCAAGATCCTCTTCGCGCTTGAGTGCCGCAGCCTGCGCCGGCGCGACCGGCACGGCGAAGCGCGAGGCCTTCGTCTCCTGCGCCACGGCCGACCGAATGAACACCGGGGCCATGGCGACGACTGTGGCCAAAGCGATCATGCCAAAGAACGGAAATATGGGGCGCATTCCGACCTGCTTCCAAAGAAGGCGTCCGTGATCAGGGAGCGGTCCGGACACCAATGCAAGGAGAAAGCGCGGGCATTGCCTCGCCGCACTCGCGCAGGCCTCCCTGACTGAATGGCGCTCGCAGTGGTAGAAGAATGCGAGGGAGTGCTCGGCATGGGCCGCAGGCCATGGCTATCACTGCTGCTATGGGCGGCGTTCGGGGCCGTTGTCGCCGCCGCAGCAGAGCTGCTCTTGCGGGCCTGCGGATTTGGGCCCCTGCCGCTGGTGCGTTGGGATTTCTGTCCGGCGCCGTCGCAGAGGCTGGCCGCCGAGGCGCAACTCTCGCTCACGCTGCGCAATCAGGCCGACGCCCTGGCGCGCGAGCTGGCGCAGAAGAGGCTCGCCTGCGCCAGCACTCCCAAGCCAACGCCAGCGCCGCTCGAACTGCCGCGCGAGGCCGGCGCGCCGCGGCCGCAGCAGACCGCGCTGCTCGCGCCTCCGTCACCACCGCCCAAGCCCGCCGACCTGCCGGTCGAGCGATGGGCGAAGAAGGACCTCAGCTTGCTTGAAGGATGCTGGACCTTGGGCCATACGGTTCAGACGGTGCGCGGAGGGCTCGATTCGCCGCAACGCGAAGTCAATTGCACGAAGCTCGCCGGCCATATCTGCTTTGGCCATGACGGCACAGGACAGACCGACACCAGGACCTCCTGTCCCATCCATGGAACGTTCAGTTGCCGGGCACCAATCACCGCAACCTTCGGCGACGGCGGAACGCTGAACACCACCCAGCCCCGCGTGGGATGCTCGGATGGGCAGACGTATTGGCTCCCCTACACGATGGTCTGCCGGCGCCTCAGCGACGACCTGGCGACGTGCAGGACCAGCAGCTTTCCCGGTTACCCGGCACGCGATCTTGAATTTCGCCGCGCCAAGTGAGCGGCACCGGGGAGGCGTTAGGTATGAGCCGCACACGCCGCGGGCCGTCGCCGGATGTTAACTTGACTACCTCCTGAGGTTGGGCAAGGTAGCGTGCCACAACCGGGGAGAGAATTCATGGTTACCAGCCGGCTCGATGCGACCTTTCGCGATCCGTCGCCCCAGGACCCCGAGTCCACCCTGTTCAACAAGGATGCGAACTGGATCGGCGGCCGCGTGCCCGACGGCACGGCCGAGATCTCGTCGACCGCCATGATGCAGGGGATCGTGACCTTCACCCAACCCAAGACCGTACTGGGCGCCATCAACCTGACCGGCTCGCTATCGCTCGAACTCGCGGTGAAACAGACGCTGGAACTGACGGGCGAGGGCCTCAACCTCCTGGGTGGCGGCATCGGCTTTAGCGGCAAGGTCGTGGGTAATGCCGTGCTGAGGTACGTCGACCTCACTCGGGTCGGATATCTCTCTAGCAACTGGGATGCCCCGGCGGGAACGATAGAGGGATCCGTATCCAACGTGGGCGGCATCGTAAATCCGGGGCGACCCAACGTCTCCGGGCCGGGAATCATGACAATCGACGGACACTACGTACAGGGTCGCGCCGAGAAGGCTGGGCAGCCGCCGGCCTCTTTGATGATCGGGTTCGACGACACGGGGCTCGCCTGCCTCAAGGTCATTGGCAGGGCCGACATCCTGGCCAACTCGAGCGTCAATTTCGGTGGTGTCCAGGAGAAGCCGCCACCGCTTGGTCGGGAGTTTCCGATCCTGACCACGACCGATGGACTGAACGGCGTGTTCGCGCAAAAGTACATCTCGGATCCGTTCCAGGTAAACCTGCGCTACGACACGAAGAATGTCCTCGCGACGATAACCACGACCTGACCCGGCCGCTGGCTTCGCGCCGGGGTCTGTGTCAGTACAGGCTTCGCAGTGCCAAGTGAGCAGCGCTCGCCCGACACTCTAGTGCCGGGTGACCCTCGCAATTGTTTCGAGGCTCGCCGCTTCTCTTTCCAGCTGTTCAGCCTGGCGAATGACCCTCTCCCGCAGGATGTCACGAGAGAGGGTCAGCGCCGTTTCCCTGATTTGCTTCGCCAGGTCGCGCTTGCGGTCGGCCTGCTTAAGCATGTCATTGACCCGAGGCATTTTCCCACGCCTTCCACACCAAAGACGATTGTCGGCCGCTGCCCGGGCGGTCGCAAGCCATGTCGCGCTGCCCAAGCAGGTCGTCGCGAATTTGCCGCACCACGTTCCGCTCCCTAAAACTAAGCCGTCGCGAACTTGCCGAATTCCCAGTGCCGGCCCGGGGCGGCAGCGAACAGTGACTTCGTGTAGTCGTGCTTGGGTGAGCCGAACACCTGCTCGGCGGCGCCGTATTCGACGACGCGGCCCTGGCTCATGACGGCGACGTAATCGCAGATCTGGGCGGCGACGCGCAGGTCGTGGGTGATAAACAGCACAGCGAGGTTGAGCCGCTGGCGGATCTCGTCCAGGAGCTCGAGCACCTGCTTCTGCACGCTGACGTCGAGCGCCGAGACCGCCTCGTCGGCGATCAGGAGCTCGGGCTCCATGGCGAGCGCCCGCGCAATGCAAATGCGCTGGCGCTGGCCGCCCGAGAACTGGTGCGGATAGCGGTCGAGCGAGTTTGCGTCGAGCCGCACCGTCTCCATCAGCTTTTTGGCGCGTGACAGCGCCTCGGCGCGCTTGAGGCCGAAATTCATCGGCCCCTCGATGATCGAATCGCCCACCGTCATGCGCGGATTGAGCGAGCGGTAGGGATCCTGGAACACGATCTGCACGCGGCGGCGGTAGGGCCTGAGCCGCACGACGGGCAGGCGCGCGATCTCGGCGTCGCCGATGAAGACGTTGCCCTCGGTGGGATCGATCAGGCGGGCGATGCAGCGCGCCACCGTCGACTTGCCCGAGCCCGATTCGCCGACGATGCCCAGGGTCTCGCCGCGGCGCACGTCGAGATCGACGTCGACGGCCGCCTTGACTGGCCGCGCCTTCTGGAAGAACGAACGGCCGATGTAGGTCTTGCCGAGCTTCTCGGTGCGCAGCACGGTTTCCCCAGCGAGGCGCACGCCGCGATGCACGGGATGGATCGACGGCACCGAGGAGATCAACATCTTGGTATAGGCGTGCGCCGGCTTGCCCAGGATCTGCTTTGTCGGGCCCACCTCGGCGAGCTCACCCCAGCGCAGCACGGCGACGCGATGGGCGATCTCGGCGACGACGCCGAAATCGTGGGTGATGAACAGGACGCCGGTGCCCTGGCTCGCCTGCAACTCGGCGATCAGCTTCAGGATCTCGGCCTGGGTGGTGACGTCGAGCGCCGTGGTCGGCTCGTCGGCAATCAGCAGCACCGGGTCGAGCACCAGCGCCATGGCGATCATGATGCGCTGGCGCTGGCCGCCCGAAAGCTGGTGCGGATAGGAGGCGTAGATGCGATCGGGCTCGGGCAGCTTCACCCGCACCAGGATGCCCAGGATCTTCGTCCGCCGTTCGCCGGCGTCGAGCCGGGTGTGGGTGCGCAGCACCTCGTCGATCTGCTCGCCGCAGGTCATGACCGGGTTGAGCGCGGTCATCGGCTCCTGGAAGATCATCGACATGCGCGTGCAGCGGAGCTCGCGCAGGCGATTTTCGCTGGCCGCCAGCACGTTTTCGCCCTCGAGCAGGATCTCGCCCGCGGTCGGCTTCAGCGCCTTGGCAAGGAGCCCCATCACGGTGAAGGCAATGACCGACTTGCCCGAGCCCGATTCGCCCACCAGGCAGACGATCTCGCCGGGATTGACGGTGAAGCTGACCCGTTCGACGGCAAAGGCGCGGTCG
>JBPYDO010000044.1:0-9649 GCA_051985755.1 Reyranella sp. | reverse complement strand
GCGCTCGACACCCGCGCCGAGCGCTCGGGCAACGGCTATGTCGTGCACGGCAAGAAGACCTTCACCTCGACGGCGCAGGTCGCCGACAAGATGCTGCTGATCGCCCGCACGACGCCCAAGGAGAAGTGCCGCAGGGCGACCGACGGGCTGTCGCTGTTCTACACCGACTTCGACCGCTCCAAGATCGAGGTCCGCGAGATCGACAAGATGGGTCGCAAGGCGGTCGACACCAACCAGGTGTTCATCGACGGGCTCAAGGTCCCGCTCGAAGACCGCATCGGCGAGGAAGGCAAGGGCTTCCACTATCTGCTGCACGGCCTCAATCCGGAGCGCATCCTGATCGCCGCCGAGGCGATCGGCATCGGCCACTGCGCGCTCGCCAGGGCCACACAATACGCCAAGGACCGCACCGTGTTCGGCCGGCCGATCGGCAAGAACCAGGCAATCCAGCACCCGCTGGCCGAGAGCTGGATGCAGCTTGAGGCGGCCAATCTGCTCACCTTCAAGGCGGCCTGGCTCTACGACAATGGCAAGGAGTGCGGGGCGGAGGCCAACTCGGCGAAATATCTCGGCGCGCGATGGGCCTACGAGGCCTGCGAGCGGGCCATCCTGACCCATGGCGGCTATGGCTACGCCAAGGAGTTCCATGTCGAGCGCTTCCTGCGCGAGGTCATGGTGGCGCGCATCGCGCCGGTCAGCGAGCAGCTGATCCTGTGCTACGTCGCCGAAAGAGTGCTGGGACTACCCAAAAGCTACTGAGCGGGCGCCGCGTTGGTCGCCGCCCTATCGTCGACGGCCGCCGCAAATCGCGCAGGTGCGGCGGCGGATCGCCTGGGTCCTCAGCCAGCGCCAGATAATCTCCAGCCTTTTCAGGGCGATACCACCTCCGCGCCGCAGTATCGCGACAAAACCATGTCGTAACCACCTGGGAAAAAGCACCAGCGATCCCGCGGCAACCCCGGCCCCACGCTTGACGTTTTCTTCATGAATTCGTCCACAAATTCGTCAGGTCGGGGAAGGAGTCATGGCCCGCGCCGCCGCCCGCCTTGCATTGCCCGCAGTCTTCGTGGTCGCGCTGTTTGCGCTGGGCTCGAGCGCGCTTAGCGCACCGCCCTATCAGCCGTCCGACGCCGAGAAGCAGGCAAAGTATGCCTGCTTGGCGCAGGACGTGAAGCCGGGCTCGCCGGTGTGGGAGCTTTGCCTGTCGCACGTCACGCGCGCCTACGAATGGGATGAGCCGGCGCTCGCTCTGCAGCTTGCCCATGCCGCCGGCAAGGCCCGTTCGACCTGCCGCGAAGACGGCCTGCTGCCCAGCACCAGCGACTACACGGTTTGTGTCGATCACGAAATCCAGGCGCAGAGCCAGCTTCTGGTGCTGGGTGACGACGACAGCGGGACCAACCTCGCCGAAACACCCCACTAACGCGCCATCCGCTTCAGAAGCGCTGATAGTAGGCGAGCCAGTGGTCGGCCTGCTTGAGCGGCCTCGCCTCGATGCGGCAGCGATGAGTGCGGCCTTCGATGCGGCGCCGCAGCAGGCCCGCCTCCTCCAGCACCTTCACGTGCTTCGCAGCCGCGGCGAAGGACATGTCGAAGGGCTCGGCTAGCTCGCCAATAGAATGCTCTCCGGCCGCCAGCCGGCGCAGCATCGCCCGCCGCGTCGAATCGGCGAGGGCGGCAAAAACACGATCGAGGTTGGCCATCTGTCGTTCAACCATGCGGTTGAACATAAAATACAATCCCCGAAACATTCAACCAGTAAGTTGAATTTACAAAATTGGGGCGAAATTGTAGCCGGCGCAGCTTGCCATGGAATTGCCCAAGTGAGCCGCAACTCGCGCGATCATTCCGGCGTTGGTTTCGGCACGACGTGATGACTTTGCAAGGAGGGCAAAAATGTCTCGTCAGAAGCTGATTCTGGTCGGCCTGGGTAGCTTGGCGCTGGCAGTAGCGCCGATGGCGTATGCAAATGCGCAGTCCGGTGACGCGCTGGCGCAAGCCGAGCATCTCTGCCTCGACTATGGCGTCGGCCCCAACGCCGCCGGCTTCAACACCTGTGTGAGCCGCGCGGCGCTCGCCTACGATCGCGGCGAGCCGGAGATCGCCGACAGCCAGGCGGCGATGGTGCGCAATGCGCATGACATCTGCCGTTCGTACGGAATTCCGTACCACTCGATGGGCTACAAGCAGTGCGTGGCCAACGAGATCGAGCGGCGCGTGTCCGAGGCCTACCACATCAACTACCAGGTGATCGACCAGCCGCACCCTGCCGTCGTGATCGACGATTACGGCTTCCAGTACGATCGCCAGGGCAACCTGCTCGACCCTAACGGCTACGTCATCCGCTACGTCCCACGGTAACGCAGCCTCCACTCCGTTCGGCCGGCCGGGCGCCTTGCCCGGCCGGCTTTTTTTGTGGAATGAAGCAGGCATGGAACCCCTGCCCACTTCCGTCCTGCCCGCCGGCGTACGGGCCACTATCCTTCCCGGCATCAACGGCCTCGACATCCACGTGCTGGAGGCCGGCAAGAAGAGTGATCCCGCCGTGCTGCTGCTGCACGGCTTTCCCGAGCTTGCCTTCAGCTGGCGCAAGGTGCTGCCGGCCCTGGCCGTCGCGGGCTACCACGCCATCGCGCCCGACCAGCGCGGCTATGGCCGCACCACCGGCTGGAGCGCCGACTACGACGCCGACCTCTCGCCGTTCCGTTTCATGATGCTGCTACGCGATTCGATCGGCGTGCTCTATGCGTTGGGTCATCGCAGCGCCGAGGCCGTGGTCGGCCACGATTTCGGCGCCGCCATCGCCTCATTCCTCGCACTCGTCCGTCCCGACATCTTCAGGCGCATGGTGCTGATGAGCGCGCCGTTCGGCGGCATACCGTCGATTCCCTTCGACACCGTCGGCAAGCCCGCCGCGCCGAAGGGACCGGACATCCACGCCGCGCTGGCGGCCCTGCCGCGGCCGCGCAAGCATTACCAGTGGTACCAATCGACTCGCGAAGCCAACGACAATCAATGGCACGCCAAGCAGGGCGTGCACGATTTTCTGCGCGCCTACTACCACTACAAGAGCGCCGACTGGACAGAAAACAAGCCACACGAGCTCAAGGGTTGGATCGCCGAGGAGCTCGCCAAGATGCCGACCTATTACATCATGGATCTCGCCGACGGTATGGCGGAGACCGTGGCCAAGCACATACCGACCCCGGCGGCGATCGCCAACAACAAATGGCTGACCGAGGCCGAGCTCAGGGTCTATAGCGGCGAATACGAACGCAACGGCTTCCAGGGCGGACTGAACTGGTACCGCGTGCGCACCTCAGGCCTGGTCGGCAAGGAGTATGAAGCGTTCGCAGGCCGCACGATCGACGTGCCGTCAACCTTCATCTCGGGCAGGAGCGACTGGGGCAACTACCAGACGCCGGGCGCGCTCGAACGGATGCGGAAAAGCGCCTGCACCAACATGAAGCAGATTCATCTCGTCGAGGGCGCCGGCCACTGGGTGCAGCAGGAGCAGCCGGACGAAGTGAACCGGCTGTTGCTCAAGTTCCTGAAAGAGAGCTGAACCAGGTCGATCCGGGGGGACACACGTCATGGACAAGTTGGAAGACCACGACCTCTTCACCGCACCCGTCACCTTCATGGGCGCGCCCTACGGCCGGCCTGGACCCGCGAACAAGGCGGCGATCCTCGGCATCCCGTTCGACTGCGGCACCAACATGCGCATCGGCGCGCGCGGCGGACCCGACTCGGTGCGCCAGCAGTCGGCGCTGATGCGGCGTTACAACCCCACACACGCCGACTTCGATCCCGTGACCGCGCTGGGGCTGGTCGATTGCGGCAACGTGCGGCTGACGCCCAGCAAAATCGTCGACGCGTTCGAGCGCACCGAGCAGGCCGTCGACCGCATCGTGCAGGCCGGCGCCGTACCGGTCACCATCGGCGGCGACGGCTCGGTGACCGTGCCCGTGGCGCGCGCCGTCGGCAAGAAGCACAAGAAGATGGCGGCCCTGCACATCGACTCGCACACCGATTCCTACAGCTACGGCAAGGAGGAAAAGTACAACTCGTCGACCCAGTTCACGCACATCGCCGAGGAAGGGCTGGTCGATCCGGAATTCTCCTGGCACGTCGGTATCCACAGCACGACCTTTGCGCAGGGCGCGGTGCCGCGCGCCATGAGCCTCGGCTACAAGGTCGTATCCATCGACGAGCTGGTGCGCGGCGGCTTCGCCCAGCGCATGGCCGAGTATCGCGACCGGGTCGGCAAGCGGCCGGTCTATCTCTGCTTCGACATGGACGTGTTCGATCCCTCGTGCGCGCCGGGAGTCTGCACGCCTTCGTGGGGCGGCCTCTCGGCCCGCGAGGGCATCGATCTCCTGCGCTGCCTCACCGACCTCAACATCGTCGCCGTCGATGTCAACACGGTGAGCCCGCCGCAGGACGTGAACGGTATGGCCGCCCATCTCTGCGCCCACGTGATCTACGAGACGCTGGTGCTGCTCTGCCGGCAGATGGGGCTGGCGGGCTAACGCAGGTACTTTTCGAACCAGGCCTTGGTCCGCGCTTCGGCGTCGGGCGCCGCGACGGGGTCATAGCCGAGATGGTGGCCAAGATAGGTGCGGTCCGCCGTCTTGCTGTCGAAACTGTGATAGGCCTTGGGATAATAGACCGCATCGACGAGCTCGGGCCGGGCAAAGCCTGCCGCCTGCAACTTGCGGCAATTGTCGGCCGGGGTCCAATCGTCCTTGCCGCCGATCAGGATCAGGAGCGGCACCGTGACATCGCGATCGTATCGCGGCTGGCACGTCGGATAGTAGGCGACGGCCGCCTTGAGGCCGCGTGCGGCCAAGCCATAGGCTTTCTGTACCGCCCGCACTGTCGTCCAGCCGCCATGGCTGTGGCCGATCAAGCCGATGTCGTTCTTCGCGACAAAGGGCTGCGTGTTGAGAAAGTCGAGCGCCCCGGCCACGTCCGCCACGCGCGTATTGGCGGTCACCACGGCGCCGTGGCCGCAGACATTCTTCTCGCCGCGCGGCCCCAGGGAGTCCGGAGCCAACACGACGTAGCCCCAGCTGCTCAGCAGCTTGCCCCAGATGTCGGTGTGCTCGCTGACGCCGCCGCAGGTGTGCGCGAGCACGATTGCCGGGAACGGACCCGCGCCCTCGGGCCGGTACAGCCAGCCGCTGATCATCGGTCCCGCCGGTGCAATGCCCGCAGCGACGCTCGGGAAGTGCACCGTCTGTGCGGCGGCGCCGCTGCCCGAAAGGAAGAGAAGCAGGATCGCAACCAGGTAACGCATGCCGCATAGTAGGGCAAACGGGAGCGACGCCCAATGATCAAGACGGTCGGACTGCTGACACGCAAGAAAGACTGGACGCACGAACGCTTCATGAAGCACTGGGTCGAGGTGCACGCACCGCTCGCTCGCGCCGTGCCGGGACTGCGCCGCTACGTGCAGAACCACATCAGGGACGAGCGTCGACGCGCCGATATCGAGATGACCAAGGTCGAGATCGACGGCATCGCCGAGCTCTGGTTCGACGACCAGGCGGCGTTCGAGAGGGCGTCGCGCACGCCCGAGATGAAAGCCCTGCACGCCGACGGCGCGCTCTTCATCGGTGGCATCAAGAGCTATATCGTCGAGGAAAAGCTGATCGTGGGTTAGGTGCGGCACTTGGGGTGCCATGAGGAGGTTTCGCTCGCAGCGTCGCCCGCCGAGCGCTAGCTTGGTCGCACTGCGCGGGACTACCGGCCCGGCACAGCGAAGCGCTATTGGTAGCGGCTCGCCCAGATCTTGTTGTTGTCGATCCAGACCAGCGTGGCACGCGCCGCCGTATCGGTGAGCAGGACGGTCGCGGCGGCCAAAGGCGGACTGGCGCTGAGCGACGTCACTCTCATGGGATTGCCCCACAGACCGTTTTGCGGCTTGGTCACGACGTAGAGGCCATTGTCGGTCTGGACCCAGGAAGCGAAGGCCTCGAAGTCGGGCGCCACCGCCAGGCCTTGCAGCGACCACACCAAGCCACCAAGCGACGGATTGGCGGGATCGACGGTCTGGTCCAGACGGACATCCTGACCCCACGGGTAGCCCGCACCTGCGTTGTAGGGCGTGCCGACGACTCGACCATTCAGGTTGGTGTTTCCCGGTGTGTAGAACCACAGCCCGTAACCCAGTCCATTGCTCGGTGAAGCCGCGAGCCGGGAGTAAAGGGCCCCACCGCTCGGCGGACTGGGATCGATGCGCAGCGGGGGTTCCCACTGAGCCTGCGGGCGGAAGTACCGCTGTGCCTCGATGCCTACGCCATTGCCAAATGTCTGCGACCACAGGACGACAAGGTTGCCTACGCTGTCGAACAGCGTAGTGGGCGCGCTGGCGCTGCCGTAGTTGGTCAAGCTGTAGATCGCGAAGCCACCCCAGGTCTGGGTTGCCGCGTTGAAACACTGATGGTGCAAAGCGTCGATCCCGGTCGATTCCCTTTGGATCCAGCTCGCCGCGGCATTGCCGTTGGCGTCCAGGGCGAGCACTGCGGCGTTACTGGCGCCGTTCAGTTGCCGGGGCGATGCCGACCAAAGATTGGTCGCACCAGAGAAGCGACTGACCTCGATCGCCAGTTGGTCCGTGGGCGATCCGATCCAGAGGGCCATCGCATCGCCTGCCGGCGTCGCCGCCACGCGAAGCGATCCGGTGCGATTGCCCCCGAGGAAGCCCACCTGCTGCGGCGCCATTGTGTCGGGCTTACCGGAGAAGCTCGAAAAGCGTACGGCCTTGATCGACACGCCGGCGCTCCCGACATCGACCCAAGCCGCGATGACCCTGCCTTCCTGATCGATCGCCGCGTCCATCGGCCCGATGCTGTTCTCGCCTTGCAGCACCGTTGTTGCCGTACTCCACTGGCCAAGGTTGTCCTGCGTCGCCTCGACGAGCTGGCTCATCCAGGTCGCGTTGACCAAGGCCGACTGAGTCCATAGCGCCACCATCGTGTCGTTTGGGCCAAGCAGGATCTTCAAGTTGTCGACGGCAAATGGCGATGATGCGATCGGCTGAGGAGCCCCCCATTTCTTGCCGGGGGTCGGCGGTGAGCCGACATTCGAGGGAGGCGGCGCCGGCCCGAACGTGCAAGGCGTGTTCATCGGTGCCGAGCAGGCGCCCGCCATCAGCGCCATCGACACGAGGGATACTCTCGCTCTGAAACGCGACGGCGCATTCATCGTCGGTCTCCCCCAAAGCTGCTCAGACGATAAACGCGGCGTGAACGAGTAACAACTCCGCGAAGTCCGGCTTTCACAAGAATGGAGCCGTGCTTGACCGTGCTTCGGCGCGCCGTGCAAAGTACCTCTTGCTCCAGGGGGACAATCGGGGGTTGCGCGTGAGGGGGAGTCAATTCGTTTCGGCCGTCGGCATCCTGCTGCTCGCAGGCGGCTGCGGCATCACTTCCGACGTCTACGCCGTGGTGGGCGACGAAGGCGAGGTCTTCACCGGCACGGCGACGTCTTACTCGGACAACGGCAAGATCGAGATCAGCAACGGCAAAGGCACCAGCTGCATCGGCGACTTCTTTTACAGCGGCATGACGACTGGCCACGGCATGCTGAGCTGCAGCGACGGCCAACGCGCCCACATCGAGTTCAGATCCACCGGCCTCACCAGCGCCTACGGGTTCGGGACATCCACCCACGGCCGGCCGGTGCGCTTCACCGTGGGCATGAGCGCGGCAGAGCGCGACAAATACCTCGGAGCGACACCGCAGCAGGCTGCCCGAACGCCCAACGCCAAGCCACCGAATGGCGGCCCATCAGCGGCGCCTTCGCCCGCTGGAGCCCAGCGTACCATCGGGGCAGGAACCGGATTCTTCGTAACCCGACAGGGCCACTTCCTGACCAACGCCCATGTCATCAAGAGTTGCAAGTCGGTTACCGCGCGGCCGCTCGGTGGTGCGGCCCAGCCCGCCAGTATCGTCAGGAGCGATCCGACCAACGATCTTGCGGTCCTCACCATATCCGGGGCGCCGCCGGCCGTGGCATCCCTGCGCGGCAGCCAGCCGGTGCGTCAAGGCGAGTCGGTCGTGGCCTATGGCTTTCCGCTCAGCTTCGACCTGTCAACCGGTGGCATCACGACGAATGGCACCGTCAGCGCGCTCGCCGGCCCCGGCGATGACACGCGTTTTCTACAGATGTCGGCTCCAAGCCAGCCCGGCAACAGCGGCGGACCCTTGCTAGACATGACGGGCGCCGTCGTCGGCGTCGTCACCAAGGGCCTCAATTCAGCGTACTACCTCAAGACGTCGGGGAATGTGCCGCAGAATGTGAATTTCGCTGTCAAGGCGGAGGTCGTCCGGACGTTCCTTGCCGCGGTCGGCGTCACACCAGAGACCTCGGCGGGCGGACGCGAGCTCGCTATCCCCGACATTGTCGAGCGGGCGCGTGCATTCACGGTCTTCGTTGAGTGCAAGGGCTAGATACTGGAGCGGCGCGCCCCTGTGAGCTAGAACGCGGCCATTGCTTCGGAGGAACGCATGGTCGCGAGCATCGGGCACTATTTCGACAACAAGCCTGTCGCGGGCAAGAGCGGCCGCACGGGCGACATCACCAATCCCGCCACCGGGGAATTGACGGCAAAGGTTGCCTTCGCCACCCAGGCCGAGGTTGACGAGGCGGTGCAGATCGCCAAGCGGGCGCAGGTTGCCTGGGCGGCGACGTCGCCGCTGCGCCGCCAGCGCGTGATGTTCAATCTCAAGGGTCTGATCGAGAAACGCACCGACGATCTCGCTCGCCATCTCTCGCTCGAGCACGGCAAGACCTTCGACGATGCCAAGGGCGAAGTCGGCCGCGGACTCGAGGTCGTCGAGTTCGCCTGCGGCATCGCCCACCACATGAAGGGCGACTTCACCGAGCAGGTGGCGACCGACATGGACACCTGGTCGATCCGCCAGCCGCTTGGCGTCGTGGCCGGCATCACGCCGTTCAACTTCCCGATCATGATCCCGTGCTGGATGGGCGCCATGGCGGTGGCCTGCGGCAACGCCTTCATCCTGAAGCCCTCGGAGAAGGATCCGAGCGCGCCCATGCTGCTGGCCGAACTGTGCGCCGAGGCCGGCCTGCCCGCCGGTATCTTCCAGGTGGTGAACGGCGACAAGGTCGCGGTCGACGCGCTGCTCGCCCATCCCGACGTGCCGGCCATCTCCTTCGTCGGCTCGACGGCGATCGGCGAGTACGTCTATCACACGGGCACCCAGCGCAATAAACGCGTGCAGGCGCTGTGCGGCGCCAAGAACCACATGGTGGTGATGCCAGACGCCGATCTCGACCAGGCGACCGACGCGCTGATCGGCGCGGGCTACGGCGCGGCCGGCGAGCGCTGCATGGCGATCTCGGTGGCGGTCGCGGTCGGCGATGTGGGCGACGAGCTCATTTCCCGGCTGGCGCCGCGCGTGCAAGCGCTGAAGGTCGGGCCGGGCCTCGATCCGCAGTCGGAGATGGGACCGCTCGTCACACGCCAGCACCGCGATAAGGTGATGGGCTATGTCGACCTTGGCGTGAAGGAAGGCGCCAAGCTCGTCGTCGACGGGCGTGGGCTCAAGCTGCAGGGCTACGAGAACGGCTTTTTTCTCGGCGGCTGCCTATTCGACGAGGTCAAGCCGGAGATGCG
>JBPYDO010000043.1:0-25204 GCA_051985755.1 Reyranella sp. | reverse complement strand
AAGGCGAGCTGACATGTCGGACGTCGAGATCAAGACCCTGACCATGAACTTCGGGCCGCAGCATCCGGCGGCGCATGGCGTCTTGCGCCTGGTGCTCGAGATGGACGGCGAGGTGGTCGAGCGCGCCGATCCGCATATCGGGCTTCTGCATCGCGGCACCGAGAAGCTGATCGAGTACAAGACCTACCTGCAGGCCGTGCCGTACTTCGACCGGCTGGACTACGTCTCACCGATGAACCAGGAGCACACCTATGCGCTTGCCGTGGAGAAGCTCCTGGGCATCACGGCGCCCGAGCGCGCCCAGTACATCCGCGTGCTGTTCGCCGAGATCACGCGCATCCTCAATCATCTCCTGAACGTCACGACCTTCGCCATGGATACGGGCGCGCTCACCCCGCCGCTTTGGGGCTTCGAGCAGCGCGAGCTCTTGATGGAGTTCTACGAGGGCGTCAGCGGATCGCGCATGCATGCGGCCTACTTCCGGCCGGGCGGCGTGCACCAGGATCTGCCGGACGGCATGCTCGACGCCATGGAAGCGTGGACCAAGCAGTTCCATCCCTTCCTGAAGGACCTCGACGTGCTGCTGAACGACAACCGCATCTTCCGCATGCGGACCGTCGATATCGGCGTGGTCTCCAAGGATCAGGCGCTCGATTGGGCCTTCTCCGGCCCGCTGATCCGCGCCTGCGGCCTCCCCTGGGACCTGCGCAAGTCGCAGCCCTACGACGTCTATGACCGCATGGACTTCGACATCCCGGTCGGCAAGACGGGCGACTGCTTCGCGCGCTACCTAGTGCGGCTCGAAGAGATGCGCCAGAGCGTGCGCATCATGGAGCAGTGCATCAAGGCATTGCGCACAGTGAAGGGACCGGTGCGGGTCGACGATCGCAAGATCGCGCCGCCACGCCGCGGCGAGATGAAGGACTCGATGGAAGCGCTGATCCATCACTTCAAGCTCTACACCGAGGGCTACAAGGTGCCGGCCGGCGAGACCTATACCGCTACCGAGGCGCCGAAGGGCGAGTTCGGCGTGTACCTGGTGTCGGACGGCACCAACAAGCCCTACCGCTGCAAGATCCGTGCACCCGGATTTGCCCATCTGCAGGCGCTCGACATGATGACCAAGGGCCACATGCTCGCCGACATGTCGGCGAACATCGGCTCGCTCGATATCGTGTTCGGCGAGATCGATCGGTAGGAGCGCGCCATGATCACCGCCGATCCCCAGGACGTGCCCAAGGTCGCGAGCTTCGCCTTTACGGCCGAGAACCTCGCGAAGGCCAAGGCACTGATCGCGAACTATCCGCCCGGGCGGCAGGCAAGCGCGGTGATCGGCATCCTCGATCTGGCGCAGCGGCAGCAGGGCTGGCTGCCGCGAGCGGCGATGGACGAAGTCGCCAAGCTCCTCGATATGGCGCCGATCCGCGTCTACGAGATCGGAACGTTCTACACGATGTTCCAGCTGAGGCCGCGCGGGAAGTACCTCCTGCAGGTCTGCACCACGACGCCGTGCTGGCTGCGGGGCTCGGACGCGGTGATGAAGGCGTGCCAGCACGCAGCGGAAGACGGCGAGACATTCACGGTCCAGGAAGTCGAGTGCCTGGGCGGTTGCGTGAATGCGCCGGTGGTGCAGATCAACGACGATTTCTACGAGGACCTCGACGAGGCATCGATCAGGCGCGTGCTCGAGGCGCTGCGCCGCGGCGAGACCCCCAAGCCCGGCCCGCAGATCGACCGCCAGACCTCGGCGCCGGTCGGCGGCCCCACGACATTGAAGGGTGAGTAGACCATGCTCGCCGACAAGGATCGCATCTTCACCAACCTCTATGGTTTCCACGACTGGCGCCTGGCCGGCGCGCGTGCTCGCGGCGCCTGGGACAATACCAAGGCCATTCTCGACAAGGGGCCGGAGGCGATCGTCGACGAGATCAAGAAGTCCGGTCTGCGCGGCCGCGGCGGCGCAGGCTTCCCGACCGGACTGAAATGGTCCTTCATGCCCAAGGAGGTGAAGGAGGACCGTCCGCACTATCTCGTGGTCAACGCCGACGAGTCCGAACCCGGCACCTGCAAGGATCGCGATATCCTGCGCCACGACCCGCACCTGCTGGTCGAAGGCTGCCTGGTGGCTGGCTTCGCCATGCGTGCGCGTGCGGCCTACATCTACATCCGCGGTGAGTTCTATAACGAGGCCCAGCACCTGATGACCGCGGTCAGGGAGGCCTATGACGCCGGCCTGATCGGCCAGAATGCCTGCGGCTCGGGCTGGAAGTTCGACGTCTACGTGCATCGCGGCGCCGGCGCCTACATCTGCGGCGAGGAGACGGGGTTGCTTGAAAGCCTCGAGGGCAAGAAAGGCATGCCGAGGCTGAAGCCGCCGTTCCCGGCGGCCGCCGGCCTCTATGGCTGCCCCTCGACGGTCAACAACGTCGAGTCGATTGCCGTGGCACCGACCATCATGCGTCGAGGGGCGGCGTGGTTCGGCGGCATCGGCCGGCCGAACAATACGGGCACCAAGGTCTTCTGCATCTCCGGGCACGTGAACAAGCCGTGCAACGTCGAAGAGGCAATGAGCGTCCCGCTGAAGGAGCTGATCGAGGAGCATGCCGGCGGCGTTCGCGGCGGCTGGGACAATCTCTTGGCGGTGATCCCGGGCGGCTCGTCGACGCCCCTGCTGCCCAAGTCGATCTGCGATAGCGTCCTGATGGATTTCGACGCGCTGAAGGACCAGCAAAGCGGGCTTGGCACGGCGGCCGTGATCGTCATGGACAAGTCGACCGACATCGTGAAGGCGATCGCGCGGCTGAGCCAGTTCTACAAGCACGAGAGCTGCGGCCAGTGCACGCCCTGCCGCGAGGGTCTTGGCTGGGTATGGCGTGTGATGGAACGCATGGTGACCGGAAATGCGCGGGTCGAGGAGATCGACGCACTGTACGACGTCACCAAGGAAATCGAAGGCCACACGATCTGTGCGCTGGCGGACGGAGCGGCCTGGCCGGTTCAGGGCCTGATCCGACACTTCCGCCCGGAGATCGAACGGCGCATCCGCGCCCACGGCCAAAAGCTGGCGGCTGAGTAGGGCGGGGGAGCGCGCGCATGCCCACGATCAAGATCGACGGCAGGGAAATGGAGGTGCCGGCCGGCATCACCATCCTGCAGGCCTGCGAGATGGCCGGCGTCGAGATCCCGCGCTTCTGCTACCATGAGCGTCTGTCAATTGCCGGCAACTGCCGCATGTGCCTGGTCGAGGTGAAGCCCGGTCCGCACAAGCCGCAGGCAAGCTGTGCGCTGCCGGTCGCCGACAAGATGGAGATCTTCACCACCACGCCGATGGTCAAGAAGGCACGCAACGGCGTGATGGAATTCCTGCTCATCAACCATCCGCTCGACTGTCCGATTTGCGACCAGGGCGGCGAGTGCGACCTGCAGGACCAGGCCATGGCTTACGGTTTTGATCGCAGCCGCTTCTACGAGAACAAGCGGGCGGTGCCGGACAAGGAGCTGGGGCCGCTGGTCAAGACCTCGATGAACCGCTGCATCCAGTGCACCCGCTGCGTACGCTTCGCAAGCGAAGTGGCGGGCGTCGAGGAGCTGGGCGCCACCGGCCGCGGCGAGAGCATGGAAATCACCACCTACGTGCAGCATGCGCTCACCACTGAGCTTGCCGGCAACCTAGTCGATATCTGCCCGGTCGGCGCGTTGACTGCCAAGCCCTACGCCTTCGAGGCGCGCTCCTGGGAGATGAGCAAGACCGAGTCGGTCGACGTGATGGATGCGCTGGGCTCCAACATCCGCGTCGACACGCGCGGGCCGCAGGTGATGCGGGTGCTGCCGCGCCTCAACGACGATATCAACGAGGAATGGATTTCCGACAAGACGCGTCACGCCGTCGACGTTTTGCGCTACCAGCGCCTCGACCGACCCTATATGCGCAAGGCCGGCAAGCTCGTCGAAGCGACTTGGCAAGAGGCCTTTGCCGCAATCGGTGCCAAGCTGAAGGGATTGGACGGCAACAAGATCGCCGCCATCGTCGGCGACCAATGCGACGCCGAAGCCATGGTGGCGCTCAAGGACCTGATGGCGGCACTCGGCTCACCTCACATCGATTGTCGCCAGGATGGCGCCAAGCTCGAGGCGGGCCCGCGCGGCAGCTATCTCTTCAATGCCGGCGTCCGCGGCATCGACCAGGCGGACGCGATCCTTCTGGTCGGCACGAACACTCGGTGGGAATCGCCGGTCCTGAACGCGCGCATCCGCAAACGCTACCTGACGGGCCGCTGCACCGTGGCAAGCATCGGCCCGGCCGTCGATTTCACCTATCCGGTCGAGCGCCTGGGGGCCGGCCCCGCGACCCTGCGTGATCTTGGCGACGGCAAGCTGGGCTTTGCGCAGAAGTGGAAGGCCGCCAAGAACCCCCTGGTCATCGTCGGCATGGGGGCGCTCGCGCGCGACGATGGCGCGGCTGTTCTTGCCCTGGCGCGCCGCCTTGCCGTCGTTCGCGACGACTGGAACGGCTTCGCCGTCCTGCACACCGCGGCGGCGCGCGTGGGTGGCCTGGATCTGGGGCTTGTCCCCGCCCCGGGCGGCCGCGATGTGGCCGGCATCCTGGCCGGCTGCGAGTCGCGCGAGATTGACGCTGTCTACTTGCTGGCGGCCGATGAAATCGACATGGCCAAGCTCGGCAAGGCGTTCGTGATCTACCAGGGCCATCACGGCGACGCCGGTGCCAATCGGGCCGATGTCATCCTGCCGGGCGCCGCCTATACCGAGAAGCCCGGCACTTACGTCAATACCGAGGGCCGCGTGCAGCTCGGCCAGCGCGCCGCCTATCCGCCCGGCGAGGCGCGTGAAGATTGGGCGATCTTGAGGGCGCTATCGGAGCGCTTGGGCAAGACCTTGCCCTACGACACGTTGGACCAGGTTCGCGCGCGCCTGATCGCCGTGAACCGGAGCTTTGCCGCGCTCGACCAGCAGTCGCCCGGCGCCTGGGGAGCCTTCGGCAAGGAAGGCGAGGTCGGCGCCGCGCCCTTCGCCTCGCCGGTTGGCAATTTCTACATGACCTGCCCGATCAGCCGCGCCTCGCGGACCATGGCCGAGTGCATCATCTCGCGCCGGCAGTTGCTGGCGGCGGAGTAGGGGCATGTACGAGAGCATCGTCCACTTCTTCACCTACGTCCCGATGGGCAAGGCGCTTCTCGCGGGCATCATCATCCTGCTCGAATGCCTGGCGGTCACCGTGCCGCTGCTCGTCGCCGTCGCCTACATGACCTATGTCGACCGCAAGGTCTGGGCCTCGATCCAGCTGCGGCGTGGACCCAACGTCGTCGGTCCCTTCGGCCTGCTGCAGCCTTTCGCCGACGGCTTGAAGCTGTTGCTGAAGGAAACGATCGTGCCGTCGAGCGCCAATCACGTGCTGTTCCTGATCGCGCCGATGATCACCTTTGCCACCGCCTTGATCGCCTGGGCGGTGGTGCCGTTCAGCAACGGCTGGGTGATCGCCGACATCAACGTCGGCATCCTCTATCTCTTCGCCATCTCCTCGCTCGGCGTCTACGGCATCATCATCGCCGGCTGGGCGTCGAATTCGAAATACGCCTTTCTCGGCGCACTGCGCTCGGCGGCGCAGATGGTCTCCTACGAGGTCTCGATCGGCTTCGTGTTTGTGACCGTGCTGCTCTGCGTCGGTTCGCTCAACCTCACCAAGGTGGTGCTGGCCCAGTCGGGCTGGTTCTGGAATTGGTTCTGGCTGCCGCTCCTGCCGATGTTCGTGATTTTCTTCGTGTCGGCACTCGCCGAGACCAATCGCACGCCCTTTGATCTACCAATGTCGGAAGCCGAGCTCGTGCAGGGGTTCCAGACCGAATATTCGTCGATGCCCTTCGCGCTGTTCTTCCTCGGCGAATACGCCAACATGATCCTGCTGTCCGCAATGGGCACGGTGCTGTTCCTTGGCGGATGGATGTCGCCCATACCGTACGCGCCTTTCACTTACGTTCCAGGCCTGGTCTGGTTCTGCCTCAAGATCGCGTTCCTGTTGTTCGTCTTCAGCTGGACCAAGGGCACGCTGCCCCGCTACCGGTACGACCAGCTGATGCGGCTTGGCTGGAAAGTCTTCCTGCCGGTGTCGCTCGCCTGGGTCGCCATCACCGCCGCCGTGCTGCAGTTCGGCGGCTGGGTTCCAGGCAAATAGGGAGATCGCATCATGGCCTCTCTCGACCGCACCGCCCGATCCTTCCTTCTCTCCGAAGTCATCGCCGGCTTCGTGCTCACCTTGAAGTACATGTTCAAGCCCAAGGTGACCGTGAACTACCCTTATGAAAAAGGCCCGCTGAGCCCGCGCTTCCGCGGCGAGCATGCGCTGCGCCGCTACCCCAACGGCGAGGAACGCTGCATCGCCTGTAAGCTCTGCGAGGCGATCTGCCCCGCCCAAGCCATCACCATCGAGGCCGAGCCGCGCGATGACGGCAGCCGCCGCACGACGCGCTACGACATCGACATGACCAAGTGCATCTACTGCGGCTTCTGCCAGGAGGCCTGTCCGGTCGATGCCATCGTCGAGGGGCCCAACTTCGAGTTCTCGACCGAGACGCGCGAGGAGCTGATGTACAACAAGGAGAAGCTGCTCGCGAACGGCGATCGCTGGGAAAGCGCAATCGCGGCCAATCTCCAGTCCGACGCGGCCTATCGCTAGGCCGGGGTTCGGGGAAGGGGGAACATGCTGCTCCAGGCCGTGGCCTTCTATGTGTTCGGCTTCGTCGTCATGGCGTCGGCCGCCATGGTCGTGGTGTCGCGCAACCCCGTCTATTCCGTGCTGTTCCTGATCCTGGCGTTCTTCAATTCGGCCGCGCTGTTCGTGCTGATCGGCGCCGAGTTCATCGCCATGATCCTGGTGATCGTCTATGTCGGCGCCGTGGCGGTGCTGTTCCTGTTTGTCGTCATGATGCTCGACATCAACCTCGCCGAGCTGCGCGAGGGCTTCATGAAATACCTGCCGGTCGGCGCCCTGATCGGCCTGGTGCTGTTCCTCGAGATCGTCATCTTTGGCTTCGGATTGCCGAAGGGCACGTCACCGACCATGGCAGCCCTCAGCCATGCCGGCGCGCACGTTGGCGCCGTCAGCAACACGCGTGCCTTGGGGCGCGTGCTCTACACCCAGTACTTCTACCTTTTCCAGATCGCCGGCGTCGTGCTGCTGGTCGCCATGATCGGCGCCATTGTCCTCACCTTGCGCAGCCGGCCGGGCGTGCGCCGCCAGCGCGTCAGCGAGCAGCTGTACCGGCCCGAGGAGCAGGCGGTCACCCTGGTCAAGGTACCCAGTCGGGGAGGCGTGTCATGACCATCGGCCTTGGCCACTACCTCGTCGTGGCATCGGTGGTGTTCACGCTCGGCGTCCTGGGGATCTTCCTCAATCGCAAGAACGTCATCGTCATCCTGATGTGCGTCGAGCTGATGTTGCTTGCGGTCAATATCAACCTGGTGGCCTTCTCGGTCTTCCAGGGCAACATCGTCGGGCAAGTCTACGCCATGCTGGTGCTCACGGTAGCGGCTGCCGAAGCGGCGATCGGGCTTGCCATCCTGGTCGTGTATTTCCGCAACCGCGGCACCATCGCGGTCGAAGATATCAGCGCGATGAAGGGCTGAGGGGCGGCACGCGTCATGGATCTCGCCATCAAGCTGATCGTCCTTCTGCCCCTGCTCGCCGCGGCGATCGCCGGGCTGTTCTGCCGCGTGATCGGCGACCGGCCGGCTCAGGTCGTGACCTGCGCGGCGCTGCTCATGTCAGCGGCGCTCTCGATCTTCGTCTTCGTTCGCATCGGCTTCGGCCCGGAAGATGGCAAGCTGGTGGTCGTCAAGCTGTTCGACTGGATCGCTTCGGGCACGCTCGACGTCGGTTGGACGCTCAGGGTCGATACTCTGACGGCCGTCATGCTGATCGTGGTGGCCGGCGTGTCGTCGATGGTTCACGTCTACTCGGTCGGCTACATGGCCGAGGATCCGTCGATCCCGCGCTTCATGTCCTATCTCAGCCTGTTCACCTTCTTCATGCTGATGCTGGTGACGGCGGACAACCTGGTTCAGCTGTTCTTCGGCTGGGAAGGCGTGGGCCTTGCCTCGTACCTGCTGATCGGCTTCTGGTATGACCGCCCGTCGGCCAACGCCGCGGCCATCAAGGCTTTCATTGTCAATCGCATCGGCGACTTCGGCTTCGCGCTCGGCATCTTCGCCGTCTGGATGCTGTCGGGATCTCTGGGCTTCAACGAGGTCTTCGCCAAGGGCCCGCAAATGGCCCATATGCGCATCCATTTCCTCTGGCTCGACCTGCCGGCGCTCGAGACCGCGTGCCTGCTGCTGTTCATCGGCGCCATGGGCAAGTCGGCGCAGCTCGGCCTGCATACCTGGCTGCCGGACGCCATGGAAGGCCCGACGCCGGTATCGGCCCTGATCCACGCCGCGACCATGGTGACGGCGGGCGTCTTCATGGTCTGCCGGCTGTCGCCGCTCTTCGAACTGTCGCCGATCGCCTCGCAGGTGGTCACGCTGATCGGCGCCGGGACTGCCTTCTTTGCCGCCACGATCGGTCTCACGCAGTTCGACATCAAGCGGGTGGTCGCCTATTCGACCTGCAGCCAGCTCGGCTACATGTTCTTCGGCGCGGGCGTCGGCGCCTACTCGGCGTCGATGTTCCACCTGATGACGCACGGCTTCTTCAAGGCGCTGCTGTTCCTGGGGGCGGGTTCGGTCATCACCTGCCTGCACCACGAGCAGGACATGCGGAAGATGGGGGCGGTGAAGGCGAAGGCGCCGCAGACCTTCATCCTGATGTGGATTGGCACCCTGGCACTGTCCGGCATCGGCGTGCCGTTCATCCTGGGGCACGGCATCGGATTCGCCGGCTTCCATTCCAAGGATTCGATCTTGGAAGCGGCCCTCGCGGCCGACACCGAGGTGGGGCTGATCGCCTATTGGCTGGGCGTCGCAGGCGCCTTCATGACAGCCTTCTACTCGGCGCGGCTGATGTTCATGACCTTCTACGGCGAATATCGCGGCGATCATCACACCTGGGACCACGCCCACGAATCGCCGCCGGTCATGCTGATCCCGCTCTATGTGCTGGCGGCCGGCGCCGTCGTCGCGGGCTTCATCGCCTATCCGTGGTTCGTCGGCAGCGACTGGCAGCACTTCTGGGGTCAGTCGATCGCCGTGAAGGCAACCGAAGACATCCTGCACAAGATGCACGAAGTGCCGGTCTGGGGTCAGCTGCTGCCCCTGGTCATGGGCGTGTCCGGCCTTTTCGTGAGCTACCTCTACTACATCGCCATGCCGTCGCTGCCCGAGCGCACGGTTCGCCTGTTCCGGCCGCTGTACACGCTCTTCTACAACAAGTGGTACTTCGACGAGATCTACGACGCCGTGTTCGTTCGCCCGGCACTCGTCATCGGCCGGCTGTTCTGGAAGCAGGGTGATGGTGCCGTGATCGACGGGCTGGGGCCGGACGGCATCGCGGCCCGCGCCCAGGACATGGCGGCGGTCCTGAGTCGCTTCCAGAGCGGCTATCTCTACCAATACGCCTTCGTCATGCTGGCCGGCGTCGTGGCGGCGGTGACCTACTTCATCCTGGTCGTGAGGTAGGGCGATGAGCGGTTGGCCGATCCTTTCGCTGCTGATCTTCCTGCCGCTCGCGGGCGCGGGCTTCTGCCTGGTCGTCAACGGACCGAAGGAGGCCGTCGATCGCAACTGCCGCAGTGCGGCGATGATCACGTCCAGCGTGACCTTCCTGCTGTCGCTGGTGCTGTGGGCGCAGTTCGACGGCACCAAGGCGGGCTTCCAGTTCGAAGAGAAGCTTGCCTGGGTCCCGGCGCTCAATATCGGCTACCACCTCGGCATCGACGGCATTTCGCTGTTCTTCGTCCTGCTTTCGACCCTGCTCACGCCGATCTGCGTCCTGGCGAGCTGGGAAGCGATCGAGAATCGCGTCCGCGAATACATGATCGCGTTCCTGGTGCTCGAGACCTTCATGGTCGGCATGTTCTGCGCGCTCGACCTGGCGCTGTTCTACGTCTTCTTCGAAGGCGTGCTGGTTCCGATGTTCCTGATCATCGGCGTCTGGGGCGGCCAGCGGCGCGTCTACGCCGCGTTCAAGTTCTTCCTCTACACGCTCTTGGGGTCGGTCCTGATGCTGCTGGCGATCATCGCCATCTACTGGCAGCTCGGCACCACCGACCTGCCAACCGCAATGGAAAAGCTCGAGCTGCCGTTCCGATGGCAGTTCTGGATCTGGCTCGCGTTCTTCGCGTCGTTCGCCGTCAAGGTGCCGATGTGGCCGGTCCATACCTGGTTGCCGGACGCGCACGTCGAGGCGCCGACGGCGGGATCGGTCATCCTAGCGGGCGTGCTGCTGAAAATGGGCGGCTACGGCTTCCTGCGGCTCTCCGTGCCGCTGGTGCCGGAGGCCACCCAGTACTTCGCGCCATTGATCTTCGGCTTGAGCGTCGTTGCCGTCATCTACACCTCGCTGGTGGCGCTGGTGCAGGAGGACATGAAGAAGCTGATCGCCTATTCGTCGGTCGCCCACATGGGCTTTGTGACGATCGGCATCTACATCATGAACATGCAGGGCGTCCAAGGCTCGATCATCCAGATGCTCAGTCACGGCATCGTGTCGGCTGCCTTGTTCCTCTGCGTCGGCGTCGTCTACGACCGCATGCACACGCGCGAGATCGATGCCTATGGCGGCCTGGTTCACCGTATGCCGCGCTATGCCTTCGTCTTCATGTTCTTCACCCTGGCGAGCATCGCCCTGCCTGGCCTGTCGGGCTTTGTCGGCGAGTTCCTGGTGCTGCTCGGCACCTTCAAGGTCAACACCTGGGTCGCCTTCTTGGCCGCCACCGGCACGATCCTGGGCGCGGCCTATGCGCTCTGGCTCTACCGGAAAATCATCTTCGGCCAGCTCACCAAGGACTCGCTCAAGGCCATCCTCGACATGAACCCACGCGAGGTTGCGGTGTTCACGCCGCTTGTCCTGATTGCGCTGTGGATGGGCGTCTACCCCAACTCCTTCCTCGATCCGATCGCGCCGTCGGTCGACAAGTTGATCGGCGACTATCAGGCGGCCATCAAGCTCGCCCATACCGCCTCGCTACATAGCGCCTCGCTTCATACCGCCTCGCTGGCGTCCGTGGTGTCGCCGTGAGCGGGGAGTAACCAGCATGTTCCTCGGCCTCGAATCCTGGACGCTGGCGCGCCCCGAACTCTTCCTCGGGGTCGTGACGGCGCTGCTGCTGCTCTATGGCGTGCTGCGCGGTGAGGCGGCGACCACCTTCATTTCGCTGGCGACGTCGGCTGCAATGCTGGTCACCGCGGCGCTCCTGTTCCTGCCATATCGCGAGGGCACGGCGTTCGCCGCGTTGTTCATCACGGACCGCCTCACCGTCACCATGAAAGTGCTGGTGCTGCTGGGCTCGGCGATTGCCATCCCGATGTCGCGCGCCTATTTCGAGCGCCTGCAGGTCTGGCGCTTCGAATATGCGCTGCTGGTGTCACTCGCGACGCTCGGCATGATGCTGATGATCTCCGCCAACGACCTGATGGCCCTCTATGTCGGCCTCGAGCTGCAGTCGCTGGCGCTCTACGTGGTGGCCGCCTTCGAGCGCGATTCGGTGCGCTCGACCGAGGCCGGGTTAAAGTATTTCGTGCTGGGGTCGGTGGCCTCGGGCATGCTGCTGTTCGGCGCCTCGCTGATCTACGGCTTCTGCGGCGGCACGGCCTTCGTCCAGATCTCGCGCGCCCTGTTGGAAGGCAAGGCGGGCGAAACCGGCACGATCATCGGCCTGGTGTTCGTGGTCGCGGGACTCGCCTTCAAGATCTCCGCGGTGCCGTTCCACATGTGGGTGCCCGACGTCTACGAGGGCGCTCCGACGCCGGTGACGGCAATGTTCTCGGTGGCGCCGAAGATTGCCGCGATATCGCTCACCATGTCGGTGCTGATGGGCCCGTTCAAGCCGCTGTTCGGGCAGTGGCAGCAGATCATCATCGCGGCCTCGATCCTGTCGATGGGCTGGGGCGCCTTCGCCGCGCTCCGCCAGCAGAACATCAAGCGCCTGATGGCCTATTCGTCGATCAGCAACGTCGGATACGTGCTGCTGGGCATGGCAACCGGCTCGGAGAAGGGCATCCAGTCAGTGGTGTTCTATCTCGCGATCTACCTGGTCATGAACCTTGGCGCCTTTGCCGTCATCCTGATGATGAAGCGGCGCGACATCATGGTGGAACAGATCTCCGACCTTGCCGGCCTCGGCCGCAGCCATCCTCTGATGGCGTTCGCCATGCTGGTCTTCATGTTCTCGCTTGCCGGTATCCCGCCACTGGCGGGCTTCTGGGGCAAGCTCTACATCTTCATGGCGGCCGTCGAAGCCAAGCTCTTCTGGCCCGCCGTGCTCGGCGTCCTCGCGTCGGTCGTGGCCGCTTACTACTATGTGCGCATCGTGAAGGTCATGTATTTCGACGAAGGGACAGAGGCGCTCGATGGGGCGGGCTTCGGCATGAACCGCGCCGTGGCGATGGTGACTGCAGTACTGGTCGGAGCCTTTTCGCTGGCACCGCAGCCGCTCAGCCTGATCGCCGCCGCGGCGGCGAAGGGCCTGTTCAAGTGAACTCCGCGCCCGTCCTGCCGGACGGGTGGACGCTGGTCGCGCTGCAGAGCGTCGGCAGCACCAACGACGAGGCCGCGCGGCTCGCCGCGGAAGGCGCCCCGGAAGGAACCGTCGTGTGGGCGCGCGAGCAGACCGGCGGCCGCGGCCGCCGAGGGCGCCATTGGGCCTCGCCGGTTGGCAATCTCTACAGCTCCACCGTCGTGCGCCCCGATTGCCTGGCCGCCCGTGCCGCCGAGCTCGGCTTCGTGGCCGCCCTGGCTGTCGCCGACATCGTGCCCCAAGACCGCAGTGTGCGGCTCAAATGGCCGAACGACGTGCTGGTCGATGGCGGCAAGATCGCGGGCATCCTGCCCGAGAGTTCGGTCGGCGAGGGTGGCAAGGTCGAGCATGTGGTCATGGGCATCGGGGTCAATGTCGGCTTTGCGCCCAAGCTTGCCGAGATGCGCTATCCGGGCGCGGCGCTCGGTGGCTCGGTCGAGGCGGCGCTGGGCAACCTCGCCCACGCCCTGGCCCGGCGTCTCGCGCAGTGGCGGCACGAGGGATTTGGCACGATCCGCGCCGAATGGCTGGCCCAGGCCGGCCCGATCGGCCTGGAAGTCGACGTCAAGCTCGGCGAGGAACTGCTCCAGGGCCGCTTCGCCGGGCTGGACCAGGAAGGCGCACTGTTGCTGGATACGCCGGGTGGCCGGCGCAAGATCGTCGCCGGCGAGCTGTTGGGCCGCGCGGCCTGAGGAGAAGCGGAATGTTGCTTGCAATGGATGTCGGCAACACCAATTCGAAATTCGCAGTGTTCGACGATCACGACCGCATCGTCGCCCAGTTCCGGCTGCGCACCGAAGCCAAGCGCACGGCCGACGAATACGCCGCCTGGCTCACCCAGCTGATGCACCTGCAGGGGTTCGACCCAAAGTCGATCAAGGGCGCGATATTGGCCAGCGTCGTGCCGGCCGTCACACCAAACATCGGGCGCCTGTGCGAGGTCTACTTCGGGACGCCGCCGCTGATTGTCGGCGAGCCCGAATGCAAACTCGGCATCAAGGTGCTGATCGACCGGCCGCAGGATGCCGGTGCCGACCGGCTGGTCGGCATCATCGCGGGCTACCAGAAATACGGCGGGCCGTTGATCACCGTCGATTTCGGCAGCGCCACGACCTTCGACATGGCCGACAAGGACGGCAACTTCATCGGCGGCGTGCTGGCGCCCGGTGTGGAGCTCACCATTGAGTCCTTCTACCTGATGACGGCACGCTTGCCGCGTATCCGGGTAGAAAAGCCCGCCCAGGTGATCGGTAAGGCGACCGTGCCCGCCATGCAGTCGGGCATCTTCTGGGGTTATGTCGGATTGATCGAAAGCCTGATCAAGCGCATTCGTGCCGAGTACGGCCAGCCCATGAAGGTCGTCGCGACGGGCGGCCTGGCGAACGTGTTCAAGGATGAGATCCCTCTGTTCGATGCCATAGAGCCCGACCTGATGTCGCTCGGCCTGCTGGAGATCTGGCGCCGCAATCGCAAATGACCGTTCCGTCGCAGGACGAATTGCTGTTCGTCGCCTTGGGCGGCGCCGGCGAAATCGGCATGAACCTCAACCTGTACGGTCATGCCGGGCGCTGGCTTATGGTCGACCTGGGCATCGCCTTCGGCGACGATGCGACCCCCGGCGTCGAGGTGATCATGCCGGATCCGGCCTTCATCGTGGAACGCCGGGACGCGCTGGTCGGCATCGTGCTGACACATGCCCACGAGGACCACCTCGGCGCCGTGACCGACCTATGGCCGATGCTGAAAGCGCCGGTCTACGCCACACCCTTCGCTGCATCGGTGCTGCGCCGGAAGCTCGCCGAGGCGGGCCTGCGAGACACCGTGCCGATCACCGAGATTCCACTCGGGGCGACGTTCAAGTTGCCGCCCTTTGAGCTCGAGATGATCACGATGACGCATTCGATCCCCGAACCGAACGCGCTCGCCATTCGGACCCGCTTCGGCACCGTGTTTCATACCGGCGACTGGAAGATCGACCCGGAACCCCTGCTCGGCGAGCTCACCGACGAGGCGACGCTCAAGCGCATCGGCGAGGAGGGGGCGCTCGCCATGGTGTGCGACAGCACCAACGTCTTCGTCGACGGCGAGGCGGGCTCGGAGGCGACGGTGCGGGTGAACCTCGCCAAATTGGTGCGCTCGCGCCGCAACCGTGTTGCCGTGACCTGCTTTGCCTCCAACCTGGCGAGGGTCGAGAGCATCGCCAAGGCCGCGCAGGACGCCGGCCGGCATCCGGTGCTGGCCGGGCGCGCCCTGCAGCGCATGGTCGAGGCGGCGCAGGAATGCGGCTATCTGCTCGATTTCCCCGCCTGCTTGTCGGAGCGGGAGGCGGGCTATCTGCCGAGGAACAAAGTTCTTCTCATCTGCACCGGCAGTCAGGGCGAGCAGCGCGCCACCATGGCCAAGCTCGCGGAGGGCGCACACCGCGACCTCGTGTTGGAGGCGGGCGATGCGGCGATCTTTTCGGCCCGGGTCATTCCCGGCAACGAGCGGGCCGTCGGACGCATCCAGAACGCGCTGATGGCCCGGGGAATTGAGGTGGTGACCGACCGCGACGAGAACATCCATGTTTCGGGACATCCGGCGCGCGACGAGTTGGTCCGCGTATATCAGTGGGTGCGGCCGCGCATCGCCCTGCCGGTGCACGGCGAGGTGCGCCACATGGTGGAGCACGCCGCCTTGGCGCGCGGCTGCCAGGTGCCGGAAGCGATCGTCGCGCCTAACGGCAGCGTGGTCCGCCTGGCCCCGGGACCCGCCGAAATCATCGACCACGTGCCCGTGGGTCGGTTGGCTCGCGATGGCGACACCTTGTTGGCGCTTGACGGCGAAGCTTTGCGCGAGCGCCAGAAGCTTCTGTGGAACGGTGCGGCGGCGGTGAGCCTGGTGCTCGATCGGGAGAGCCGGCTTGCCGCCGGGCCAAAGGTCACGTTGCGCGGTATCGACGACCCCGAGGGTTCGCTCGGCCAGGCCATCGTCGCCAGCCTGATCGAGATGCTCACCAACCTCGCCGCGAACGAGCGGAGCAGCGACAGCCTGGTTGAGGAGGCGGCTCGCCGGGCGGTGCGGCGCGTCGTGCGGGCGCACCTCGGCAAGAAGCCGTTGACGGACGTGCATCTCGTCCGCATCTAAACGGGAGGAGCACAGCATGATCGGACGCTTGAACCACATCGCCATAGCCGTGCCGGATCTCGCCAAGGCGGCAGAGCTCTACCGCTCCGTGATGGGCGCCAAAGTGAGCGAGCCCAAAGCGCAGCCGGCGCATGGCGTCACGGTGGTGTTCGTCGAGCTGCCCAACACCAAGATCGAGCTGCTGCACCCGCTCGGCGAGAAGTCGCCGATTGCGAATTTTCTGGCGCGTAACGCCGATGGCGGCATTCATCACGTATGCTACGAGGTCGAGGATATCTACGCGGCCCGCGACAGGCTGCGCGCCGGCGGCGCCAGGGTGCTGGGCGACGGCGAACCAAAGATCGGCGCGCATGACAAGCCGGTGCTGTTCCTCCATCCCAAGGATTTCACCGGCACCTTGATCGAGCTGGAGCAAGTTTGACCTGGAGCCGGGTACCTGGGGCCGCGCCATGAGCTGGGCCACCGGCATCATGGTCTACCTGGTGATCTGGTGGACGATCCTGTTTGCCGTCCTGCCGCTTGGCGTGCGGCGAATCGAAAATCCCGGCCGTGGCCAAGATCGCGGCGCTCCCGAAAAGCCCGAGTTGCTGCGCAAGGCGATAATTACGTCGCTGGTAGCCGCGGTCCTTTGGCTGGGCTTCTATGCCGTGCAGCAGGCCGACCTTTTCGACTTTCGCCAATGGGCGAATCGATCTTAATCTAATCTCTTAAGATTCGTATGTAAGTCATTGAAAATAAAGACGGCGGGCCGATAGCCCGCCGTTTCTCTACGCTCGACTCATGGTAGACGGCTTGCGCCGCTCTCCTCCCTAAACTCGACCATGCCCAAGCGGGAGGTTGTTTAGCCTGCCCTCGGTAGCTTGCCAAGACCTATTCTTTCGCTCGATCGGGTGTGTCCGAACGATTGTTAAGCGAGCGACTTCTCGCCCGACAAACAAATTGCCGCTACGACCCAGTGATTACGCGATGTACAGGTATTTGATCACGAACAGCACCGCCAGAATGCCGACGGCCGGGTGGATGTCCTTGAAGCGTCCCGCCACCAGCTTGATGGCGGTGTAGGAGATGAAGCCGAAGGCGATGCCCTCGGCGATCGAAAAGGTGAACGGCATGGTGATGGCGGCTATCACCGCCGGAGCCGCCTCCGTGGCGTCGTCCCAGGCGACTTCCGTGAGGCCGCGGGTCATCAGGCAGGCGACGTAGAGCAGGGCCGGCGCCGTCGCGTAGCCCGGGATCGATCCGGCGAGCGGCGCGATGAACAGAGACAGCAGGAACAGCACGGCAACCGTCGCCGCGGTCAGTCCAGTGCGGCCGCCCGAATTGATGCCCGAGGCGCTCTCGATATAGCTGGTGGTTGTCGAGGTCCCGATGGCGGCGCCGATCATGGCGGCGGCGCTGTCCGACATCAGGGCCCGGCTGAGGCGCGGCACCGTGCCGTCCGGCTTCATGAAGCCGCCGCGGTGCGCCAGTCCGATCAAGGTGCCAGTGTTGTCGAACAGGTCGACGAACAGGAAAGCGAAGACGACGGTCACCAGGCCGACCTTGAGGGCGCCGCCCAGGTCCATCTGCAGCAGCACCGGGGCAATCGAGGGCGGCACGTCGAACAGGCCGCCGAACTTCTGATAGCCCGCGATGATCGACACGATGGTCACGGCGAGGACGCCGATGATGACGCCGCCAATCACCTTGCGGTGCTCGAGCGCCACGATCAGGGCGAAGCCCAGCGACGCCATCAGCACCGGCCAGCTCTTGAGGTCGCCCTGGGCCACGAGGGTGTCCTTGTTGGCGACCACGATGCCGGCGTTCTTCAGCGCAATCAGCGCCAGGAACAGGCCGATGCCCGCTGCAATCGCCATCTTCAGGGACTTCGGTATGGCGTTGACGATCCATTCCCGGATCGGCAGCACGCTGATGATGAAGAAGATGACGCCCGACAGGAACACGCAGCCCAGCGCTACCTGCCAGCTGTAGCCCATGCCACCCACAACACCGAAGGCGAAATAAGCGTTGAGGCCCATGCCGGGGGCGAGAGCGATGGGGTAGTTGGCGAGGAACGCCATCAAGAGGCAGCCGATCGCGGATGCCACACAAGTCGAGACGAACACCGCGTCGGTCGGCATCTTGGCGAGGCCCAGGATCTGCGGATTGACAAAAATAATGTAGGCCATGGTCAGGAAGGTAGTTATTCCCGCCACGATCTCGGTCCGGACCGTCGTTTTGTTTTCCTTCAGTTTGAAAAGCTGTTCCAGCATTGTGTTTCTCCCCCGCAAGGCAACTGAGTGTGCGGGCAACCGGCTGTGCAAAACCAGCGGTGAGGGAGCTTCGGAAGAGGGCTGGTTTGCCATTGCAAACCACGGCCCCTACATTCCGCGCCATGCGAATGAGCCAATATTTCCTGCCGACCCTGAAGGAAAACCCCGCCGAGGCGCAGATCGTCTCGCATCGATTGATGCTGCGTGCCGGGCTGATCCGCCAGACCAGCGCCGGCATCTATGCCTGGCTCCCGCTCGGCTTTCGTGTGCTGAAGAACATCGAGCGCATCGTGCGCGAAGAGCAGGACGCATCGGGCGCGCAGGAAGTGCTGATGCCGACCATCCAGTCGGCCGATCTGTGGCGCGAGAGCGGCCGCTATGACGCCTACGGGCCTGAGATGCTGCGCATCAAGGACCGGCACGAGCGCGAGATGCTGTATGGCCCGACCAACGAGGAGATGATCACGGTGCTCTTCCGCGATGGCATGAAGAGCTATCGCGACCTGCCGAAGAACCTTTATCACATTCAGTGGAAGTTCCGTGACGAGGTGCGGCCGCGCTTCGGCGTGATGCGCGGGCGCGAGTTCCTGATGAAGGACAACTACTCCTTCGATATCGACAAGGCTGGCGCCATCCACTCCTACAACAAGATGTTCGTGGCCTATCTGCGCACCTTCGCACGCATGGGGCTGAAGGCCATTCCCATGCGCGCCGAGACCGGTCCTATTGGCGGTGACCTTTCACACGAGTTCATCATCCTGGCCGACACCGGCGAGAGCGCCGTGTTCTGCCACAAGGGCCTGGTCGACAAGGACATCCTGGGCAGAAGAATCGACTATGACGCCGATCTGCAGCCGATCGTGAACGAGTGGACGTCGCTCTACGCCGCGACCGACGAGATGCATGACAAGGCTGCCTTCGAGAAGATCGCCGAGGGCGACCGCCTTGCAGCACGCGGGATCGAAGTCGGCCATATCTTCTACTTCGGCACCAGGTATTCGAAGCCGATGAACGCCGTTGTGGCCGGCCCCAGTGGCGAGCAGATCAGCGTCGAGATGGGCTCCTACGGCATCGGCGTATCCCGCCTGGCGGGGGCGATCATCGAGGCAAGCCATGACGATGCTGGCATCGTCTGGCCGGAATCCGTGGCGCCCTTCAAGGTGGCCGTCGTGAACCTCAAGCCCGACGACGGCGCGGTGTCGGCCGCCTGTGGCAAGCTCTACGACGCGCTCGGCGAGAACGGCGTGCCGGTGCTGCATGACGATCGCGACCTGAGGCCCGGCGCCAAGTTCGCCGACATGGATCTAATCGGCACACCCTGGCAGGTAATTGTCGGGCCCAAGGGCCTGGCCGCGGGCAAGTTCGAGGTGAAGAACCGCAAGACTGGCGCGCGCGAGGAGCTCGGCGCCGACCAGGTTTTGACGCGTTTCAGCAAATGACACGCCTCCCCATTCACTTGGGGGGTATTGGCGTCTCGCAGGCGGGGGAGGAGTCTTAGTGGCTTTCGCCGCCGTCGAACGCTTGGTCGCCTTCCGCTATCTGCGCGCCCGCCGCGAGGAAGGCTTCATCTCGGTGATCGCCGGTTTCTCACTGGCGGGCATTGCGCTCGGCGTCGGCACGCTGATCGTCGTCATGGCGGTGATGAACGGCTTCCGCATCGAGATGTTGCGCCAGATGTCGGCAATCAGCGGCCAGCTGGGCGTCCAGGGCAACCGCGACGGCCTCGACGCCACGCCCGACCTCATGGCGCGATTGAAAGCGGTGCCCGGCGTGATCTCGGCCACGCCGTCGGCCGAGGGCCAGATCATCGCCGTTGCGGGCGATCACGTGCGCGGCGTGCTGCTGCGCGGCATGAGGGCGGACGACCTGCGCGCCCGGCAGCCGCTCGCCGCGGCGATCGATGGACCGCCGGCAATACGCGACCGCTATCGCGCGCTGTGCCGTAGTGACGACGCCCGGCCGATCGACTGGGGCACCCTCAAAGACTTCGGCGATGGCTTCACGGTCGCGATCGGACGGCGCTTCGCTGAGGCCATGAACCTCAAGGTTGGCGATCGCTTGCAGCTCGTCTCGCCGGTCTCGGTAGCGACCCCCCTCGGCATCATGCCGCGGTCGGCGGTGGCGCGGGTGACGGCGATCTTCTGCGCCGGCATGTACGACTACGACGCCAATTTCGCGTACGCCTCGCTGGCCGACACGCAGCGGCTGCTCGGTCTCGGGCACAAGGTAACGACCATCGAGGTCTTTCTGAAGGAAGGAACATCGCTTGCCGAGGCGCGCAGGCTGGTAACGCAGGTGGTAGGGCCGCAAGGCTGGGTGTTCGACTGGTTCCAGGCCAACTTCGGGTTCTTCGCAGCGATTCAGGGCCAGACCAACGTTCTGTTCATTGTCCTCACCATGATTGTGCTGGTCGCGGCGTTCAACATCGTGTCGAGCCTGGTGATGCTGGTGCGCACAAAGACCGCCGACATTGCAATCCTGCGCACCATGGGCGCGACGCGTGGCGCCATTCTGCGGCTCTTCCTGATCGATGGCCTGGCGATCGGCGGCTTCGGTGTGCTGGTCGGCGTGGCACTCGGACTGGCGTTGGCCGACAACATCGAGGCGATCCGCCAGTGGTTGCAGCATACATTCGGTCTCGTGCTGTTCGACGAGACACTCTACATGCTGGCCGCGCTGCCCTCGCACATTGACTGGCAGGAAGTGGTCGGCATCGCCGTCATGGCCATGGTTTTCGCGCTTGCCGCCTCGCTCTACCCGGCGGCGCGGGCGGCGCGCCTCGATCCGGTCGAGGGCCTGCACCGTGAGTGACGGGATCGTCACCGGCCGGCAGGGACCAGTAGAACGCTGGCTCGCCTGGCGCTATCTCGCGACTCGGCAGCGCGAAGGCTTCGTGTCGTTTATTGCGATCTTCTCGTTGATCGGCGTCGCACTTGGTGTGGCGACGCTCATCGTCGTCCTCTCGGTTATGGGGGGCTTCCGCGCTTCCCTGATCGGACGGGTGATCGGCATGAACGGGCACGTCGTGGTCGAGGCGCGTGAGGGGATGTTGACTGCCACCGCCGACCTCGTGGCGTCGCTGCGCAAGGTGCCGGGCGTGAAGTCCGCCTGGTTGACGCTGCAGCGGCAGGCGCTGGCAACAGCCAATGGCCAGACGCGCGGGGCCATGCTGCGCGGCGTGCAACTCGAGGATTTGATGTCGCGCGACATCGTCACGAAGAATGTCGTGCAGGGCGAGCTTGGCGCCTTCGGCACGCGTCCCGGCGTGGTCATGGGCGAACGGCTGCGCCAGGCCTTGGGCATCCGCATCGGCGACACAATCACAATTGTCACCCAGAAGGTGAACGAGAACGGCAGCTTGGCGCCGCGCAGCACCGATTACGAGGTGTTGGCGAGCTTCCTGACCAAGCGCTACGAGTTCGACAACGCCCTGGTGTTCGTGCCCCTGCAGATGCTTCAGGAGGATCTGGACTACGACAGGCGCACCGTGAGCTCGATTGATCTCGAACTCGACGATCCCGCCGCGGCCCCGAAAGTCGCAGAGACGATACGCGCCTCGCTTGCGCGGCCCGATCTCAAGGTCTCGGACTGGCAGACCCTGAACTCGCGTTTCGTCGGCGCCCTGCAGGTCGAGAGGGTGATGATGTTCATCATTCTCACCCTGATCGTGCTGGTGGCGGCGCTGAACGTCGTGGCGAGTTTCACCATGTTGGTGCGGGTCAAGCGCGGCAGCATCGCCATCCTGCGCACCATGGGAGCAGGGCCGGGCACCGTCGTGCGTGCGTTTTTCCTGTCGGCGGCGGCCGTCGGCCTCGTGGGAACGGCGGCTGGAACAGCCCTCGGATTGCTGGTCTGCGCCAACATTCCGGCCCTGGCGCACCTTTTGGGCGTGCTGACCGGTGGCGGCGGCGGAAGCGAGATCGAGTTCATCACCTCGGCGCCGGTGGACGTCCAGCCGGGCGAGGTGCTGACTGTGATCGCAATCGCCCTGTTCCTGTCCCTGGCCGCGGCGGCTTACCCGGCTTGGCGCAGTGCCCGGGTCGAGCCCGTGGAAGGACTGCGTCATGAATGAACGGTCCTCGCCGCTGATACTGCGCGCGATACGTCGGTCCTTCATCCAGGGTGACCGTCGGCTCGATGTGCTGCGCGGCGCATCCTTGGACCTGCGCGCCGGCGAAATCGTCGCCCTTGTCGGCCAATCCGGCAGCGGCAAGTCGACATTGCTGCATATTGCCGGGCTGCTCGAACAGCCCGACGGCGGCGACGTCGTGGTGAATGGCCGGGTCGCGGGAAAGCTCGGTGATCGGGAGCGCACGACGCTGCGCCGCCGCTTCCTCGGCTTTGTCTACCAATACCATCACCTCCTGCCGGAGTTTTCCGCGCTCGAGAACATCATGCTGCCCCAGATGCTGAACGGGATGTCGCGCAGCCAGGCGAGGCTCCGCGCCAGTCAGCTGCTCGCCATGGTGCAGCTGAAGGATCGGGCCGATCATCGTCCGGGGCGGTTGTCGGGCGGCGAACAGCAGCGCGTTGCGATCGCCCGCGCGGTGGCAAACGCTCCGCGAGTCCTGCTGGCCGACGAGCCGACGGGCAATCTCGATTCGGGAACGTCGGATGCCGTATTCCGCCAGCTCATGACCCTCGTGCGCGAAACCGGCATGGCGGCCCTGGTCGCGACCCACAATCATGAATTGGCCATGCGCATGGACCGCACGCTGCGGCTCAAGGACGGCGTATTGTCCGCCTAACTTTCCACAGCATTGGGCGCAATAGTGGGTCCGTGGCCATCGCTGATTTCATTCATCTCAAGGTCCGCTCGGCCTACTCGCTGACCCAGGGCGCGATCAAGGTCGACAAGGTCGTCGCGCTCGCCAAGGAGCATGCGATGCCGGCCGTGGCCGTCACGGACCGCGGCAACCTCTTCGGCGCCCTCGAGTTTGCCCAGTACGCCGCGAGCGCCGGCATCCAGCCCATCATCGGCTGCGACCTCGCGATCCGTCGCGAAGACGAGGGCGGCAGGGCGGGAACTGCCAAGATGCTGGTCGCCGACTGGCTCACGCTTCTCGTGCAGAACGAGGAGGGCTACCTCAACCTGATGCGCCTGGTGAGCCGCGCTCATCTCGAATTCAAGATGGGCGGGATGGCGGCATTGCCGCTGGAAAGGCTCGCAGGGTCGACCGATGGGCTGCTGGCGCTGACGGGATGCGCGAACAGCGGCGTCGGGCACCTCCTGGCGGCAGGACAAGCACCGGCGGCCGCCCACATGGTCGAACGGTTGCAGAAGATGTTCGACGGGCGCCTCTACATCGAGCTGCAGCGCCACGGCGAAGAGACCGAACGACGCATCGAAGGTCCGGCTCTCGACCTCGCCTATGCCCGCGGGCTGCCGATCGTCGGCACCAACGACGTTCACTTTCCCAAGGCAGCGATGTACGAGGCGCACGACATCCTGCTGTGCATCGATCAGGGAGCGCATATCGACGACCCCAATCGCCGCCGCCTGACGCCGGATCATTACTTCAAGTCCGCCGCGGAGATGCGGCAGCTTTTCGCCGATCTGCCCGAGGCGTGCGACAATACCCTGGTCGTTGCTCGTCGTTGTGCCTATATGCCGGCGTCGCGCAAGCCCATCCTGCCGCGCTACACCAAGCTTGCCGGCCGCTCGGAGAAGGACGCCTTGAAGGAGATGGCCGAGCGCGGCCTGGCCGCGCTGCGCGAGTCCGGCCGGCTGTCGTGCGACATCCCCTGGGAGAAGTACCAGCAGCGACTCGTCTACGAACTCGGCATGATCGAGACGACAGGCTTCTCCGGATATTTCCTGATCGTCGCCGATTTCATCCAATGGGCGAAGAACAACGGGATCCCCGTCGGGCCAGGCCGCGGCTCAGGGGCCGGCTCGCTGGTGGCCTGGTCGCTCAAGATCACGGACCTCGATCCCCTGCGCTGGGGCCTGTTGTTTGAGCGATTCCTCAACCCCGAACGCGTGTCGATGCCCGATTTCGACATCGACTTCTGCCAAGACAAGCGTGATCGCGTCATCAAGTACGTGCGCGACGAATATGGCCACGATCGCGTCGCCGCCATCATCACTTTCGGCAAACTGCAGGCGCGCGCCGTGCTGCGCGACGTCGGCCGCGTACTGGGCATGCCTTACGGCCAGGTCGATCGTATCTGCAAGCTGGTGCCCAACAATCCGGCCAAGCCGGTGACTTTGGCGCAGGCGCTGCAGACCGAGCAGCTTCTCAAGGAGCAGTATGCCGCGGACGAAGAGATCAAACGCCTGATCGACCTGTCGCTGCAGCTCGAGGGGCTGTACCGCAATGCGTCCACGCACGCCGCCGGTGTAGTGATCGGTGATCGGCCGCTTGACGAGCTGGTGCCGCTGTACCGCGACACCGACGACCAGCAGTCGCTGCCGGCCACGCAGTTCAACATGAATGGGTGGAAACCGCGGGGCTGGTGAAATTCGACTTCCTGGGCCTCAAGACTCTCACGGTCATCGAAAAGGCCTGCGAGTTGATCGGTCGCGACAAGATCGACATGTCGAAGATACCGCTCGACGACGAAACAACCTTCCGGATGCTGGCGCGAGGCGACGCCTACGGGGTCTTCCAGATGGAAGGCAGCGGCATGCGCGACATCCTGAGCAAGCTGAAGCCAAACCGCTTCGAGGACCTGATTGCGCTGGTCGCCCTGTATCGTCCGGGCCCGATGGACGACATCCCGACCTATATCAGCGTCAAGAACGGGCAGGAGAAGCCCGACTACCTGCACCCCTCGCTCAAGGGGATCCTCGAGGAGACCTACGGCATCATGGTCTACCAGGAGCAGGTGATGCAGATCGCGCAGGTCCTGTCGGGCTACTCCCTGGGCGGAGCCGACCTGCTGCGACGCGCCATGGGCAAGAAGATCCAGTCGGAAATGGATGCCCAGCGAGCAAACTTCGTCGAGGGGGCCCGCAAGAACAGCGTCGACGAGGCACGAGCCTCGATGATCTTCGACAAGGTGGCGAAGTTCGCGGGCTACGGCTTCAACAAGTGCCATTCCGCCCCCTACGCCCTGGTCGCCTACCAGACCGCCTTCCTGCGGGCCAACTACCCGGTGGAATTCTTCGCCGCGTCGATGACCCTCGACATGGGC
>JBPYDO010000042.1:0-18541 GCA_051985755.1 Reyranella sp. | reverse complement strand
TGGGTGTCATCCATCGGCACGTTGAGCGTGCACGCCAGCTGATCCTCGAAGTAGCCGTTCGGGGTCAGCGTGATGAACGGGAACATGAAATGGGCGAAGCGATAGTAGAGGGTGCCCGGGTCGGCCGGACGATAGGCCGCGTACATCGTCCCCCAGTCGGTCTCGGTCGCCTTGTAGTCGGGCGCGCGGTCGGCGACGGCCCAGCGGTTCATGTCTTTGGCCGGGACATCCTCCATTTCGACGCCGCCGACATGCAGGAAGCCGAAGTGGGAGGTGTCGATGTCGCCTTCCAGCGACTGGAACCAGTTGCACTCGCGCAGATGCACCCGGGTGAAGCGCTCCTCTTCCGGCATCATCAGGACCTCGACGTTGGGCAAGCGCGGCGCCTCGGCGCGCTTGCCCATGTAGGTCCAGACGAAGCCCGCGCGCTCGACCACCTTGTAGGACTTGGTCTTGATGCGCTGCTTGAAGTCCTGCGCCGCCGGCACGTTCGGCATGTCGACGCAGTTGCCTTCGACGTCGAACTTCCAGCCGTGATAGATGCAGCGCAGGCCGCCTTCTTCGTTGCGGCCGAAGAACAGCGAGGCGCAGCGATGCGGACAGCGGTGCTCCATGATGCCGACGCGGCCATCGGTGTCGCGAAAGGCGATCAACTGCTCGCCCAGCAGCATCAGACGCATCGGCTCGCCATCGGACTTGAGTTCCGAGGACAGGCAAGCGGGGATCCAGTACTCCCGCATCAGATTGCCCATCGGCGTGCCCGGCCCAACGCGGCACAGCATGTCGTTGTTCGCGGCAGTCAGCATTGTTTCCTCCGAACGTTCAGAAAAACGATAGCAAAAGCGCGGCGGGCCAACAATGAAGAGCTCGCGAACTCCGGCCTGCCAGCTATGCCCTCAGACGCCGGCAGGCTTGCGCGGCGGCCACATGCGGGCGAGCTCGCCTGTCGGGTTGGAGTAGGTGGGAAAATCCGTCCGGTCGCGCGACGCGTGGAAATGCGCCAGCGCCCAGACCACGGTCGGAAAGGCGAGCTGCTCCCAGGGAATGTCCTGCCAGTCGACCAGGGCCACCGCCTCGCTCTCCGCGCCGGGTGACACGTCGGCGCTCAGAAGTCGCGCGCGATACATGATCTGCACCTGGCCGATGCGCGGCACACTGTACATCGCTAGCAGGCGGTCGATTTCGATCGTGGCACAGGCTTCCTCGCGCGCCTCGCGCAGAGCGGCCTGCTCCGTCGTCTCGCCCAACTCCATGTAGCCCGCCGGCACGGTCCAGAAACCCTTGCGCGGCTCGATGGCGCGCTTGGCCAGCAGGATCTTGTCGCCCCAGCAGCACACCGATCCGGCGACGATCTTGGGATTCTGATAGTGGATGAACTCGCAGCGGGCGCACACCAGCCGCTCGCGAGTGTCGCCTTCAGGAATGCGCTTCTCGAAGTGATCGGGCGGATCCCAGGGAAGGCGGGGACGGTCAGGTATGGCAGGCGTGCTCATCGCCTCTGGTCCTACGCCGCCCGGATGAGCGCTGCAACGCCGGGCAGGGTCTTGCCTTCCATCCATTCGAGGAAGGCTCCGCCCGCGGTCGAGACGTAGGAGAATTTCTCCTCGACACCGGCTGCCGCCAGGGCCGCCACCGTGTCGCCACCGCCGGCGACGGACAGGAGCTTGCCCGAGCCGGTGAGGCCGGCAACCGTCCTGGCCAGCGCCACGGTGCCGGTGTCGAAGGGCTTTATCTCGAAGGCGCCGAGCGGCCCGTTCCAGACCAGGGTCGCGCAGTCGGCAACTTCCGTCTCGTAGAGCGCCGTCGATTTCGGCCCGACGTCGAGGATCATCTGGTCGTCAGGGCAGGACCGCACATCGACGGTCGTGGCCTGCGCGCCGGCCTTGAATTCGCCCGCGACCACGACGTCGATCGGCAGCAGTACCTGGCACTTGGCGGCCCTCGCCTTGTCCAGGATCTCAAGGGCGGTCTTGCCGAGATCCTTCTCCGCCAGCGACTTGCCCACGCCGATGCCCTGCGCCTGCAGGAAGGTGTTGGCCATGCCGCCGCCGATGATCAGCTTGTTCACCTTGCCGACGAGATTGCCGAGCAGGTCGAGCTTGGTCGACACCTTGGCGCCACCGACGACGGCCGCGACTGGCCGCTTGGGGTTGCCCAAAGCCTTGTGCAGTGCTTCGAGCTCGGCCTGCATCAACCGGCCGGCCAGCGCCGGCAGGCGATGCGCCAGGCCCTCGGTTGAGGCGTGGGGGCGATGTGCGGTGGAGAAGGCGTCGTTCACGTAGATGTCGCCCAGGGCCGACAGCTTGTCGACGAACGCCTTGTCGTTCTTCTCCTCCTCCTTGTGGAAACGCAGGTTCTCGAACAGCAGCACCTCGCCCGGCTTCAGTGCCCGCACCGCGGTCTCGGCAGCCGAGCCGATGCAGTCGGCCGCGAAAGCGACCGGCCGCCCGACGGCCTTGGCGAGCGGCTCGACGAGAGGCTTGAGCGACATCTCCGGCACGACCTTGCCGTCCGGCCGGCCGAAATGGCTGAGCACGATCACCTTGGCGCCCTTGTTCGCAAGCTCGGCCAGAGTCGGCGCAGCGCGCTCGATGCGCGTCGCGTCCGTCACCTTGCCCGCCTTCATCGGCACATTGAGATCGACCCGCACAAGCACGCGGCGGCCGCTCATCGTTTCGTCGTCGATCGTCTTGAACTCGCTCATGCCCTGTCTCGCCGGCGGTTTTCTCACGCTGCCTAGCGTTTCCTTATGACGAACACCAGCACCTCGCCCTCGCGCGAGGCCGAGACCAATTCGTGACCCGTTTGCCGGCAGTAAGCGGGGAAATCCTGCTCGGCGGCGGGATCGGTGGCGCGCACCGTCAATAGGCCGCCCGGCGGCAAGTCGCGCATCTTGCGATTGGCGCGCAGCACTGGCAGCGGGCACAACAGGCCCGTGGCGTCGTATTCAAGGGTCTTCGGCACGATGGACGATAGTATTGCCCGCGCGCCGAGCTTGGAAATAGTCTGCTTGCGTGGACGCAGGCCAACTCACGCTTGAGGGCGATCGGCGCTTCGCCATTGGCCGGTTCGACGAGGCGATGGCGGCCTATCGCCAGGCCCTCGTCCTGTCGCCGGGTTTTCCCGCGGCGCGACTGGGCCTTGACGCCATCCTCGAGCGCGTGCGCACCAATCGGCCGAACCAAATGCTGATCGGGCTGATGCTCGATGGCTATGCCGATCCGGGCGCCAACTGGGACGCCATCGGCTGGGGTGCCGCCAGCCAGCTCGTGGTCGGTTGGCCGGCGGCATCGACACTCGAAACCATCGCGGGCAATGCGCTGCTGCTCGAATTCCTGCGCAAGTCGCTCAATCGCGATCCATTGCTCGAGCGCCGCCTGCTTGCCCTGCGCGGCGAGGTGGCAAAAGCGCTGATGCAGGGTTCGGCATCGCCGACGGTGGTTATCCTGGCGGCGGCCATCGCCGAGCAAGCGTGGCTGAACGAATACATCTGGCCCGACGATGCAAGCGTGCCCGATGGGCCGGCCGGCGCGATGTACCGCGCCCAACCCGAGCCGCGTCCCGATTCGCTCGAGGAGCGCCGCCTCGCCGCCGGGCTGCCACGGATAGCTCCCATCACCGACCCGGTCTCGCAATCGGTCGCGGCGATGTATGAGGCCAATCCCTATCCGCGCTGGACCCATCTCGGTCGACGGCCGACGTTCGATGTACGCGCCAGCCTGCTCAACGACTTTCCGCAGGCGCGCGCCGTGACGTTCGACTCGCCGCTGTCCGTCCTGATGCCGGGAGCGGGCACCGGCCAGCATCCCCTGCTGGTGGCCTCGACCTACGAGCATGTCTCGGTGACGGCGGTCGACCTGTCGCGCGCCAGCCTGGCCTACGGCAAGCGCATGGCCAGCCAGTACGGCATCGACAACGTCGAGTTCCTGCAGGGCGACATTCTCGATCTGCCGAAGCTCGGCCGCGCTTTCGATCACGTCGAGTGCGTGGGTGTGTTGCATCACATGGCCGACCCCAAGGCGGGGCTCTTGGCGATCTCGGCCGTCGCGCGGCCGGGCGCCTTCGTGCGGCTTGGCCTCTATGGCGAAGCCGGCCGCAAGGTCGTGGAAAAGGCGCGTCGTGACATCGCCGGCCTGCGTATTCCTGCGACGCTAGACGGTCTGCGCGACTTTCGCCGACGGGTGATGCAGGGCGACCTCAAGCGCCTGGCGGCCCTCGTGCAATGGGAGGATTTCTGGAGCGCGAGCCTGTTGCGTGATCTTTGCTTCCACGTGCAGGAGCATCGTTTCACCGTGGCGCGTCTGCGTCGCTTGCTCGATGACAGCGGCCTCAAGTTTCTGGGCTTCGAGTTCAACTTTGGCGCCGCCCATCGCGGCATGGCCGATTCCGAGCCGCTGGCGCTCTATCGTGCGCGCTTCCGCAACGAGCCGACCTTGAGCGACCTCGGGCGCTGGCAGGAACTCGAACGCGAGAAGCCCGACTTGTTCGCGGGCTACGCCTTCGTCTGCCAGAGGGAATAGTGCCTCCCTGAAGACGGGGAGGAGCTTCTATCGCGGCCGGTAGTATCGCATTGCCTGCGGCATCAGGGCGCGGATGTCGGCAATGCGCGTTTCGTCGGCCGGATGGGTGTTGAGCCACGCCGGCGCCTGGCTGCGGCTGCCACTAATCGCGCGCATGCGTTCCCAGAATCCCAGCGCCTCGTGCGGATCGTAGCCGGCCAGTGCCATCAGGATCAGGCCGACATGGTCGGCCTCCGACTCCTGCGTGCGCGACATCGGCAGCAGGAAGCCGATCGTGGCTCCCACACCGAGCGCTGCCATGACTTGTGGCGCGACGCGTGCAGTATCCTTGTCGCTGGCGAGAAGCGCGCCGGCCGCGGCGGTGCCGAGCGCGACCGCCCTTTGGTCGCTGAGACGCTCGGCGCCGTGATGCAGAAGCGCGTGCGCCACCTCATGTCCCAGCACTGCGGCCAGCCCCGCTTCGGTGCGCGTGAACGGCAGGATGCCGGAATAGACCACGATCTTTCCGCCCGGCAGGCAGAAGGCGTTGATCTCGTTCCTGGCGAGGGTGCGGAATTCCCAGCTGTAGTGCGGCGCCTTCCACACCCCGCTCGGCGGCGCTTCGGCCGCCTGGGCGATGCGCCGCCCGACCTTCTCGACCAGATTGACCGCCTGATCGTCCTGCGACAGCGGCTCGGTCGCCAGGACCTGGCGGAACGTCAGAGCGCCCAGCTCACGCTCCTCCGTGGGGCTCACCAGCATCATCTGCGATCGTCCGGTGACTGGCGCCGGTTGGCAGCCGGCGCTCAAGAGCGCGGCGGACAAAAGAAGAAGACGCGGGCGCATCAGCGCCTCACGAGAAGAAGCCCGCGCCGCCGCGCCGCTTCAGTTCCTGGCCGGCGTCGTGGCCGAGTGCCTTGGCCTCTCTGGAAGGTCCGCGCCGCTCGGTGGCGATCAGCTCCGAGCCGTCCGGCCTGGCGATCAGGCCGCGCAACAAGAGGGTGCCGTCGGATTGCAGGACGGCGTGGCCGGCGATTGGCGTGCGGCAGGAGCCGTCGAGCACCGCGAGCATCGCGTGCTCGGCTGCGACCGCGGTCGACGTCGCCGGGTGATCGATGCCGGCCAGCCAGCCCCGCGTTCGCACATCATCGGCACGGCATTCGATGCAGATCGCACCCTGGCCGACGGCGGGCAGCATCTCGTCCTCGGGGATCGGTGTTCCGGCCTCGGCCAGACCGAGCCGCTTCAGCCCGGCGAGCGCCAGTACGGTGGCTTCGACCGTTCCGGCCCGGCATTTGGCGAGACGTGTGTCCACATTGCCGCGCATGTCGACGATCCTGAGATCGGGCCGGCGATGCAGCAGCTGCGCCTTGCGCCGCAAGGCCGAGGTACCGACGAGCGCGCCCTGCTTGAGATCGACGATGCGGCGGGCGTCAGCGGCAATCAGCACGTCGCGAGCGTCCTCGCGCGGCAGGAAGGCGGCGATCGCCAGACCGTCGGGCTGGATCGTCGGCATGTCCTTCATGCTGTGCACGGCGGCGTCGATGCGGCCGGCCAGCAGGGCCTCCTCGATCTCCTTGACGAACAGCCCCTTGCCTCCGGCCTCTGTAAGCGGCCGGTCCTGGATCACGTCGCCGGTGGTGCTCATGGGCATCACCTCGATTGCGCCGGCGGCAAGCTCGGGGATCGCCGCGATCAGCGCGTCGCGTACCAGCGCGGTCTGGGCCAGCGCGAGCTTGCTGCGGCGAGTGCCGATCCGGAGAACCGCGGTCATGGCGCCATCATCATGGGGCTCGTCTAGCTTAGCCCGGCCGGGGGCGCTAGAAGTCAACGTATGCGCGTCCTGGGAATTGAAACAAGCTGCGACGAAACGGCCGTGGCCGTCGTCGAGGCGGGGCGGGACGAAACACCCGGTCGCATCCTGGCCAACGTCATCTACAGCCAGCTGGGCGAGCATCGTCGCTTCGGCGGAGTCGTGCCGGAAATCGCCGCCCGAGCCCATCTTGAACGCCTCGACGGCCTGGTGACCGAGGCACTGGCCGAAGCAGGCCTCTCACTCGATGCGCTCGACGGCATCGCGGCCACTGGCGGACCGGGCCTGATCGGCGGCGTGCTGGTCGGTGTGATGACGGCAAAGGCGCTGGCTTTCGCGCATGAGAAACCGTTTCTCGCGGTCAACCATCTCGAAGGTCATGCGCTCTCGGTGCGGCTCACCGAGGCCGTCGCCTTTCCCTACCTGCTGCTGCTGGTGTCGGGCGGCCATTGCCAGCTGCTCACGGTGCACGGTCCCGGCCAATTCACGCGGCATGGCGCGACCATCGACGATGCCGCCGGCGAATGCTTCGACAAGACCGCCAAGCTGCTCGGCCTCGGCTTTCCCGGCGGCCCCGCTGTCGAGCGCGCGGCTCGTGGTGGCGATCCGCAGCGCTTCGCCCTACCGCGGCCGATGTGGCGCAAGCCGGGCTGCGACTTCTCCTTCTCCGGGCTCAAGACCGCGGTCCGCCAGACCGCGCAAAAGCTTGCCCCGGACGATCGCCAGGGAGTGCTCGATCTCTGCGCTTCCTTTCAGCGCACGGTCGGCGACGTGCTGGTCGATCGCTGCACCAACGCCTTGCGGCTCGCGCCCTCGCCGGCTTTGGTGGTGGCGGGCGGCGTCGCGGCCAATGCCTATTTGCGCAGCCGACTTGAGACGCTGGCGCAGGAACACGGGACAAGGCTGGTGGCGCCGCCGATGCCGCTCTGCACCGACAATGGCGCCATGATCGCCTGGGCGGGGTTGGAACATCTGCGGCTCGGTCGCAGCGACGGCCTCGACTTTCGCCCGCGGCCGCGCTGGCCGCTCGATGCGCATCCGTGAGCGATATCCGCCACATCGGCGTCGTCGGCGGCGGTGCCTGGGGCACGGCTCTCGCCTGTCTCGCGCGCCGGGCCGGCCGCGCCGTCACCCTGTGGTCGCGTGATCCCACGATCGCCCGCTCGATCGCCCAAGACCGTGCGAACAAGATCTATCTTCCGGGGATCCCCCTCGAGCAGGGTATCGCGCCGGCTGCGGATCTTGGCGCACTGGAGCGCTGCGATGCCGTGCTGCTCGCCTGTCCGGCGCAGGCTGTTCGAGAGCTCACAGGCAAACTGATGGGCGCTGGCCCGATCGTGATCTGCGCCAAGGGCGTCGAAACTTCGACCGGCCTCTTGATGCCGGAAGTCGTCGAGCAGGTGAAGCCCGGCCGGCCGCTGGCGCTGCTGTCAGGTCCGAGCTTCGCCGAGGAGGCGGTGCGCGGCTTGCCGACCGCCGTCAGCATCGCCACGCGCGATCCGGCGCTCGGCCGCGACCTTGCCGCCACCTTGGCCGCCGGCGCGTTCCGGCCTTATTGGTCGAGCGATTTGCTGGGTGTGGCCCTGGGCGGCGCGGTCAAGAACGTGCTGGCGATCGCCGCAGGCATCGTCGAGGGCCGCGGGCTTGGCTTCAATGCCACCGCGGCCCTGATCACTCGCGGCTTTGCCGAGATGGCACGGCTTGGCCAGGCGATGGGCGCCGAGCTCGAGACGCTCACCGGCCTGAGCGGGTTCGGCGATCTGGTGCTGACCTGTCACAGCCCGCTGTCGCGCAACCGCGCGCTTGGCCTGGCGCTGGGACAGGGCAAAACCACCTATGCCAAGTACATGGAAGGCCGTCGCCAGGTCGTCGAGGGCGAAGCCACGGCGGCGGCGGTGCTGGCGCGCGCCAAGCGGCTGGGAATCGAAATGCCCATCTCCGCCGCGGTCGATGCTATCCTGCATCGGGGCGCCGATCTCGATGACGTGATCCGCGGCTTGCTGGCGCGTCCGCTGCGTCGCGAGGGAAAATAGGCGCGAACGAAAGAGGAGTGACATGGCGCATTGGCTGCTCAAGTCCGAGCCGTCGTCCTATTCGTGGGAGCAGCTCGTGAAGGAAAAGCACACCGCGTGGACCGGCGTGCGCAATCCGCAGGCCTCGGCCAATCTCCGGGCGATGAAGCCGGGCGACCGCTGCTTTTTCTATCACTCAGGCGAGGGCAAGGAGATCGTGGGCGTCGCCGAGGTGATCAAGGCCTCCTATCCCGATCCGACCGACAAGGCCGGCAAGGCGGTGGCGGTCGACGTCAAGGCGATCGAGCCGGTCAAGCAGCCGGTGACCCTGGCCGCCATCAAGGCTGATGCGAAGTTCAAGGACTTCAAGCTGGTGCGCCAGTCACGGCTCTCGGTCGTACCGGTCAGCGACGAGCACTGGAAACTGATCACGAAAATGGCGAGCGGCAAGTGAAGTGATCGACAATACACGCGGCATCTTCGCGATGTCGGCGTCGGTCGTGGTCTTCATCTTCAACGATGCGCTGATCAAGCTTGCCGCCCAGACAATGCCGCCGCTGCAGGCGATCGGCCTGCGCGGCGTCTTCGCCACCCTGTGGTGCGTGCTGGCGTTGCTGGCCAGCGGCGACTGGCGCCAGGTGCACCGCATCACCTATCCCGCCGTGCTCCTGCGCGGCACGCTCGAGGCCACCGCCGCCATCACTTATCTCGTGGCGCTGGCCTTCATACCCTTCGCCATCGCCACCGCGGTGAATCTCTCGACGCCGCTCTTTCTCGCCCTGTTGGCCGTCCTGATCCTGAAGGAGCAGGTCGGCTGGCGCCGCTGGAGCGCCATCGCGATGGGTTTCATCGGCGTGCTGCTGGTGATCCAGCCGCGGCCCGGCGACGTCAATGGCTGGACCTGGCTGGTCGTGTTCGCGTCGCTGGCGGGAGCGATGCGCGACATCCTGGGCCGCAACGTGCCGGCCGTCGTGCCAAACCTGGTGGTGTCGCTGAGCTCGGCCGTCACCATCGCCGTGATCGGCTGCGCCTGGGCCACCGTCCACGGCTGGCAGCCGGTGAGTAGGCGCGGGCTCGAACTGGTGATCGGCTCGTCGCTCCTGCTGGCCATGGGCTACCAGTTCCTGATGATCGCGCTGCGCTCAGGCGCGGAGATCTCGGTTATCGGCTCGTTCCGCTACGCCTCGGTGCTGTGGGCACTCGGCATCGGCTACGTCCTGTGGGGTGATGTGCCCAATGCGCTCGCCATATCGGGCATCGCGGTGATCGTCGGCTCCGGCCTCTATATCCTGCATCGCCAGCGCCTGCGGCGGGCCTGACGCCGGCGGCGGCGAGGCTAGCGCGCCACCCAGGCTTCGTAGTCGCGCGCCACGTCGGTCACCGCCGTGTCGTAGATGCGCTTGCCGTGCTCGGGCGTGGCGAGGTTGGGATCCGAGCCGATGCGCCCGTCTGGAAAGGCGCGGCGATAGTCCTCGGCATCGGAGAAGGAGCCGTGCGGCGCGATCCTGGGCTCCATCGGCTTCTGCTGCATGGTCTCCGGGAAGCGGTACCAGGTCAGCGCCACCTCCGAGGGTGTCGCGTGGCTGCCTTCGGCATTGCCGTAGAGCTCCTTACTGAGCGCGCGGATGCCGCTGCTTTCCCACCAGTTGCGCAGCACGCACTTGATCGGCGGCTGGTTGGAAAGCCGCTCCATCGAGCGTTCGGCATAGATCTCGGAGAAGGCCGCCGTCACCGTCGCGACGTTGCCGCCATGGCCGTTCACGAAATAGAAGCGCGTGAAGCCGTGGCGGCTGAGCGACATCACCTGGTCGCGGATGATGGCGATCAGGGTGGTCGGCCGCATCGTCATGGAGCCGGGGAAGGCGAGGTGATGCTGCGCCATGCCGACCGAGATGGTCGGAGCCACGAGCGCCCCCACCTTCTCTCCGACGCCGCGGCCAATCATCTCGGCGGTGAGCGCATCGGTGCCGATCAGGCCGGTCGGGCCGTGCTGCTCGGTCGAGCCGATGGGGATAATGATGCCGGTCTTGCTCTTGAGATACTCCTCGACGAATTGCCAGGTCTTTAGCTGAAGCTGCACGTACCGAACTCCTTCACGCAAGAAGCGCCGCCGGATCGGTCACCGGCGCTTCGCAGGTCATGTTGCGGCAAACGTAGAGGGCGGGGCGGCCGTCGACCAGCCCCTTGCCGGTGGCGGGATGGCCGGCGGGCAGCGCCACGCTGGGATCGAGGCGTCGCACCACCTTGTTGGGCCGGCTCTTGCCATAGACGGCGCGGCGCAGCGCCTCGCTTCTGGGGGCGGCGAGGTCGCCTACGATCACCAGCTCGCTGGCGCCCTGCAGAAGCTCGAAGCCGTTCAGCAGCGTCATCAGCGGGAAGAAATTCTCCTGCAGCTCGCCGGCGAAGGCTGCCACCTGGCGCTCGGCCTTGTCGTGCCAGACGTTGTCGCCGGTCAGCACCCAGAGCCTTGCGAACACGCCGACCAGGGTGCCGTTGCCCGCGGGCACGGCATTGTCGTGGCAGTGCTTGCTGCGCACGATCAGGTCGGCGGCGTCGTCGGCGGTGATGAAGTAGCCGCCGGCCGGATCGGCAAAATGCCGATCGAGCACAGCGATCAGCGCCTGCGCCTCGTCGAGATAGGCGGTGTCGCCGGTCGCCTCGAACAGGGCGATGCCGGCACGAGCCATGTTCGCGTAGTCGTCGAGTGTGCCGCGGTGCAGGCGCTTGCTGGCCCTGTGCGAATGAAAAAGTCGGCCGTTGTCATCGCGCATCTCGTCCACGACGAAGCGCCAGGATCGCACGGCAGCGGCGAGCCAATCGTGCTGCTCGAATACCGCCGAGGCGTTGGCCAATGCCGCGATCATCAGGCCGTTCCAATCGGCCAGCACCTTGTCGTCCCAGCCCGGCCAGACGCGCTTGTCGCGCACCGCCTTCAACTTCGCGCGCAGGGTCGCAAGGCGCTGCTCGTCGGCATCGCCCAGCAGCGCGGGCGCGCTGTTGCGATGCAGGATATTGATGTGCTCCCAGTTGCCCTGTGGGGAGACGTCGTAGGCTCGGCGGAAGAAGGCGCCGTCGTCGGCGCCCAGCACGGCGTCGATCTCGCTCGAGACCCAGAGGTAGAACTTGCCCTCGACGCCGTCTGAATCGGCGTCATAGCTGGCGGCAAAGCCGCCGCGCTCGGCCACCATCTCGCGCAAGGCCCAGTCGCAGGTCTCGGCGATGCGCCGGGCGTAAAGCGGGCTCTTGGTCTCCTGCCAGACCAAGGTCAGCAGATCGATCAGCTGAGCGTTGTCGTACAGCATCTTCTCGAAATGCGGGATCAGCCACTCATTGTCGGTGGCATAGCGCGCGAAGCCGCCGCCCAGATGGTCGTAGATGCCGCCCTGGCACATGCGGTCCAGCGTCACCGTCACCGCATCGTGCAGCCTCGCCTCGCTGCGGTGGCGCAGCCAGCCGCGCCAGATCAGCTCGAACATGTAGGGCGAGGGGAATTTCGGCGCTTGGCCGAAGCCGCCCCACACCGGATCGCACTCCTGCGCCAGGCGCTTGGCGATCTGGTCGAGCAGGTGGAGCGGAATCGGCAGCCCCTGGCCGGTGACCTCGATCGCCTTGCTGTTCGCCTTGTCGTGCAGCGCCCTGAGAAGCCCGGCTCGGTTGGTCTCGATGTCCTGCGGCTTGTCCCGCCAGGCTTGCGCCACGCCGTTCAGCACCTCGACGAAGCTCGCGCGGCCGAAGCGCGCCGGTTGGGGAAAATAAGTGCCGCCCCAAAACGGCTCGCCGGCCGGCGTGCAGAACATGGTGAGCGGCCAGCCGCCTTGCTCGCCCAGGAGATGCAGCGCCTGCATATAGATCGCATCGACGTCGGGACGCTCCTCTCGGTCGACCTTGATGTTGACGAAGAGCTCGTTCATTAGCGCGGCCACTTCGGGCGATTCGAAGCTCTCGTGCGCCATGACGTGGCACCAGTGGCAGGCGGCATAGCCGACGGACAACAGGATCGGCCGGTTACTGCGCTTGGCCTCGGCAATCGCCTCCTCGCCCCACGCCCACCAATGAACGGGATTCTTCGCGTGTTGCAGGAGATAGGGGCTGGTCTCCTCGCCCAGTCGGTTGCGGCCGTCGCTCATGGGGTGCCCTCGCCGAGATTGCCTTCGCTGTTGATCAGCAACACGCGCGACTGCGCACCGAGAGCCAAAGTTTCGAACGTCGCTTTGTCGGAGCAGATGCGCGAAAGGCCGGCGAGGCCCGCCGAGCCCGAGGGCCCGGAGACGATCGCGGGGTCGCCGGCAAGCGGTTGGTCGAACAGGCGGCGCGCCGGCATCACTGCGTCCTCCTCGATGGTCATGAACCAGTCGGCGCCCTCGCCGACCACCGGCCAGGTGAGCGGCGAAATCTCGCGGCAGGCGAGGCCGCCCATCACCGTATCGACCGGACCGCGGGCCAGCGCCGCCCTGCCTGCGAGGTTGCTCTGGAACCAGCAGTCGGCGCTCTCGGGTTCAACGACGACCGAGACCGGGCGTTGCGGCGCCATGGCCCACAAATAGCCGATCACCGCCGCCGCCAATCCGCCGACGCCCGCCTGCACGAAGAGGTGCGTCGGACCCGTCGGCCATTGCTGCAGGATTTCCCGCGCGAGCACTGTGTAGCCGCGCATCACGTCGCTCGGCACCGAATCGTAGCTCGGCCACGATGTGTCGGAGACGACCGTCCAGCCGCGCTGCTCAGCCTGCAGCCGGCAGGCAGAGACCGCGTCCTCGTAGTCGCCGTCGATCCGGATCACCTGGGCACCTAGGGCGCGGATCGCTGCCTCCTTTTCGGCCGAGGTGAATTTGGGCAGGAAGATCGTGCAGTGCGCTCCCACAGATTGGGCGCCGAGTGCCACCGCTCTGCCGTGATTGCCCGAGCTTGCCGTAGCGAAGGTGAAATCGGCCGGCGCGCGTGCGCGCTCGCGCCGCACGATCTCGTGCACCGCGAAGACACCGCCCAGTGCCTTGAAGGCGCCGAAACCCATGCGCTGGCTCTCGTCCTTCACGCGGATCTCGCCGAGGCCGAGCTTCCTCGCCAGCGCCGCCAAGGAATGAAGCGGTGTCGCGCCCTTCTCGCCGCCCGGCAAGTGAGCGACATCGGGGACCGTGGTCGGATCGATCACGGCCCGTTGCGCGGCGCCATAGGGCTGCTCGTGCCGGGCGCGCGGATTGCGGGCCAGCCATGCAGGATTCATAGGCCGGTCATAGCATGGTCGCCGGCCATGATATCCCGTAAGGTGCGCCGCGAACGGAGCCCCAATCGGAGCCCATAGATGAAAGTGAACGTCGAAGTGAACTGCACGCCCGAGGAGGCGCGCGCCTTCTTCGGCCTGCCAGACCTCAAGCCGATGCAGGAGCGCGTGCTGGCCGAGATCGAGCAGCGCCTTCGCTCGGGGCTCGACGCCATGACGCCGGAGGCGGTGTTCAAGACCTGGATTCCGGCCTCCATGCAGGGTGTGGAACAGATGCAGCAGCTGCAGCAGGCCTTCTGGTCGCAGCTTGCCAATATCGCGGCCGGAAAGAAGGAGTGAGCAGCCGATGAGTGCGCGTGAAAAACCGACGGATCCCAAGCCTTACTACGAGGCGCACGTCTTCTGTTGCACCAACAAGCGGCCGGCCGGCCATCCGCGCGGCTGCTGCTCCGACAAGGGCTCGGAAGCGCTGCGTGACTACATGAAGGACCGCGCCCGCCAACTCGGGCTGAAGAACGTGCGCATCAACGCTTCGGGCTGCCTCGACCGCTGCGAGTTGGGTCCGAGCATGGTGATCTATCCCGAAGGCGTCTGGTATTCCTGTCCGACCCAGGCCGACATCGAGGAGGTCCTGCAGACGCACCTAGTGCAGGGCGGCCGCGTCGAGCGCCTGATGCTCAAGACGACCGACAAGCTGCCGAAAGATCGCGTGAAGGCCTGAGCGCCGCCGGCGCGAGATGCGGCGCCAGGAGTACCGCCTGTTTTCCGACGCGCCGACGTCGCCTTAGTCGGTGGGGAACTCGCCGAAGCTTGTGGGCGCCGGACTCACCACGCCGCCGCGGTCGCCCCGCACCTCGATCACGGCAAGCGAGCGTTGCGAGCGGCCATCGGGAAGGAAGCGGAACGGTCCGTCGGTGCCGGTCCAGCCGCTGGGGTTGGTGATCGCCTCCGCTGAAAAATCGCCGCCGGGTTTCAGGCGCGCCAGCTTGCCGGCCAGGGCGACGGCATCGTAGGCGAGGGTCGCCAGCCGCTGTGGCGGGCGGCCATAGGTCGCGATGAAGCGCCGCTCGAAGTCGGCGCGGCGCGTCGGATCGGGTGCCGCGTACCAGGCGCCGCGCAGCGCCTGCTCACTGCCGATTCCCGGAACGTCCCAAACGCCGGTGCCGATCAGCTGCACGGCGTGGCTGTCGATGCCGGCGGCGTTGAGCGACGCCAGCACAGCGCTGAGGCCGGGCGGCGCCACCGGCACGAACAGGGCAAGCTTGCCCTCGCCTGCCGATTCGTCGGCGAGCCGCTTGGCAGCGGCTGTGAGGTCGAGGCTCTGCGGGCTGAACATCTCGACGCCCACCACCTTGCCACCGCGCTGCTCGACCCGGTTCTGCAGCACGCCGGCCATCTGCTGGCCATAGGAGGTCTGAGGCGCCAGGACCGCGAAGCGCCTGATGCCCGTGGACAGGGCGTAGTCGACGACGCGCCGGACCTGCGGCGCCGCGGCAATCCCCATGATCCATATGCCGGGCTGGCCAGCGTGCTCGTCGTTGGAGAAGCAAATGACGTTGGCGCCGCCCTGCCGCACCACCGGCCCAAGCGCGCTGGCCGACGACCCGAACAGGGGTCCCAGCACCAGCGCCGTACCGTCCTGTTGCGCCTTGGTGTAGGCCTGGACGGCCGAATCGCCTGTCTCGCCGCTGTCATAACTGGCGAGCGCCAGATCCTTGGCGCCGCTGTCGAACAACGACATCTCGGCCGCCTGCTGCATCGACTGCCCGAGCGAGGCGAAGCGGCCGCTTAGCGGCAAGAGCAGTGCGATGCGGAACTTGCCGGACGCCGTGGTCGGCGCACCGGCCAACGGCTTGGGAGGAGGCGCCGTGCTACGCTGGGAATGCTCGCCGCACGCAGCCAGGAGAAGGGCGGCAGGGACGAGCGCAAGAAGGAACGACCGCATCGGCGCGAAACTCCGGCGAACGAGGACATGGAAAAAAGGCAACGTGACGACGACCAGCGCCCCCAAGCTAGCGACGGCCAAGGGCGGCGTAAACCGTCGCTGCCGCCGGGACTGCATATAGTGGGTACACCGATCGGCAACATGCGCGACATCACCTTGCGCGCGCTCGATGTGCTGCGCGAGGCCGACCTGATCGCCTGCGAGGACACACGCGTCTTCGCCAAGCTCGCCAGCCACCACGGCCTGTCGGCGCCGACCGTCGCCTACAGCGATGCCACGCAGGAGGCGGCCGAGCCGCGAATTGTCAAGGCGCTCGACGACGGCAAACGGGTAGCGCTGGTGTCGGACGCGGGCATGCCCCTGATCTCCGACCCCGGCTACCGCCTGGTGCGCGCCGCGCTCGCCCGTGGCCATGCCGTGACATCCGCGCCCGGACCCTCCGCCGTGCCGCTGGCTTTGGCGCTCTCGGGGCTGCCGGCCGAGCGCTTCTTCTTTGCCGGGTTCCTGCCGGCCAAATCGTCCGAACGCCGGCGGGCGGTCGCCGAAACGGCGGCGGTGCCGTCCACGCTCGTCTTCTTCGAGGCGCCGCATCGGCTCGCGGCATCGCTGGGCGAACTGGCCGAACTCCTTGGTCCACGGCCGGCCGCGGTGGCGCGCGAACTCACCAAGATGTTCGAGGAAGTCCGCCGCGCGCCGTTGGACGAGCTGGCGGCGCACTATGCCAAACACCCCGACGTAAAGGGCGAGATTGCGATCGTGATCGGCCCGCCTGGCGCTGCGCCGGCGCCGGCGGCCGAGCGGCTGGACGAACTCCTGCGCGAGGCGATGGCCGGCGCCTCGCTGCGCGATGCCGCGGCGGAAGTGGCGGCGCGATTTGGCCTAAGCCGCCGGCAGGTTTATGCTCGCGCCCTGGCGCTCAAGCGCGGAGGGGTTCGATGACCACCGAGACCCGGCAAAAAGCACATCGGCTCGGCCACTCCGCTGAATTGCGCGCGGTCTGGCGTCTGCGGCTCACCGGCTACTCGATCCTGGCCCGGCGCTACAAAACCAAACTCGGCGAGATTGACATCGTGGCCCGCCGCGGCGGCGTGCTGGCCTTCGTCGAGGTCAAGGCGCGCGAGGATCTGGAGGCCGCGCGACACGCACTGGGCAATCGGCAGTTCGGCCGGGTGGCGAGTGCGGCCAGCCTGTTCGTGGCGCGCCATCCGCACTTCGCCGACCATTCCGTGCGCTTCGATGCCATGCTGGTGTCGGGCCTGTGGCCGCGCCACCTGCCGGACGTCTGGCGGGCGCCGGAATGACGGTTAGGAGCGCGGTGTGCCGCCGGCCGGTTCCGACGCACTGAGCCGGCTGCGCGAGCTTTGCCGCGGCGACGGCCGGCGGCTCGACCTGCTCGAAGCGGCCCTGACGATGAGCGAGCTGCAGCAACGCGAGGCGGGCGAGAGCGGGCCGATCGATCTTGCGCCGTACCGCCAGCAGGTCGCGGCCATGGCCGGCAGCGTCGCCGACCTGGTGCGCCGCCGCGGCGCGGGTCCCGACCGGCTGGCCGAAGTGATTGCCCGCGCCTACGCCTATCGCGGCGACAGCGAGACCTACGACGACTTGCAGAATGCCGACCTGGTGCGCGTCATCGAGCGCCGCAAGGGCCTGCCGGTGGCGTTGTCGATCCTCTATCTGCACGTGGCCCGGCAGCAGGATTGGGACGCCGAAGGTCTGGCCTTTCCCGGCCATTTCCTGATCCGGGTGGAAATCGACGGCGCGCGGCACGTGATCGATCCCTTCCATGACGGCGCCGAGCGCGATGCGGCCCAGCTGCACGATCTCCTGCGCAAGGTGCTGGGACCGGAGGCGGAGCTCAGCCCCGCCCATTTCGATCCGGTGCCGGACCGCGACGTGCTGCTCCGGCTCGAGAACAATGTCCGGCTGAGGCTGGCCAAGCGCGAGGACTGGCCGGCCGCGGCACGCTCGCTCGAACGCATGCTGGCGATCGCGCCCAGTCGGCCCGAGCTCCTGTTCGAGGCCGGCGAAGTTAACGCCCGGCTCGACAACCGCCGAGCCGCCATTGCGGCCTTCGAGCGCTTCCTCGCCATTGCCAGCCCCGACGGAGGCTCGGCCATGCGCCAGCGGGCTTCGGCCCTGTTGCAGGAACTGCGGCGCGGGCTTAACTGAGGGCCGCGCCGCGGGAGGCAGATCAAAATGAAGCTCAAGGTCGCCATCCAGATGGACCATGTGTCGACCATCGACATCGATGGCGATTCGACGTTCGTGCTGGGGCTGGAGGCAGAGCGGCGTGGCTACCAGGTGTGGCACTACACGCCCAAGGATCTGGTCTTTCGCGACCGCAAGGTAATGGCGCGCGCCCAGCCGATGAAGCTCCGGCGCGAGAAAGGCAACCACTACACGCTGGGCACGGCAGAGGCGCTCGAACTGTCGACCATGGACGTCGTGCTGCTGCGCCAGGATCCGCCCTTCGACCTGGCCTACATCACCACGACGCATCTTCTGGAGCATATCCACCCGGAGACCCTGGTGGTGAACGACCCGGCGAGCGTGCGCAATGCGCCGGAGAAGCTGTTCGTCACCCGCTTCGACAATGTGATGCCGCCGACGCTGATCACCGTCGACCCGGTGGCAATCCGCGATTTCTGGAAGGACCACAAGGACATTATCCTGAAGCCGCTGTTCGGCCACGGTGGCGCCGGGGTGTTTCGCGTCCGGCCGGATGACGAGAACTTCAACTCGATGCTGGAGATGTTCTTGCAGCGCGGCCGCGAGCCGTTGATCGCGCAGCGCTACTTGCCCGAGGTGCGCCAGGGCGACAAGCGCATCATCCTGATCGACGGCCGGGCAGCGGGCGTCGTCAATCGCGTGCCGGCGGAAGGCGAGGCGCGCTCCAACATGCACGTCGGCGGCAAGGCGGTGAAGGCGACCCTCACCAAGCGCGACCGCGAGATCTGCGACATCATCGGGCCGGAGCTGGCGCGGCTTGGCCTGACTTTCGTCGGCATCGACGTGATCGGCGACTGGCTTACCGAGATCAACGTCACCTCGCCG
>JBPYDO010000041.1:0-20167 GCA_051985755.1 Reyranella sp. | reverse complement strand
GGCCTCGTTGGCCGCCTTCTGCGAGATCAGCCCGGTTGGATCGGTGACGTGCAGCGCGCAGCACAGCACGAGGTCTAGCGCCGAACCCTTGGGCCCGACCACCAGGTCGGCGCCGCCCCAGGCCTGGCGCGCCGCGCGCGGCACGGCGTCGAAGCCGACCGCCGCCGTCACCGCCGCGGCAATGCCGAGCGCGCCGACCAGGATCGACAGCAGCGCCTGGCCCGGCCGGCGCCGCAGATAGGCCAAGGCGAGCGCGACGAAAGTCATGCCGCGGGCTTCATGGGCACGACCTCGTCGACGGCCTCGAGCACGCGCCGGTCGTGGGTGGCGAGCACGAGGGCAGCGCCGTCGCGCTGGGCGCTCTCCTTCAGGAGAGCGAGCAGGGCGTTCGCTGCGTCATCGTCGAGGGCGGAGGTCGGCTCGTCGGCCAGCACCACCGCCGGCCGGTTGAACAGGGCGCGCGCGACGGCGACCCGCTGCGCCTGGCCGTGGCTGATGCGGTCGGCGCGCGTACGCCGAACGGCGCCGATGCCGAGCTTGTCGAGGAGCTCGGTCGTGCGCCCGGCATCGGCCGGCAGGCCGGCCGATCGTGCGGCGAGCGCCAGATTGGCCGCCACGCTCACCGCGTCGATCAGATGGAACGACTGGAACACCAGCCCGATGCGCCGGCCGCGGAACCGATCGCGCTCGGCGGCGCCGAGCTGCCAGAGGGCGGTCTCCTCGACCGCGACCTCGCCGCGCGCCGGCGCGCGGATGCCGGCCAGCGCCAGGAGCGCCGTGGTCTTGCCCGAGCCCGAGGGACCGACGATGGCGAGCGAACGGCCGGGCATCAGCTTGAGGTCGGGCAGCGCCGCAAAGACCTGGCCGCCGCGCGCCAGAGCCACGTCGCGCGTCGTCACAACTGCTCCAGGCGCAACGTCGCCAGCCATACGCTCTCGCTACCTCCGACATTGTACGTTATACTATAACAATTAACGTCGGGGGCAACCAGTCGCGTGGATAAGGGTGATCGCAATCGTCGCGTGATCGGTCGACGCAGCTTGCTTGGCGCGGCGGTTTTGATTCCACCGTGGGGTGCGCATTTGTCGCGCGCCCGCGCACCAATCGACGTGGTCGCGACCTTCTCGATCTTGCGGGATCTCGTGTCGAGCGTCGCCGGAGCAGGCGCGCGAGCGGCAGCGCTGGTTGGGCCGGGCGGCGACACGCACAGCTACCAAAGCAAGCTGTCGGATGGCGCGCTCGTCGCCAAGGCGGCGCTGCTGATATCGAACGGATTGGGTTTCGAGGAGTGGCTGCCCGCCGTGCTGAGGGCCGTGCAGTTCGGCGGCCGGCACGTCGTGGCGAGCGACGGCATCACGCCGCTGATGCGTCGCCCCAGCCCGGGCGCGCCGGCGACAATCGCCGATCCGCACTGCTGGCACGACGTCGCCAACGCTCGCCGCTATGCGGCGAACATCGCGGCCGGCCTGCAGTCGGTCGATTCGGACGACGCGACGACCTGCGGCAGCCGGGCCAAGGCCTTCGACGAGCGCCTTGCCGTCCTCGACGGCTGGGTGCGCGAGCAGATCGCGACGGTGCCGCCGGCCAAGCGCCGCGTCATCACCAACCACGATGCCTTCGGCTATTTTGCGCGCGCCTATGGCGTGGAATTTCTGTCGGTGGAGGGGATCAACCCGCAGCACGACCCGGCGGCCGGCGAGATGGCCGAACTGATCGCGTTGGCGCGCCGGGACAAGATCCGCGCACTGTTCATAGAGAATTCCGGCAGCACCGCCTTCGTCCGGCAGCTGGCGCAAGACACCGGCGGCTTCGTCGGCGAGATGCTCTACCCCGACTCGCTGTCCGCTCCCGACGGCCCGGCCGCGAACTACGAGGCGCTGATGCGCCACAACGTCTCGGCGCTGGTCGCCGGCATGCTGAGGAACTGAGGCGGGCCTTAGCGGCTGACGAAGACGGGACAGCCGCAGATCGGGCAAATCGACGACATCGATGCGAGCGCCGGGTTCTGCGCCAACGCCGACCGGAGCTTCTGGATCAGGGCGGCATGTTCCTGGGGTCCGCCGCAGCGATTGGCGTAGTCCCGCCCGGCGGCGCTGCCTGGCTCCATCGGCACGACGTCCCAGGCGCCGGCCGACGGCGCAAAAGCCAGCACGGTGCTGCCGCCCAGCAACGACGCGGCAGCCTGAAGCAGACGGCGACGGTCCTTGTTCATCGGGTCCATGGCGACTTCCTTTTCGCGCTGATCCTGGTCGATTGCAACGCCTTATCGATCCGGCACGCTGACGAACGCCACCTTGCTCAAGCCGGCCTTGGACGCATCGGCCAGCATCTCGGCGACGTAGCGGTAGGGCACGTTCTGGTCGGCGCGCAGGTAGATCTCGGGCTGCGGCCGTTTCTTGCCTTCCTCGGCGAAGCGCTGCGCCGCCTCCTCGCGGGTGAGCGGCTTGCCGTTCCAGAACAGGCTGCCGCCGGCATCGATGGCGAACTCGACCTTCTCCGGCTTCTGGATGTCGGCGGCCGACGTCGCCTTGGGCAGGTCGAGCTTCACCGCGTTGGTCAGGAGCGGCGCGGTGACGATGAAGATCACCAGCAGAACCAAGGCGACGTCGATCAACGGCACCATGTTGATCTCGGCCATCGGCTGAGACGAGGATCTGCGGTCGAAGCTGCCGAACGCCATGGCCTTCTCCTAGTTCACGACGCTGAGCGGCGCGCGGGCCGACGCGCCGTGCAGCGCCCGGCCGGTCGACAGGAAGGTCAACAGCTCGAAGGCGAAGGCATCGAGCCTGGCGCTCAGCACGCGGTTGGAGCGCGTCAGCCAGTTGTAGCCCATCACCGCCGGCAGGGCGACGGCAAGCCCGATGCCGGTCATGATCAGCGCCTCGCCGACCGGCCCCGCCACCTTGTCCAGCATGCCCGAGCCCGAGGCGCCGATCGCGATCAAGGCGTGATAGACGCCCCACACCGTGCCGAACAATCCGACGAACGGTGCGGTGGCACCGATGGTTGCCAGCACCGTCAGGCCGTTTTCCAGCTGCGTGGTCTCCTCGTCGAGCACCTTCTTGATGGTGCGCGTCAGGAATTCCTGCTGGCTGCCCGTTTCCTCGAGCTTGGCGGCGCCAAATTTCTCATGGTGCGCCTGGGCGTAGAGTGAATGCGCCGTGAGATGACCGAACGGCTCGTTGATGCCACGCGCCGCGATGTCGTGCTGCACCGCCCCGAGCGAACTGGCGCTCCAGAAAAAGGCGAGGAACTTGCGGCTGCGCTGCTGCCGCACGACCTGGCTCACGCCCTTGTAGAGGATCAGGTACCAAGAGATCACCGACATGAGGGCGAGGACCCCGAGCAAGCTCCTGATGACCAGATCGGACTGGGTCAGGAAATGGTCGAAGCCCAAGGCGGAGGCATCACCCATGTCTCACCTCTGATAGCTCATGACGAATTGGATAGGGATCAGCACCCAAACCGGGCGTATGTCGCCTTCCTCGGCGTATGGCTTGAAGCGCGCAAGCCGCACGGCGTCCACAGCCGACGCGTCGAGCGCGCCGTGGCCCGAGGAAGCGTGAATTGAGACCTTTGTCGGCTTGCCTGTGGCGTCGATCAGAGTGCGCACGATCACCACCCCCCATTCGCCGGCGCGCCGGGCATAGAACGGATAGACCGGCTTCGGTGGCTCGACGTAGGCGAGCTGGCCCAAGGAGACGGTCTTGTGCCCGGCCGGTTCCAGTTGCTGCACCGGCGGGGTTGGGTGCTCGCTGGGGAAGGTCGGCACGGTTTTCCGCTCCGGCGCCGGAGGCGGAACCGGAGGTGTGGGCTTCTGCGCTTTTGTTTGAGATGTGGGCTTCTGCGCTTTTGTTGGAGGTGTGGGCTTCTTCGCCTTCGTTGGCGGCTTCGCTGGTTTGCGGAACACTGGCGGCAAGTCGGCCGCCGGAGGCGGCTGGACCATGGCTTCGAGCGGCGGCCTTGGCGGCGGCGTGTCGGGCGGCGGCAGCGGTAGTCGCGCCTCCAGGGGAGGCGCCGGCGGCGGCGTATCCAAGGGCGGTGGCGGCAGTTGCTGCTCGATGGGAGACACCGCAGCCGCAATCAGGCGAACCTGGAGCGCATGAGGCTCAACCACGTCCAATTCGGCCGGGCGGATCCGGATGAGCGCCCAGACCGCGCCGAGATGACAGGAAGCCACGAGCACCAATAGGCCTACCCGCACGACAGCCGGCAGCGTCGGACCATATGCCCGCAGGCGGTCGTACACGCGACCGGCCAGCGCCTCCCGCGCCCGCGCGAGGTTGGGCCGCGGCTCCGCGAAATCGCGCGCGACGCTCAGCGCCATTCGACGCGAGCGACTGTCACTCGGCACGTGACTGTCAGCATGGCCCCCTACCCCCGGGGCCCATCGTACCCGGTTGCGTGCAGGAAATTGAAGCCGTTCAACCAAATGTCATCGCCGGCCGGCGACCGTCCTCAGGAGCGACTAGCTCCCAGGCGTGCCCCGGCGGGAGCTGCGCGCGGCAGAGAACAGGCTGGCCGCCCCCGCCACCATGAGGACGACACCAGTCACGAGGCCGAGCTTGTTCTGCCAGGGTGTCTCAGGCTCGTCATCGACTAGCACCGGCCGCGCCTGCGGGTCATTTTCGCGGTAGCGAATGCGCACTTGATCGACCACGAGCTTGCCGTCTCGGCTGATCTTGGCCCAGTAGCCGGCGCTGACCGACACTGGCCCGTAATGATGCACGGCTCCCTTTGTGTCCTTCCATGACAGTCGCAAAAAATGCCGGTCGGTGCGGCCCGCCGGGCTTGCGGGCGCGGCCAGCAGAGCGACATCGGCCGTAATCTCGGGGCCATTGGCGGCCTGGTCGGACGGGGCCCAAAAGCGAAAGAGCAGGAGCGCCCCAATCACCAGCGCCGCCAAGCCAAACAGCGTGCGCCTGGGCGACAAGCTCGTCGCGGCGCCCGCCTGTCCAGGTCCAAAGCGGGTCGCGCCGCGCTGGGCCCCCCAAACGACCATGCCGCCGAAGCCCGCCCAGCCCACCAAGGCGATGTAGGCCGAGACCGTGAGCCAGTCCTGCAGCGAGGCGTAGCGTGCCGCGGCATCGGCATTGATCGCCGGCAGGGCGCTGCCGTCATCGACGACCTTGGCCGGCAGGATCGCGGTCCGTACCTGATCGCCGCTGACGATGGTGGCGGCAAAGCCTTCGGTGACCGGCACTTTCTTTTGCTCATGCTGCTTGCCGTCCCTGCCGTCCCATTTGAGGTCCACCGACAACGCCTGTTCGACGAAACGCGGTCGCCAGCCGTCGAAGGCAAACGGCGCCAGCCTCTGCTGCTGCGCGCCCGTGACCTGAACGAGGGCGGGATAGCCGTTGTCGAACACGCGCTGCATGTCGCGCCGATTGTCCCAGCAGCCCGCGACCACGATGGTCGCGAAGATAGCGATCAGCAGCAGGAGGTTGCGCAGTCTGGCGACGCGCGCGTTCACGCGATGCTCCCTCCGAGTAATGGCGCGCCCGGCAGGATTCGAACCTGCGACCTACCGCTTAGAAGGCGGTTGCTCTCATCCCCTGAGCTACGGGCGCGTGTTGGGCAGGATACCACAGGCGGTCCGAGACTTGGCCGACGGCTCAGTCGTGCAGACCCCTCGCAAATGCTCGCGGCTAGCGCCACGGACGCTAGTGCGTCCAGCGGCCGACGCGGTTGTAGGCGAAGTTGTCGGCGTAGGCCTTGGGTCTCACGGCGCGCACGCGCGGCTCCTCGACGACGTATTGCCAGCCATTGCGTTCGGCGTGCGCCTTGGCCTCCTCGAGCGTGTGAAACCACAGCTGCACCTGCTGCATGGTGTCGCGCGAGCTGATCCAGCCCATCAGGGGATCGATCTCCTTGGGCTGAGGCTCGCTCTCCAGCAGCCATTCCCGTGTGTTGGCCTGGCCCGACTGCATGGCCGTCTTGGCCGGCTTCAGGATGCGAACTTTCATCGACCCGCAGATCCTCTCCTGCTCTCCATCGGCACGGGCGTGGTCGGGGCGGCCGGATTTGAACCGACGACCTTCTGCGCCCAAGGCAGACGCGCTACCAGACTGCGCTACGCCCCGCGCCGCATGCGCTTGATGACGCGGGGGTATTTACCAGCGGCGGAGCCCAGTCGAAAGCGCAAAGTACCGGTGCTAAAAGGGTGCCATGTTCGACCAGACGCCGGAAGACGGTGGCTCGGGCCGCGCGCCCTCGATCAACGTGCTGGGCGGCCCGTTACAGCCCTGCTCGTCGACGCCCCTCACGGGCTTCTATCGCGATGCGTGCTGCAACACCGGGCGCGAGGACCGCGGCCTGCACACGGTTTGCGTCGTCATGACGGCGGAGTTCCTCGCCTTCTCCAAGGCACGCGGTAACGACCTCAGCACGCCGATGCCGCAGTACGGGTTCGGCGGCCTGAAACCCGGCGACCGCTGGTGCCTGTGCGCCGAGCGCTGGAAAGAGGCGCTCGACGCCGGCATGGCGCCACAGGTCGTGCTCGAGGCGACGCACGCGGTGACCCTGCACGTCGTGGCGCTCGACGAGCTGAAGAAATACGCCGTCAAGCCTCAATGAACTGGTAACCGGTGCGGATGCGGCCGTCCTTGCCGAGCACCAGGAAATCGAAGCCGATCGAGATCACCTCGCCGCCCGCCGCGGGCAGCATCTCCCAGCGCAGCTTGATGGTGTCGTGATGGCCGTCGATGCCGTCGCGCAGCCGGAACACGTTGCCCTTGTCCCTCACCCATTTCTCGTAGGCGTTCTTGACGCGAACCTCGATGCCGGCATGGCCAACGGCTTCGAGGGTGCGGGCAAGGTGATGCGCATCTTCCTGCCACAGCGCACGGATGATCTCGCGCCGGCGCTGGTCATCGGACTCGTTCCAGACATTGACGTAGCGCTCAACGAATTCCTTGATGTCGGTCATTTGGCTCTCCGGTGCGAAATCCCTGTCGGTCGGGAGATGCAACTGGACGCGCCTTGAAGCGATGATGTGAGGGGTAATTGCGATGAAGAGCTGGGCCAATGTCAGCGGCGGCCTCGCCGACTATGTCGATGCCAACTGGCTGCGCGACAGCCCGCTGAAGCGCCGGCTGCGCGCGCAGACGGCACGGCTGCCGCAGGCCGGCATGCAGATCTCGGCGCACCAGGGCCAGCAGATCGCCTGGCTCGCCCGTGCGGTCGGCGCCCGTCGGGCCGTCGAAGTCGGCACCTTCACCGGGTACTCGGCACTCTGCATCGCCGAGGCTCTGCCCCCGGACGGGAGGCTCTGGTGCTGCGACGTGAGCGAGGGGTGGACGCGTATCGGCCGACGCTACTGGAAGGACGCAGGTCTCGACAGCCGCATCGTGCTCACGATCGCTCCGGCACTCAGGACGCTCGATCGGCTGCTCGGCGAAGGATTGGAAGGCAGGCTCGATCTCGCCTTCATCGACGCCAACAAGGACGAGTACGACGCCTACTACGAGCGCTGCCTGAGACTCGTGCGCAAGGGCGGCCTGATCCTGATCGACAACGTGCTGTGGAGTGGCTCGGTGGCCAACCTCGCCGAGAAGGATGAGGACACGCAGGCGATCCGCGCCCTCAACACCAAGCTCGCATCGGACTCGCGCATCGACCTCACCCTCTCCGTGGTGGGCGACGGCATGACGTGCGCGCTCAAGCTCTAGGCGTTGCCGAAGATCGCGTGCTTGACCTTGTCGCCCGGCTTGATGCCGAGCAGCCGGGCGGTGCCGCCGTTGATCTCCAGCACGGCGCGCACCGGATACTCGCTCGGTATGGTGTCGGTCGAGAGCGGAACGGCATTGGCGTGGACGTGCCGTATCGTGCCGTCGGCGGCGATGAACACCATGTCGAGCGGGATCAGCGTGTTCTTCATCCAGAAGGTGACCGGCATCTCCTTGTAGAAATCGAACAGCATGCCCTCGTAGGCGCCGAGTGACTTGCGAAACATGAGCCCGTGCTCGCGTTGCGCCTCGGTTAGCGCGAGCTCGACGTCGAACTTGATCTCTCGTGCAGCCGTGACGATCAGCAGTGACGAGTGGTCGTACTTGATGTCGCTGTCCGCGTCCTGTGCCGTTGCTGCCGACGCCAACAGAAAAAAGGGTGAGCCCAGAACAAAACGGCGGCCGAAGGGCCGCATGCCGAAGCGATACGCCATGGCTCTTAAGTGCGCGGCGCCCGCATCCCGGTCAAGTAGACTCGACGGCCGGGCACGCGATTGGTCAAGCCGGCTTTGTGCCGACGACCATTGTGTGCGCGCCAGGCAGCGGGCGCGCAGCAACCCGCTCGAAACCTGCCTCACGCAGCCAGGTCAGGCATTCCTCGACCGGATACTCGCCGCCGCCCGGCGACTTCAGCAGCATGTTCAGCCCGGCGACCAAGGCCAGCAGGTTGTCGGGCTGCGCGTCGTTGAACATAAGGTCATAAACGAGCAGTGCGCCACCCGCCGGCAGTGCGGTGAATGCCTTCGAGATTAGCGCGCGGCGGATGGACAATTCCCAGTCGTGCAGTACGTGACCCATCACCAGCACATCGGCGGAGGGCAACGCGTCGGCAAAGAAATCGCCAGCCGTAAAGGTAGACCGATCGCCAATATTTTGCTCTGCCATATAGGCCACGAATGTCGGACCGACCGCGGGCAGATCGAAGCCAATTGCTTGCAGATGCGGATGTGCCTTGGCAATTGCCGCGAGAAAACCACCTTGCGCGCAGCCGATATCGGCAACCGAGGCGAACCCGGCCCAGGGAAACGCGCCGATGATGGCTTGCGCCGTCTCCTGGCTGGCGGCGGTCATTTCGCGAAGAAACAACTCCCGCTTGATCGGATCGGCGTACTCGGCGGTGAAACCGTCGCGCAGATCGCGCGGTCTTTCCACTGGCCTGCCGGTGCGGAGCGCGCTGGACAGTCGGTCCCAACTGCCAAGCGGACCCCATTCCTTGTCCATGAATAGCCTGCCGGCATAAACGGGCTTGCCGGGATCGAGATAGAAGTCGCTCTCGGCAGTATTGCGGAATTTCTCGCCCTCACGCGCAAGCAGTCCGAGCGCGACAAGCGCGTCGAAAAAGGGTTTGGCGCCGCGCTCGTCGATGCCGAGTTGGAGCCGCAAAGACTCGCGCTCAAGCGGGCCATCGGCCAAGGCGCCGAATACGTTCAGCTCAAGCGCAGCGACCAGAATTCGCGACGCGCAGTAACCAGTCCCGAGCTTCAGCAGGGTCTTGGGAAGCGGCGCGGCCATCGCATCCTTCCGCCAACTAGCGGCAACGTCGCCGAATTATCCGAGAGCTATTGCGGGGAGCAAGCACGCCTCTTCGGCCACGTCACGTCGCCCGGATCTCCACGACTTGCAGCCCCTTTTGCCCCTCGGCGATCCGCACCATCACCTTTTGTCCCGGCGCCAGCGTCTCCATGCCGTGCCGGCGCAACACGGCGGCGTGGACGAAGATATCGCCCTCGGTCGCCTCGCGCGTCACAAAACCGTAGCCGCGCTCGTTGTTGTACCATTTCACCAGAGCGGTGATGTATTCGCCCATGGCGATGCCATCGGGCATCGGCGGCGGCTTGGGCGCTTGCACGACGGCGGTCGAAGAATCGACTTCGATCACCTTCATGACCTGCCAGCCCTTTGGGCCACGCACGCCTGAACAAACGACCGTTGCACCGGGCTTGAGATCCTCGTGCCCGGATTGTCGCAGCGTCGTCACATGCAGGAACGCATCGCTAGCGTCGCCCTCAAGAGCCAGAAAGCCGTAGCCCTTGACGGCATTGAACCACTTGACTCGACCACGCAGCTCAACCGTAACGCCGTCCCCGCCCGTCGTTTCTCCCTGTTGGGTCGTCATACAACGATCCCATGTTGTTATGCGGAAATCGTAAGCAGTCCGACAGGCTGATGCAACAGTCCCTTGGCGCAATCGTGGCCCGGCCGCGAACGACAGCCCGACTGCATTTATGCGCGACGCAGGCCTTACAGGCCGGTCCATGTCCGCACCGCGCTTTGCACGAGCGATCTGCTGAGCGCACCAAAGTATTGATTCACCTGCTTTCTTCGAGCGACCAGGACGACAGCGACTGGCACGCGAGCTCGTCCCGTCAATTCAATTGCCAGCCCCTCGGCCTCGCCTGATCATCGCCGCAATGCCCGACGATGCGCTCGTTCTTTGCGAAGTCGACGCTCCGCTGTCGATCGTCACCATCAACCGGCCGAACGCGCGCAATGCGGTGAACGCCGAGACAGCGAGCGCGCTGGCCGACGCGTTTCGCCGCTTCGACAGCGACCCCGAGCTGGCGGTCGCCATCCTGACGGGTGCCGGCGGCGCATTTTGCGCCGGCTACGATCTCAAGCAGACAGCGAGCGGCTATCGTGGTCATCGCACGGAGAGTGGTGACGGTCCGATGGGCCCGACCAGAATGAGACTCTCCAAGCCGGTGATCGCCGCCGTCGAGGGACCTGCAGTCGCGGGCGGGCTGGAACTTGCACTGTGGTGCGATCTCAGGATCGCGGCGCGTGACGCCGTCTTCGGAGTCTATAGTCGCCGCTTCGGCGTGCCGCTTATGGACCTCGGCACCGTCCGCTTGCCGCGCCTGATCGGGCATGGTCGTGCCATGGACATGATCCTCACCGGGCGCGGCGTCCCGGCGGAAGAAGCCGAGCGCTTCGGCCTGGTCAATCGCGTGGTCGAACCGGGACAAGCCCTGGTCGAGGCGTGTCGACTGGCGCGGATGTTGGCGCGCCTGCCGCAAGCCGCTCTGCGCAGCGACAGATTGTCAGCCATCGAGCAGTGGGATCTCGATTGGGAGAGCGCCACGCAGAACGAGTTCCGCCATGGCGTGACGACGGTGGCAACCGGCGAGACCGAAGCAGGCGCCCGGCGGTTCGCGGCGGGCGCGGGGCGGCATGGCAGCGGCACAATTGATACGAAATGACGGTGTGTCTTTTGCGCATCAGTTGCCAGAAAATCGCCTGAAAGACGCAACTCGCGCGCTCCGTGACGCCTCAATTGAGCCAAACTGTCATGGTGGTTTGGCGTCGCGCTTCCTTCAGCCCAGGTTCGAGCCGAGCTTCTCTCGTGTGGTCCACCGCCAGGTTGTTTTCGCCGTCGGGATTGCAGGCTTTGCTGCCGTTCAACCGGCGGCTTGGCTTGGCGATCGCCGCCGCCATCGTCGGCCTGAGCGGCGCTGCCGACGCCCAGTCGATCGGCATCCGGCAATGGGAAGGCAACCTCGCGCGAACCCGCCAGCCTGAACAGGTCTACGCCAACACCAACGCCGAATGGCGTGGCCTGTGGAGCCGAGTCGGCACTGCGGCGCCTGACATGTTCGAGCCGGGCCGCACCAGTGCAGTCGGCATTTTCCTCGGCACGCGCGCCGGGCCCGGCTATTCGGTGAACATCGTTTCGGCGATCCGCCGCCGTGACCGCATCATGCTGGTGTTCGAGGAAATCGCGCCGGCGGACGTAATGATGGCTGAACGCATGCCAGCGGCGCCACGCGCGGTCGCTAGCGGCAACCTGAGCCCCGGCCCCAATGTCGGCGCCTCGTTTGCCCCGCAGGGCGTGCCGAGCCTTGCTCCTCCCCCGCCGCCCGTTCGACCACTCGGTCCGCCGACTTCGCCGTGGGCGATCGTGCTGATCAATCGGGTCGACCTGCCGATCACCGTAGAGCAGCGCCTGTTTCGCTAGCGCGCCTTCATAGGCGCGCTAGTGCGAGTGACGAGGCACGCCCTTGGTCTGGGCGATCTTCTGGTAGTTGACGGCGAAGTCGAGGCAGGCGCCGCTCGACAGCTGCCCGATGAACTTGCGCTGCAGCTCCTGCCACGGCGTCTGGCTCTCCTTGACGTTCGGCTTCCAGGCCGCCTTGCGCGCCGCAAGCTCCTTGTCGGAGATCAGGATGTCTGCACGGCGCTTGCCGATGTCGATGCGGACCTTGTCGCCGGTCCTGAGCAGCGCCAGGCCGCCGCCGACCGCCGCTTCGGGCGAGGCGTTCAGGATCGAGGGACTGGCTGACGTACCGCTCTGCCGTCCGTCGCCGACACAGGGCAGAAGCAGCACGCCGCCTTTCACCAGGCGGTCGGGCGGCAGCATGTTCACCACTTCGGCGGCGCCAGGATAGCCGACCGGCCCGGTATTGCGGATGAACAGGATGCTGTTCTCGTCGATCGGCAGGCCGGGATCGTTGATGCGGTGATGGTAGTCCTCCGGCCCTTCGAACACGATGGCTGTGCCCTCGAAGGCGTCCTTGTCACCCGGACGCTCGAGATACTTCCTGCGGAACTCGGGCGAGATCACCGAGGTCTTCATGATCGCCGAATCGAAGAGATTGCCCGACAGAACAGCGAACCCGGCCTGGCCGAGCATTGGCTTGTCGTAGGTCTTGATCACCTCGCCGTCAGCCGGCTTGGCCCCTTTGAGATTCTCTGCGTAGGTCTTGCCGGTGACGGTGAGCGCATCGCCGTGCATCTTGTTCTTGGCCAACAGCTCGCGCATCACCGTTGGCACGCCGCCGGCGCGATGGAAGGCCTCGCCGAGATATTTGCCGGCCGGCATGCAGTTCACCAGGAGTGGGATGTCGTAGCCGACCTTGTCCCAGTCGCTGTTGTCGAGCGGGACGCCGATATGGCGCGCGATCGCGTTGACGTGCGGCGGGCAGTTGGTCGAGGCACCGAGCGCGCTCGCCGCCACGATGGCGTTCTCGAAGGCCTTGGGCGTCAGGATGTCCGACGGCTTCAGGTCCTCCCACACCATCTCGACGATGCGCTTGCCCGTTTCATAGGCGATCTGACCGCGCTCGCGATAGGGGCCGGGGATGGCGGCGCAGCCCGGCAGCGACAGGCCGAGCGCCTCGGCCATGCTGTTCATCGACAGCGCCGTGCCCATGGTGTTGCAGTGGCCGACGCTCGGCGCGCTGTCGGCAACCCACTGGATGAAGGTCTTGAGATCAATCCGGCCAGCCGCAAGCTCCTGCCGCGCGTACCATATGATGGTGCCGGAACCGGCTAGGCCGCCCGCATAGTGGCCATCGAGCATCGGCCCGCCCGACAGCACGATCGCCGGGATGTTGACCGTGCAGGCGCCCGTGATCATGGCCGGCGTGGTCTTGTCACACCCGGTGGTGAGCACGACGCCGTCGAAGAAGTAGCCGAACAGGCTTTCGACCAGACTGAGATAGGCAAGGTTGCGGTCGAGCGCCGCCGTCGGCCGCTTGCCGGTCTCCTGTATCGGATGCACCGGAAACTCGATCGGAATGCCGCCGGCATCACGGATGCCGTCGCGCACCCGCTCCGCCAGGTCGAGATGGTGTCGATTGCAGGGCGAGAGGTCGCTGCCGGTTTGGGCGATGCCGATGATCGGCCGGTTGCCGGTGTGCAGCTCGGCGAGCGTCAGGCCGAAATTCATGTAGCGCTCGAGGTAGAGCGCCGCCATCGTCGGATCTCCCGGGGCGTCGAACCATTCGCGGCTGCGCAGGCGGCGCTTGCCGTTGCTCTTCTTGTCAGCGGCCATCGCTTTCCTCCAGTTTGCTTGGAGGAATCCTAGGCCCTCTGCTGCTCCATCGCCACTTCAGCCTGCAGGCTTGCGACATCGCGGTAAATCGAGGCGGCAGCCAAGGTGCGACCGCCGATCTTGTAGCGCACCAGGCAGTCTCTGCCGGCGATGTCACCCTCGACCGCGATCTCGTCCCAGCGTTCGGCGTGGCCGAGATAGTTGATCGGAACGTCGTAGTGTTGGCTCCAAAAGAACGGCACTGCGTCGAAAGCAAGGCCGTGACCCAGCATGTTCAGGGCGGCAACCTGTCCCTGGCGCTGGGCGACGACCCAGTGCTCGACGCGGATCGCCTGGCCACCGTGCGGATCGGGCCAGCGGGCAATGTCTCCCGCGGCGAACACGCCGGGTGCATTGGTCTCAAGCCGCGCATTGACCACCAGGCCGCGATCGATCGCGAGCCCTGCCTTCTCCGCCAGGGTGAGCCGCGGCCGCACGCCGACGCCCATGACCACCAGATCCGCCTCGAGCGTGCCGCCGCTCTTCAGCCTCACATGCTTGGCTTCGATGGCAGCCGGCGTGTCCTCGAGGTGAAAGTTCACGCCCTTCTCCTCGTGCAGCGCGCGCACCATGTCGCCCATGGCCGGCCCGAGGATGCGCTCCATTGGCCGCTTCTCGGGCGCCACGACATGGACGTCGATCTTGCGGGCGCGCAGCGAGGCGGCAACCTCCAGCCCGATGAAGCTCGCCCCGATCACGACCGCTCTCCTGGCATTCTTGGCGCGTTCGACGATGGCGGTGCTGTCGGCGAGGCTGCGCAGCGTGTGGACGTGCGGGAGATCGGCGCCGGGGAGCTGCAGCCTCACCGGCTCGGCGCCGGTCGCCAGCAGCAGCCGGTCATACGGCACCGTCCCGCCGCCACCCAATGACACTTGCTTCGCCCGCGGATCGATGGTGGCGACGCTGGCTTTGAGGCGAAGCTCGATGCCGTTGTCCTTGTAGTAGTCGTCGCCGCGCAGCGGGATCCATTCCTCGGGTGCGTTGCCGGCCAGATAGTCCTTGGAGAGGTTGGGCCGGTCGACCGGTGCCGCGTCGTCGTCGCTCAGCATGACGATGCTTCCTTTGTACGCCTGGCGTCGCAGCATCTCCGCCGCGGCGAAGCCGGCCGCGCCGCCGCCCACGATGACGATACGTGCGGGCGGGTTTGCCGGCAGCGGGCGCGCCGCGGGCTTGGGCGCCTGCTTGTCCTTGACGAACACCTTGCCGCCGCGCTGTTCGACGGACCAGCAGTCGATCGGGCTGAGCGCCGGCGGATGCAGCGGCTCGCCGGTGCGCAGGCTGAAGCAGGCGTGGTGCCATGGGCAGCGCACGGTGTCGCCGACCACGAGCCCGTCGGCCAGTGGGCCGTGATAGTGGCTGCAATGTGCTGCTACCGCGAAGACCGTGTTGCCTCGGCGCGCCAGCACTATCTCGTCGCCACCGACATGCCCGACCAGCATGCCGCCATCGGCGACGTCCGAAAGAGGAATACCCTTCGCAAGGTCGGGGCCCGTCGGCTTGGCATCGTCAGCCATGTTTGTCCTCCCTTGAGTGCGCCCCGGCACCATGGGAAACCTCGGGCGCCATGTCCACCTCCCCCGCCATCGTCTGCCTTGGTGAGCCGCTGATCGAATTCAACCGGCCGCGCGACGGCGACGGTCGGATCTGGCTGCAGGGCTTTGGTGGCGATTCGCAGAATGTCGCAATTGCCGCGGCCCGCCAGGGCGCATCGGCCGGCTACTTGACCAGCCTCGGCCAGGACTGGATGGGCGACGCCTTCCTCGACCTTTGGAAATCGGAAGGGGTCGACGCCTCGCGCGTCAGCCGTCATCCGACGGCGCCGACCGGCGTGAGCTTCGTCACCCACAGCGAGGCCGGCCACAAATTCGACTATTTGCGCAAGAACTCGGCCGCCTCGCTGATGCAGCCTCACGATCTGGCATCCGACTACATCGCAGGCGCCCAGTATTTCCACCTTTCGGCGATCGGCCAGGCGATCAGCGCCAGTGCGTTCGCGACGTGCGCGGCCGCAATTGCCGCTGCTCGCGCCGCCAAGGTGAAGGTCTCCTACGACACCAACCTCAGGCTGCGGCTGTGGGATCTCGACATGGCGCGGCGCGCCATTGATGTGACGATCGCCCAATGCGATATCGCCCTGCCGAGCCTCGACGATTCGCAGCAGCTCACCGGCCGCCACGAGCCGGAAGCGATCGTCGACTATTATCTCGGTCTGGGGGCGCCCATCGTCGCCTTGAAGATGGCGGCCCAAGGCGCGCTAATCGCCACGCCGGGCAAGCGCTTCCGGGTACCGCCTCACCCGGTGAAGGCCGTCGACGCTACCGGCGCCGGCGACACTTTTGACGGCGCTTTCCTGGCTCGCCTTGTGGCCGGCGACGATATCGAGACCGCAGCTCACTATGCGAACGTTGCTGCCGCGCTTTCCACGCAAGGCTACGGCGCCGTCACGCCGATCCCACGCAGAACCGAGGTGATGGCAGCGCTGGCGAAGTAGCTATCGTCGCCGCAGCGCCGCGGCCGCCGCAGCCAGACGTTCCACGCGCGCCCAGTCGCCCGCCGCAACGGCTTCACGCGGCGCAACCCACGATCCACCGACGCAGGCGACATTGGGCAGACCGAGATAGTCCGCGGCGCTATCGGCGGAGACGCCGCCGGTCGGACAGAAGCGCAGCTTGGCGAGCGGCGCTGCGACCGCCTTCAGCCAACCGACGCCCCCCGCAACATCGGCGGGGAAGAACTTCAGCAGCCGATGGCCTTGCTCGGCGGCGGCCATGGCCTCGGAGACGGTTTGCACGCCGGGCAGGAACGGAAGTGCGGCGCCGCGCACCGCGGCGGCGAGCGTGGCGGTGCTTCCCGGGCTCACGATGAAGCGCGCGCCCGCGGCCTTGGCCGCCGCGAGTTGCGCGGCATCGAGCACGGTGCCGGCTCCGACGATGGCCTCCGGCAGCGCCGACGCGATGGCGCGCAGGGCATCGATGGCCGGCTGGCTGCGCAGCGTGATCTCCAGCACCGGCAGCCCGCCCTTCACCAGGGCGCGCGCCAACGGCACCGCCCGCTCCACCCGCTCGATGGTGAGCACCGGTATGACCGGCGCGCGGGCCGCGATGGCCGCGATGTCCACGTCAGGTGCTCCAGCCGCCGTCGATCACGTGCACGGTCCCGGTAGTGAACGCCGATTCGTCGCTGGCCAAGTAGACCGCGAGGGCCGCGATCTCGTCGGCCGAACCGAAGCGCCCGGTCGGCTGGCGCTGCAGGAAGAACTGGCGGGCTTGCGGCCCGCCGCCGAGGCCGGCGATGCGCTCGTCGAGCGAGGGCGTTTGCACGGTGCCCGGGCAGATCGCGTTGCAGCGGATTCCCTTGCCGACATAGTCGGCGGCGACCGACTTGGTGAGGCCGATCACGGCCGCCTTGGTGGTGCCGTAGACGAAGCGCAGCGCCGCACCCTTCACCGACGAGGCGGCCGACGACATGTTGACGATCGAGCCGGCGCCCTTGGCCAGCATGCCGGGAAGGAAGGCCTGGACCGTCCAGAACATGCTGCGGACATTGAGGTTCATGGCGAACTGCCACTGCTCGTCCGTGGCATCGAGCACTGTCCCGTGGTGGACGAAGCCCGCGCAATTGAACAGCACGTCGGCGGCGCCGACCTCGTGGGCCAAAGCCGCGATCGCCTGCTTGTCGAGCACGTCCAGCCGACGGATCTGCAGGCCGGCCACGCCGCGCAAGCCTCCGAGCTTGCCGGCATCGATATCGGTCGCCCACACCGTCGCCCCCTCGGCGGCGAAAGCGCGTGCGGTCGCCGCGCCGATGCCCTGCCCCGCCGCTGTGACGACGCACACCTTGCCCGAAAGACGCATGCTCACCCGCTTTCGTTCGCCGGCCACTACTTGAGCAGTCCCTTCTCCTTGTAGAACTTCGCCGCCCCGTCGTGCAGCGGAATGCCGACACCGGTAAGCGCCGTCTCGAGGCGGATATCGCGGCCCTTGGCGTGCCCCGAATCCAGAAGCTTGCGCGTATTGGCGTTCCACAGCGCCGCAGTCACCTTGTAGATCAGGTCGGCCGGCAACCTGGCCGACGTCACCCAAAGCGCATGCACGCTCACCGTCTTGAGCCGCGGGACGCCGCGGTAAGTTCCGTCGGGAATTTCGTCCGCGCCGAAGAAGCTGTACTGCTTGAGCAGCTGCGCCACTTGCGGGCCGGCGATCGGCACGACATCGATGCCGACCGTGGCGGCGAGGTCGGCGACCGCACTCTGCGGCCAGCCGCTGACGTTGAAAAATGCATCGATCACCCCGTCCTTCAGCTTGTCGGCGACCTGCTGGGCCGGCAGGTAGACCGCCTTCAGGTCCTTTTCGCTGAGCCCGAAGGCCTCCAGGATCAGGCGGGCGTCGACCAGCGTCCCGGAACCCGGCTCGTCGAGCGACACGCGCTTGCCCCGGAGGTCGGCAACCGACTTGATGCCCGCGTCCTTGCGCGCCACCAGGTGGAAGCTTTCTGGGTAGAGATTGGCGATGGCGCGCAAGCTCTCGATCCGCGGCCGGCCTTCGTAGATGCCGGTCCCCGTATAGGCCCAGTAAGCGATGTCGGACTGCACGAACCCCGACTGCGCTGCGCCGCTGCCGATGGCCGCCGCATTCGCCACCGAGCCGTTGGAGGCCACCGCCGTCGCCACGAGGCCCGGCACGCCGCACGAGCCGCCCTCGGCACAAGGCCGCGAGCCCGGCGGGTTGGAAATGGCATTGGCGATCAGGCCGCCGATCGGGAAATAGGTGCCGACCGTGCCGCCGGTCAGAATACGGAAGAAAGTAATGTCGTCGGCGCGTGCCACGCGGATTGCCGAAGGCATCACCTCGAGCGCCGCGGTCACGGCCATTGCGCCCAGGGCCGACCTGCGCGTGATCATGCGTCTTCTCCGCTCCGCATGCCGTCAGTTCACCCCGACGACGCGGCTCATGGTGGGACCGATCTCCGCATGCAGCACGAGATCGGCGTCGGCATCCTGATCCGTGGGATCGCGGTTGATTATCACCAGTCGGGCGCCCTTGCGCTTGGCGATGCGCGGAAATCCGGCAGCCGGATAGACCACCAGCGAGCTGCCGAGCACGATGAACAGATCGCACGCCATGGTCTCGTCCTGCGCTCGTGCCATCTGGATCTCCGGCATGGCCTGGCCGAAGGAGATGGTGGCGGTCTTCACGATGCCATCGCACTTCTCGCAGATCGGCAGCTTGCCGCCGCCCTGGAAGGCCTTGCGGATCGGCTCGAGTTCGTAGCGCTGTGCGCAATCGAGGCAGGTCGCGTAGGTCGAGTTGCCGTGCAGCTCAATTACTTTCGAATCGGGTACGCCGGACCTCTGGTGCAATCCATCAACGTTCTGCGTGATAATGGCGCTCATGCGGCCCTGCTCGACGAGCTTGGCCAGTGCACGATGCCCGGCATTGGGTTCGGCCTTCTGCAAGGTCTCGTCGGTGGCGAACTTGCGCCGCCATGCCTCTCGGCGCATTTCCTCAGACGACATGAAGTCGTCGAAATAGATCGGCTGGTACTTGGTCCAGATGCCACCGGGCGAGCGGAAGTCCGGGATGCCGGACTCTGTCGAGATGCCCGCACCGGTGAAGGCGACGATGCGCCTTGCCGAACCGACCATGTCGCTCAGGCGCTCGACATCGCTCATGCGTTCCTCCCGCGACCTCAGGGCGCCGGCATCGCCGGATTGTGCGTCCCACAGCCGAGATAGACCTTGCCTTCGCTGACCACCGTCACGCGGTAAGCGTACAGCGAACCAGACGACACATCGACACAGCGGTGCTCGTCGATCGTCACATCGAACGACCCGCCGCTCTGCGCAACATAGACGATCGCCTTGTCCCGCCGCTGCAGCCCTGAATGGGGGAAGCGCGGCGCCGGCAGCTGGGTCACGCCGGGAATGATCATGGTCATGTCCCGCGCCCCGATTTCCAGCCGCCACGCCGGTTCGCTGCCGTAGACCACCCACTCCCGCTGGTCGAAGTGCTCGCGGCAACCGGCCGTTTCTACGGCCGCGCGCCGGAGTTCGAGCGCGTCGACCGTCTCCCCCGAATCGTTGCCGCGCTGGCCGTAGAACTCGACGAACATCGGGCGCCCCTGCTGCTCTCCGGTCAACTCATGCAAAGTCCGGGTCATTTCCTGGCCGGGCGTGCGGTCCTGCAGGCTGAGCGGCGCCCCGTCGCAGGGTGAGAAGCGCAAGACGCCGCCCCCGCTGTCGCGCACCAGACCGCGCAAAGGGGTGCGCTGGGCAGCACCTGCGGCCGGCTGTCCTTCCGCCGCCTTGGGCGGCGAAGACGGGGTCGATGGCGGCGGCGGTTGCGCCGCCTCGGCCTTTGGCTGCGCCGCCGCGCCGCGCGCGAAAGGCGTCGGTGCCGAACGATTGGCGAGCGCCGGAATGGCGTAGAAGAACAGCGGCTGGTCGCGGGCGTCCAGCAGGCAGACGAATTCGGTATCAAGCGCCGCCCGCCGGTCGCGGTAGATGACGCGCGCTCTCAGCGTCACGGCGGCGGCCACGGGCTGGCTCCCCACCCGGCCGTCGAAGCGCTGCAGCGCAGGCGCCGGCGATTCCGCCGCCTCGACGCGATCGATGCCGCGATCGGCGCGC
>JBPYDO010000040.1:0-12263 GCA_051985755.1 Reyranella sp. | reverse complement strand
AGTTCGTTGGCGCCGCCGCCAAGATCGCGCTCGAGAACGGCGGCGACATGGTGAAGATCTCCGCGGCGCCTTTCCCGGGTAGCGGGCGAGACGTGCAGGGCGAGCTGACCAACCTCATCGCCACGATCGGAGAGAACATGTCGCTGCGCCGCGCCGCCGCCCTCACGGTGTCGGATGGCGTCGTCGTTTCCTACACCCACAACAAGGTCGCGCCCGATCTTGGCAAGATCGGCGTGCTCGTGGCGCTCGAATCTTCGGGCGACAAGACCAAGCTTGAGGCGCTGGGCAAGCAGCTCGCCATGCACGTCGCGTCCACCAGTCCGCAGTCCCTGACCGTCGGCGACCTCGACAAGGCCGTGGTTGAGCGCGAGCGCTCCGTGCTCGCCGAAAAGGCCAGCCAGTCAGGCAAGGCCGCCGACATCGTCGCCAAGATGGTCGAGGGTGGCCTGCGCAAATTTCATCAGGAAGTCGTCCTGCTGGAGCAGGCCTTCATCATGGATGGCAAAACCAAGGTCGCCAAAGTGGTCGACGATGCTGGAAAGCAGGTCGGTGCACCCGTGCGGGTGGCGGGCTTCCTGCGCTTTGCCCTGGGGGAAGGTATCGAGCGAAAATCCGAGGATTTTGCGGCCGAGGTGGCTGCACAGCTCAAGAAGTAGTATGAACAGCCGGTCGGTGCGGCGGCGGGGAACTCGCACTGTCCAAGAAGAGGTATCCAGGGGCATCTGATGCCGTCGGCTCCACGCTATCGCCGTGTCCTGCTGAAGCTCTCGGGCGAGGGACTCATGGGGGACCGCGAATACGGCCTGGACCCGGCGATGGTGAACATGGTGGCTCAGGAGGTGAAGGCCGTGCACGACATGGGCGTGCAAATCTGCCTGGTGATCGGCGGCGGCAATATCTTCCGTGGCGTATCGGGTGCAGCGTCGGGCATGGATCGGGCTTCCGGCGACTACATGGGCATGCTCGCGACGGTCATAAACTCACTTGCCATGCAGAGCGCTCTGGAGCGGCAGGGCCTGCAGACCCGCGTGCAGTCGGCCATTCCGATGACGACGGTCTGCGAGCCCTATATCCGCCGCCGCGCCGCACGCCACATGGAAAAGGGTCGCGTGGTGATCTTCGCGGCCGGGACGGGAAATCCCTTCTTCACGACCGACACAGCGGCGGCCCTTCGCGCGGCAGAGATGGGGGTCGATGCCATGCTGAAGGGGACGCAAGTCGACGGCGTCTATTCTGCTGACCCGCGCAAGGACAAGCGGGCACAGCGCTATGAGACGCTGGGCTATATGGACGTGCTGTCGAAGGATCTGCAGGTGATGGACGCGTCGGCGATTTCGTTGGCGCGCGAGAACCGTATTCCCATCATCGTGTTCGACATTCACAGACAAGGCGCCTTCGCCCAGACGATGCTGGGCAAGGGCACGTTCACCATTATCAAGGACGAGGGCTGAACATGAGCACAGACCTCAAGGAACTGGACAAGCGTATGCATGGTGCGGTGGACGCGTTGAAGAAGGACCTGGGCGGACTGCGTACCGGCCGGGCCTCGGTTAACCTCCTCGACCCGGTGATGGTCGAAGCCTATGGGCAGCGCATGCCTTTGAATCAGGTGGGCACGGTCAGTGCGCCCGAGTCCCGCCTGCTGTCGGTGAATGTCTGGGACAAGGGCCTGGTCGTTTCGGTGGCCAAGGCAATTCGCGAGGCGGGCCTCGGTCTCAATCCGGCGCCGGACGGTCAATTGGTGCGCGTGCCCATTCCCGAACTCACGGCGGAGCGGCGCAATGAACTGGCCAAACTTGCACACAAATACGCCGAGCAGGGCAGAGTGGCCGTGCGCTCCGTAAGGCGCGACGGCATGGAGGCGCTGAAGAAGGCGGAGAAGGACCACAAGATCTCGCAAGACGAGCATCGGCAGAAGTCCGATGAGGTCCAGAAGCTGACCGACCGCTACGTGAAGCAGATCGACGAGACACTGGCGGTCAAGGAAAAGGAGATCAAGACCGTCTGATGTCCACCGCCGCGTCCTTGCCTGCCGGCCCCGATACGTCACCGGGCCTGCGCCACGTTGCCATTATCATGGATGGCAACGGCCGCTGGGCGAAGGCCCGCGCTCTACCTCGGGCTGTGGGCCACAGGCGCGGCGCAGACGCGGTTCGCCGAGTCATTCGCGGCGCCGGCGAACTCGGCATCCCGATGCTGACTCTGTTTGCCTTCTCTACGGAGAACTGGACCCGGCCCGCCGACGAAGTGAGCGACCTCATGGGGCTGCTGCGCCACTATCTCCGCAACGAGCTGGATGAGCTCAGCCGGAATGGCGCGCGACTGCGCGTGATCGGCGACCGCGTCCGTCTGGATCGGGACATTGTAACGGACATTGCCGATGCCGAGGCGCGCACCTGCGCCAATACCCGCATCGAGGTCAATATTTGCATCAACTACGGCTCGCGCGACGAGATCGTGCGCGCTACCCGCAGCCTGGCGCGCAAAGTCGCCGCGGGCGAACTATCACCCGACCGAGTCGATGAGATGCAGTTCGAGCGGGAGCTGCTGACCGCCGGCATGCCCGATCCAGACCTGCTGATCCGGACGAGCGGCGAGCAGCGCATCAGCAATTTCATGCTGTGGCAGTGCGCCTATTCCGAACTGGTGTTCGTCGATACGTTGTGGCCGGACTTTGGAAAGGAGCATTTGGAGCAGGCGATCGCCGAATTCCGCCGACGCGAGCGACGCTATGGCGGCATTGGCAGCTGAGCTTCCCCGTCCGGCACGGTTTCGCGGCCTGCTGTCGCGAGTCGTGGCTTCTCTGGTGCTGGGACCGCTGTTCATCGCCGCGGTCTGGTTCGGATTTCCCTGGATCGACCTCCTGGTGGCCGTGGCCGCCCCGATCATGCTGGCCGAATGGATCCGCCTTACGTCGGGACAGCCCCTGGTCCGCGGACTTGCCTTCGCCTACACACTGGCCGCGATCGTCGGCTTGCTCTGGCTGCGGCACCAGCCTCCGCACGGCCGCGAAACGCTGCTGTGGGTCGCGCTGTGCGTATTCGCCACCGACATCGGCGGTTACTTCACGGGCAACTTGGCCGGCGGCGCCCGCCTGGCTCCGGCCCTCAGCCCGGGGAAGACCTGGTCGGGGCTGGTCGGTGCCATGTGCTTTTCAGCTGTGGCGAGCGCAGCCTGCGGATTGGCATTCGACCTTGGCAACACACCGACGCTTGCACTGAGCGGAATCCTGATCGCTGCAGTCAGCCAATTCGGCGACCTGATCGAGTCCGCGGCCAAGCGCAGGGTCGGCTTGAAGGACAGCGGCAAGCTAATTCCCGGGCATGGCGGACTGCTCGATCGGGTCGACGGATTGATGGCCGCTGTAGTGGCAGTTGCCGCGCTGCGGCTAGTCTTAGGAGGGCAATGGCCATGGGCGCAATGAATTGGACGCCGCCTTCTCCTGACCAGCCGCGCCGAGTCACGATCCTGGGGTCAACCGGCTCAGTTGGGCAGAGCACGGCCGATCTGATCGCGCGATCTCCCGAGTGCTATCAGGTCGAGGCGCTGGTGGCGGGGAACTCGGTCGAGGCGCTCGCTGACCAGGCGCGGCGGCTGCATGCGCGTTTCGCCGTGGTGGCCAATCCCCAGCGCTATCGCGCCCTCAAGGATGCGCTGCTCGGGACATCGATCGAGGCCGCCGCTGGTCCCGATGCCGTGGTTGAGGCGGCATCCCGTCCGGCCGAATGGGTCATGGCGGCCGTCGTGGGCTCTGCCGGGCTGGAATCGACGCTCGTGGCGGCGCGACGCGGCGCCATGGTGGCTTTAGCCAACAAGGAAGCGTTGGTGTGCGCGGGCCGGCTCCTGATGGACGCCATCGAGGGATCGGGTAGCGTGCTGCTTCCCGTTGATTCCGAACACAACGCGATATTTCAGGTGCTCGAACCCAGGCATCGGCATGCCATAGACCGGTTGATCCTCACGGCGTCGGGTGGCCCGTTCCGCACCTGGTCGCTCGCCGACATGGGCTCGGCTACTCCCGAACAAGCATTGGCCCATCCGAATTGGGACATGGGCGCCAAGATCTCGATCGACTCGGCCACCATGATGAACAAGGGGCTGGAGCTGATCGAAGCGCACCTGCTGTTTGGCCTCTCGGCGGATGAGATCGAGATCGTTGTTCATCCACAGTCGGTCATTCACTCGATGGTGGCGTATCGCGACGGTTCGGTGCTGGCCCAGCTTGGCACTCCTGACATGCGTGTTCCGATCAGCCACGCCCTGGGCTGGCCCTCTCGCATCGACAGTCCGGCGGCGCGCCTTGAGTTCGCCACCTTGGCGCCGCTCACCTTCGAACGGCCTGATTCCAGCCGCTTTCCGTCACTACGGTTGGCGCGAGAGGCACTCGGCTTGGGGGGATTTGCCCCGACCGTGCTCAACGCGGCCAATGAAGTGGCGGTCGCGGCATTTTTGGCGAGGCGTATCGGCTTTCTCGACATTGCCCGAATCGTGGAAGATGTACTGGCGGCGAGCAGCGGATTGGCGGGGCCTGTGGAATCGCTCCAGCAGATTCACGCAGCCGATCGCGAGGCGCGCCGCCGGGCCGAACAAGTCGTCCAGAGTCACCTGCTAACTGTTTGATGTAGAAACACTTCTGTGATCTAGTGAGCCATGCATAGCATCGTCAGCCTGTTCACGACGTACCTGCCGTATTTCATTCTGGTGCTGACGCTGCTGGTGTTCGTACACGAGTTTGGCCACTACTGGGTCGGCCGGCGATTTGGCATCCACGCCGAGGTTTTTTCCATCGGATTTGGCCGGGAGCTATTCGGTTGGACCGACCGCTACGGCACGCGGTGGAAGGTGTCGCTGATCCCGCTCGGCGGCTTCGTCAAGTTTCTTGGCGACAGCGACCCTTCGAGCGCGACGCCGACCGACCAGCCGATGTCACCCGACCTGAAGCGGCGGGCGTTCTTTGCCCAGCCGCTCTATGCGCGCGCGGCCGTCGTGCTCGGCGGGCCGGCGGCCAACCTGCTGTTCGCCGTGCTGTTGCTGACCGGGGTGTTCTACGTCGCGGGCGAGCCTTACTCGCCGTCGGTGATCGCAGTTCAGGAAAAGGGGCCGGCGGCCGCCGCGGGACTGCGCACCGGCGACGAGATCATCCGCCTGGCCGGCCAGCGCATCGACCGGTTCGAGGACATCCAGGACGCGCAGTTCCTCTATTGGTCAAAGCCGATGGCGGTCGAGTACCGGCGCGGCGACGCGCTGCTGCACGGCGAGATCGTGCCGCAATATTGCGAGCGCACCGACAAGTACAACAACACCATTCGCTATGGTGAGCTTGGCATCGACGAGCTCATCCGTCCCGTAATCGGCGGGTTCACTCCCAACAGCCCGGCGCAGGCGGCGGGTATGAAGATTGGAGACCTGCTGCTGGCGATCGACGGCAAACCGGTCGATCACTTTTCGCACATTCCTGAGTTGATTGGCGACCGGGCCGGACAGCCGGTCGTGGTCACGTACGATCGCAACGGCCATCGCGAACAGACGACCGTCGTGCCGCAGGCCGACAAGGTGACCGACTGCACTGGCAAGGTGCACTCGATCGGCCGAATGCGCATCCGCCCGGCCAGTGTAACGGAATTTCGCCGCCACGACGTGCTCGGTGCCATGGTGGCGGGCGTGCGCCACGTCTGGGGCATGACCACGATGTTCTACACATCGATGGCGCAGATCGTGACGGCGACGCGGCCGGTCGACGAGCTTGGCGGACCAATTCGCATCGCCAAGGCGGCCGGTGAGGCGTCCTATGGCGGCTGGGTGGGCATCCTCAATCTGATCATTGCGCTCTCCGTCGTGCTGGGTGTGTTCAATTTGTTGCCGGTGCCCATGCTCGATGGCGGTCATCTGGCGATGTACTTGTACGAGGCAGTGCGGGGCAAGCCGCTCGGCCTCAGAGCGCAGGAACTCGGGCTGAAGGTGGGTTTTGCCCTGGTGATCGGCATGGCCTTGGTGGCGACATTCAATGATATCAAGCTGCTGCTACGCTGACTTGATGTGCCGCTGAGCCGAGTCCGGGGGACAAAAAGGGGTGACTGAGGCCTTGATGCCAGTCTATGAAGTTGGGCCACTGGGCGTGGCCATCGATAAGTCGTGAAGGCGCCGGGGGTGGGTTTGATATTCCGGTGGGCAGTTCTGGTCATCGCCGCAGTCGTCGCGTTTGCAACTCCGGCCTTCGCTCAGCGCGCCGGCGCCGCCGGGGGCCAGAGGATCACGGCCGTTCAAATCTCGGGAAATGTGCGCGCCGAGCCGGAAACGATCCGCTCCTACCTGCAGCTCAAAGAGGGTGACGTATACGACGTGGCGGCGGCTGATCGGTCTCTCAAGGCGTTGTTCGCGACCGGTTTGTTCTCGGATGTCTCCATCGACATGCAAGGCACGACGCTGGTCGTGAAGATCAAGGAAAATCCGATTCTCAATCGCGTGGTCTTCGAGGGTAACAGGAAGATCGAGGACGACAAGCTGCGCGACGAGGTCCAGTCCAAGCCCCGCCAGGTTTTCACGCGCGCGCGCGTCCAGGCGGACGTCGAGCGTCTCCTCGCCATCTATCGACGCAGCGGCCGCTACAATGCCGTGGTGGTACCCAAGATTATCCGGCTCGAGCAGGGGCGGGTCGACCTGATCTTCGAAATCAGCGAAGGTGACGTCACCGGCATCCAGCGCATCACCTTCGTCGGCAACGAGCATTTCAGCGACGGTACGCTGCGCGGCAAGATCCGCAGCGTCGAAAGCGCCTGGTGGCGCTTCCTGTCGTCGGACGATCGCTTCGATCCCGACCGACTGAACTACGACCGTGAGCTGCTGCGCAAGTTCTACCTGTCCGAGGGTTACGCCGACTTCCGCGTCGAATCCGCGGTAGGCGAGCTGTCGCCCGACCGCGACGGCTTCTTCATCACTTTCACGATCAACGAAGGCCAACGGTACAAATTCGGCAAGATCACTCTGACCTCGCATCTTCCGGGTCTCGATTCCGAGACGCTGAAGAGCTATCTGACGATGAGCGAAGGCGATTGGTACGATGCCAACGAAGTCGAGAAGTCGGTCAATGCCGTTTCCGAGGCGGTTGGCAACTTGGGATACGCCTTCGTCGAGGTGCGCCCCAACGTTCGGCGCAATCGCGACATCCTCACGATCGACATCAATTTCGACGTCCAGGAGGGACCGCGCGTCTACGTCGAGCGCATCAACATCTCCGGCAATACGCGCACCTTGGACCGGGTCATCCGCCGCGAATTTCGCTTTGCCGAAGGCGACGCCTTCTCGACGGCAAAGCTCAAACGCAGCCAGGATCGCCTCAAGAACCTCGGGTTCTTCGAGAAAGTCGACGTCTCGGCGACGCCGGGGTCGAGCCCTGACAAGACCAATATCGAGGTGACCGTCACCGAGCAGAGCACAGGCGAAATCTCGTTCGGCGCCGGCTATTCGTCGACCGGCGGCATTCTGGGCGACATCTCGGTCCGCGAGAGGAATCTGCTTGGCAAGGGCCAGGATTTGCGATTGGGCCTGGCCCTCGGCACGTTGACGAACCAGATCGACCTCAGTTTCACCGAGCCGTACTTCCTCGATCGCAATATGGCGGCCGGCTTCGATGTCTTCTATACGACCAACAATCGCCAACAGATCGCCTCATATAGCGATCAGTCAATAGGCTTCGGCCTGCGGGCCGGATGGGCCTACACAGAACATACCGGCCAGAGCGTTCGCTACCTCCTGAGGGACACCAACATTTACAACGTTCCGTCCTACGCCTCGCTGTTCCTGCAGGCGCAATCGGGCGAGACGCTGACGTCGGAATTTTCCGAAACGCTCGCTTGGGATACCCGCGACCGAAGGCTCAACCCGACCAAGGGGTGGCTGCTGAGAAGCTCGGTCGCCGTTGCCGGTCCGCCGGGCACCAACAACTACTACCGAGTGACGGCGGATGCCGTGGTCTACCAGCCGCTGCCCGTTTGGGAAGACTTCGTGGCGTCGGTGGGAGTTTCCGGCGGTGTCGTTCAGCCTCTCGCCGGCAGCCAGCTGCGCATCAACAACGCCTTCTTCGTCGGCGGCGATAATCTTCGTGGTTTCGCAGTCGGCGGCATCGGCCCGCGCGACGCCAACACGACGGACGCGCTGGGCGGTACCTACTTCTATACCGGCACCGGCGAGTTGAGCATTCCGCTCGGCCTACCACAGGAATTCAACCTGATCGGCAAGGCTTTCGTGGATGTCGGAGCCCTTTGGGGACCGTCAACCGCGTACTCGAATGCGGTCGTCCAGCAGTTCGGCTACACTCCGACCGTCCTGGACAGCATGACAATGCGCGTCGCGAGCGGCATCGGCGTGCAATGGGTGTCGCCCTTTGGCCCGATCCGCATAGACTATGCTTGGCCTCTGGTGCAGGAGCCTTGGGACAAGACACAGAATATCCACTTCAGCTTCGGCACAAGATTCTGACGGGTATGCGACATGAACATACAGGCCGACCGGACTAGCATCGCGACGACGACAGCGACGGCCGTCGACATTCGTCGCATCCTGCAGATGATCCCGCATCGCTATCCCATGTTGATGGTCGACAAGGTCGTCGACATGCAGCTCGACCACAGCGCCACCGGCATCAAGAACGTCAGCATCAACGAACCCTTCTTCCAGGGTCATTTTCCCTCCGAGCCCGTGATGCCCGGCGTGCTGATCGTCGAGGCGATGGCCCAGACAGCGGCCGTCCTCGTCGTCGCAACCTTCGGCGCCGAGTCGGAAGGCAAGCTGGTCTACTTCATGTCGATTGACGACGTGCGCTTCCGGCGGCCGGTGATGCCGGGCGACCGGCTGGAGCTGCACGTGGCCAAGCTGCAGAGCCGCGCCAATGTCTGGAAATTTTCCGGCAAGGCCATCGTCGAGGGTAAGATCGCGGCGGAGGCAACTTTCGCCGCCATGATCCGCGACAAGTAGGAGAACCCGCCATGCCCGATACTGCCGCCAACTACCGCATGCTTCACACGATGATTCGCGTGTTCGATCTCGACAAGTCGCTCGCCTTCTATACCGGCGCCATGGGGATGAAAGTGCTGCGCAAGCGCGAGGTGCCGGAAGGCAAGTACACCTTGGCCTTCGTCGGCTACGACGATGAATCCTCACAGGCCGTGGTGGAGCTCACCTACAATTGGGGTCAGGCCAAACCCTACGAGATCGGCTCGGGCTTCGGCCATCTCGCGGTTGGTGTGCCGAACGTGAAGCAGGTCTGCGAGCATGTCGCCAAGGCAGGCGGCAAGGTCACGCGCGCGCCGGGACCGGTGAAGTTCGGCACGACAGTCATTGCCTTCGTCGAGGATCCCGACGGCTACAAGATCGAGCTGATCGAACGGAAGTAACGGCGGCCGGCTAGAGCAGCCGCCAGTCGTACAGCGCCACCATTGCGAGCGCCGTCGCGATCACGACGACCAGCAGCCGCACCTGCAAGCTCGGCCGGCGAACATTGTCATTGGCTGCCCGGCCGAGCCGCACGACGCGCGGTCGTGGCACCGCCGTCTGCGCTACCGCCCAGGTTGTTGCCGGGCGCGATCCGTACGATGACCTCGCCATCTTCGCTCGCTCCCGCCGCCGATCGCGGAACTAGCTCCGCAAATGCAGCGGCTTGTAGGGCCGTTCGGTCTGGCCGTTATACAGCTGACGCGGCCGGCCGATTTTCTGGTCCGGATCCTCGATCATTTCGTTCCACTGGCAAATCCACCCAACGGTCCGCGCAACCGCGAACAGCACGGTGAACATGGACGTCGGAATGCCGATCGCTCGGAAGATGATGCCCGAATAGAAATCGACGTTGGGGTAGAGCTTCTTCGAGATGAAGTAGTCGTCCTTGAGCGCGATCTGCTCCATTTCCATCGCCAGCTCGAGCAGGGGATCGTGTTCGATGCCGAGCGACGTCAGCACCTCGTGGCAGGTCTGCCGCATCACCTTGGCGCGCGGATCGTAGTTCTTGTAGACGCGATGCCCGAAGCCCATCAGACGCGTGTGGTCGTTCTTGTCCTTCACGCGCGACAGGAAGCCCGGAATGTTCTGCTTGCCGCCGATCTCGTTCAGCATGTTGATCACGGCTTCGTTGGCGCCGCCGTGGCTCGGGCCCCACAGCGAGGCGATGCCGGCGGCGATGCAGGCGAAGGGATTGGCGCCCGACGACCCGGCGAGACGCACGGTCGAGGTCGAGGCGTTCTGCTCGTGGTCGGCATGCAGCATCAGGATGCGGTCCACGGCTTTTTCGAGGACCGGATTGATCTCGTACTCCTCGGCCGGAACCGAGAACATCATGCGCAGGAAGTTGGCTGAGTAGGAGAGGTCGTTGCGCGGATAGACGAACGGCTGGCCGACCGAATACTTGTAGGCCATCGCCGCGATGGTCGGCATCTTGGCGATCAGCCGGTACGAGGCGATCATGCGCTGGCGCGGATCGTGGATGTCGAGCGAGTCGTGATAGAAGGCCGACAGCGCCCCGACCACGCCGCAGCAGACCGCCATCGGGTGGGCATCGCGCCGGAAGCCACGATAGAAGGTGCTGATCTGCTCGTGCACCATGGTGTGCATGGTGATGTCGTGGACGAACTTTTCTTTCTGCGCCTTGGTCGGCAACTCGCCATTCATCAGAAGGTAACTGCACTCCATGAAGTCGCTCTGCTCGGCGAGCTCGGCGATGTTGTAGCCGCGGTAGAGCAGGATGCCCTGGTCGCCGTCGATGTAGGTGATCTTGGAGCCGCACGAGCCGGTCGAGGTAAAGCCCGGGTCGTAGGTGAACATATCGGACGCGCCGTAGAGCTTGCGGATATCGACCAGACGCGGCCCGATCGTGCCGTGGATGATCGGAAACTCGTAGGATTTGCCGGTCTCGTTGTCGGTCAGCGTCGCGGTCGACTTGGCCATGGGAAATGCTCTCTCAGCTCGATTTGGCGGGATCGAGGGCACCCTAACAAGCCCTTCCGGAGGGCGCAATTGTGCCGGCGTAGCGCCCTTTCGCCAGATTCAGGACATCTGCCGATGAGGCGGCTCTATCGGCTTGCCGCCGTCAGTCGTTGCCGGCTTTCTGCCGGACCCAGCACCGCCAGCACTTCGAAGATGCCGGGCGACGCCGTCGAGCCGGTGAGGGCGACGCGCAGCGGCTGGGCAACCTGGCCGAGCTTGACGCCCTCGGATTCCGCGAAGCGCCGAACCGCAGCTTCCATCTGCTTCTCGCTCCACTCCGTCTCCGGTTCGAGGGCGCTGGCCAGCTTGCCCAGCAGGTGCCTGGCCTCTGACGTGAGCACCGACCGTGCCTTGTCGTCGGCAATGTCGGGGGCGCCATTTCTGGCATAGAACGCGAGATTGCCGGCAAGCTCCACGACGGTTCTCGAACGCTGCTTGACGCCCGCCAGGCCGCGCTCGATGCGCTGCAGTCCCATGGCATCGACCGGGCTGCCGAGCTTCTTCTCGAGAAGCGGCAGGACCAGCGGCAGCAGCTCGGCGTCCGACGCCTCGCGCAGATAGTGGGCGTTGAGGTTGGTGAGCTTCACCATATCGAAGCGCGAGGCCGAGCGCCCGACGCCCGGCAAATCGAACCAGGCGATCGCCTGCTCGGTCGAGATGATCTCGTCGTCGCCATGGCCCCAGCCGAGCCGCAGCAGGTAGTTGCGCAGGGCCGCCGGTAGAAAGCCCATGTCGCGATAGGCGTCGACGCCGAGCGCGCCGTGCCGCTTGCTGAGCTTGGCGCCGTCCTGACCGTGGATCAGGGGAATGTGCGCGTAGACCGGCTCGGGCCAGCCCATGGCACGGATGATCTGCAGCTGGCGGAAGGCGTTGTTGAGATGGTCGTCGCCGCGGATCACGTGCGTGACGTTCATGTCGAAGTCGTCAACCACGACGGCCAGCATGTAGGTCGGCGTGCCGTCGGCCCGTAGCAGGATCATGTCGTCCAGCTGGGTGTTATCGACCTTGACCTCGCCCTGCACCGCATCCTGGATCACGGTCTGGCCGCTCTGCGGTGCGCGGAGCCGGATGACGGGCGCCACGCCGGGCGGCGCCTCACGCGGATCCCGGTCGCGCCAGCGGCCGTCGTAGCGAATCGGCAGTCCCGCCTTGCGCTGCGCGGCCCGCATTTCCTCGAGCTCCTGGGGCGAGGCGTAGCAGTGATAGGCCTTGCCCGCGGCCAGCATCTGGCGCGCGACCTCGGCGTGTCGGGCGGCGCGCGCGAACTGGTAAAGGACATCGCCGTCCCAGGCGAG
>JBPYDO010000039.1:0-7669 GCA_051985755.1 Reyranella sp. | reverse complement strand
GAACGCTCGGACTGGTCGGCGAGTCGGGCTGCGGCAAGTCGACGACGGGCTACGCCCTGCTGCAACTGATCCGCCCGACCGGGGGCCGCGTCCTGTACGAAGGCAAGGATCTCGGCACGCTCGACGTCGGTAGCTTGCGCCGCATGCGGCGCAAGCTGCAGATCATCTTTCAGGATAGCCACGCCAGCCTCAATCCGCGCATGCCGGTGGCAGACCTGGTCGGCGAGGCGCTCGACATTCACGGCCTGTTTCCCGGCAAGGCGCGCCAGGGTCGCATCCGCCAGCTGCTCGACCTGGTCGGACTCGCGGGCCATCTGATCGAGCGCTATCCGCACGAGTTGAGCGGCGGTCAGGCGCAGCGCGTTGCCATTTGTCGCGCGCTGGCGGTCGAGCCGGAGCTGATCGTCTGCGACGAACCGGTCTCGGCGCTCGACGTCTCGATCCAGGCGCAAATCGTCAACCTGCTGCAGGACCTGCAGGAGCGCCTTGGCCTCACCTACATCTTCATTTCGCATGATCTCAGCGTCGTGCGGCACATGAGCGACGAAGTGGCGGTCATGTACCTCGGCAAGATCGTCGAGATGGCGGGCAAGGAGGCGATCTACGGCAACCCCGCCCATCCCTACACCCAGGCGCTGATGTCGGCCGTGCCGGTCCCCGATCCCGAGCAGGAGGCCCGCCGCAAGCGCATCATCCTGAGTGGCGATCTGCCCAACCCGGCCGCGCCGCCCTCGGGCTGCCGCTTCCGCACCCGCTGTCCGATCGCCATCGCCGACTGCGCCGCGACCGATCCGGCGCCGCACGGTCTCGGACCCGGCCACTGGGCCAAGTGCATCCGGCTTGGTGAAAAGGCTGTCTCTTAGGCCGACGCAGCCCAGCGGCGATCCCGCCTCAGGTCTCCCGATTGCGGCGCGAACATGAGGTCGAGCTGCGCGGTCGCCCCGTCGAGCGGCCGCCGGCGCAAGCCCAGTATGTCCGTCAAGGCGAAGCCATGATCCTCCATGAAGCGGACGACGGCCGCGACCTCGGGGCCGCCTTTCACCGTGGCGATGGTGCTGGTCTCGACGATCAGCGCGTCCACTTCCGCCAGCTTTCCCGTCATGCCTTCGAGCACCATGAGCTCGGCGCCCTGCACGTCGATCTTGACCAGCGACGGCCGCTCGATCCGACCGAACAGCGTGTCGAAGCGGCGCATGACAACCCGGTCGACCCGCCGCGCGTTCCTCGGCCCGACTTCCTCGAGCAGTGTCGATTCCTGGAAGTCCTCGCGTACCTCGAGGACCGCCTCGCCCTCGCGATCGCCGAGCGCGAGCGTGTGGATCTGGCAATCGAGTCGCCGCGACAACTTCTGCATGAAGGCGAGCGATTCCCGCGCCGGGTCGATCAGGTGATAGAACGCCTTGGGGAACGCGCGATAGAGTGGAAAAGTCCCGTAGCCCACGCCGATATCGAAGACGGTGGCGGGCGCGAGACCATGCGTCTGCAGCACGTGCAAGGCGCGCGTCCATGATGGCACGCGCGACGGCAGCGGCAGCGCCGGCACGTAGGGTCGCGCGACTTCCTTCAGGTAGGCAACGGCAGAACGGCGGAGGGCCGGAACCCCGGCATTGGCGAGCGCCACGACTTTGCTCCACGAAGCGATCGAGGGGGCCGCATGTTAGGCAGGCGCGTCCCGTGCCCGTGTGATCAATCGGTGGCGATCCCGCTAGCTCTGCACGATGAAGCGCTTGGCCTGCCCGTCATAGTCGGCATAGCCCAGGGTGGCGCGCAATTCTGGCGGCGGCAGGGCGCTCTTGGCCTCCGACTCGCCCGCCAGCAGCGCTGCGAGGCCCGCCTTCATGCCGGCGACGGAAGGCGACAGCATGCCGGTCGGGAACGTGCCGATCTTGAAGCCGAGCGCCGCCGCATCCTTCTGCGACGGCGTGGCGCGCGGCGCGCCGGGCGACAGCACGACGAAGGACGGCCGGCCCTTGGCCGCCGCGACCGCCCGCTTGATCTCCCCCTCGTCGGCCGGCGAGTCGAGGAACAGGATGTCCGCGCCCTCCTCGACATACATCTCGATGCGTGCCACTGCCTCGTCGATGCCTGCCGTCGGCCGGCAATCGGTGCGAGCCAGGATCAGGATGCCGGACTCCTTGGCGGCATCGACCGCGGCCCGGATCTTCATGCGCGCTTCGGCGCGTGGCAGGCAGGGTTTGCCCGCGGCCGTCAGGGCGCGCGGCGTGAGCTTGTCCTCGATCAGCACGGCCGCCGCGCCGGCACGCCCGAAGGCTCGCACGGTGCGCTGCACGTTCATCGCATTGCCGAAGCCGTGATCGCCGTCGGCCAGGATCAGCATGTTGGGAGCCGCGGCATGCACCATGTTGAATGAGTCGAATATCTCGCCGAACGAGAGCAGATCGAGGTCCGGGCCGCCCAGCCGGCTGGCAGCGACGCACGATCCGGAGAGAAAGGCCGTCTCGAAGCCCACGCCGGCCGCGAGCTTGGCGCTCAGCCCGTCCCAGACTGCCGGCATGACGACGAAGCCAGGCTTGGCGAGCAGGGCGCGTAGACGGTCGGGAGCAGTCATGGGTGGGCCCTCGGCTGTTGGGAATTCCGGCCGACGATAGGCCGCAACCGGCGAAAATTCCACGCCGCTTGACGCTTCACTTGACCCTGGGGTTCGCCCTACACATCGTCAGGCAAACATCGACGATTCCCGGGAAGGCAACGCACCATGAACGACGCCAAAGCAGCAGCGCGGTTCGACTGGACGCCGTCCGCGACGCTGCCCAAGAAGCGGGTTTCGTTCGCGGGCGTCAGCCATGCCGAAATGGTCGAACGAGCGCGCAAGCTGGCGCCGGTGCTGGCCGGCCGCGCCGAGGCGTGCGAGCGGCTGCGGCGCATGCCTGAGGAGACCGAGCGCGACCTGCACGCCGCCGGCCTGTTCCGCATCGTGCAGCCGGCGCGCGTCGGCGGCGCGGAGCTCGATGTCGGCATCTTCATCGACGTATGCGCCGAGATCGCGCGAGTCTGTCCGTCGACCGCCTGGAACATCGGCAATCTCGGCAGCCATCACTGGATGCTGGGATATTTCGATCCCCGCGCGCAGGACGAGCTGTGGAGCCGCTCGCCCGACGTGCTGATTGCCACCTCATTGGTGTTCCCGGCAGGCCGCGGACGCAAGGTCGACGGCGGCTACGAGATCTCCGGACGCTGGCCGCTGTCCTCGGGCGTCGAGAACTCCGATTGGAACATGCTGGGTATCACGGTGCGTGACAGCGACGATGGCCCTGCCGTCGACACCCGCCTCGCCCTCGTCCATCGCTCGCAGTACGAGATCCTCGACACCTGGTATGCGGTCGGCCTGTCGGGCACCGGCTCGACGCACGTCGCCACCAAAGATCTGTTCGTGCCGGAGCACCTCACGCTCAGCGTGCGCGATCTCGCCAACCTGAAGCATCCGGGCGCGTCGGTGAACACGGGCGCCCTGTTCCGACTGCCGATGATGGCGCTCGGCCCCTACGTGCTTTCGGGCGTCATGCTGGGCTGCGCGCTCGGCGCCTATGACGCGACCGTGGGCGCCGCGCGCCAGCGCCTCGCCACGACGACCGGCGCGCCGGTCAATGCCAATCCGACCGTGCAGCTCAAGGTGGCCGAGGCGAGCGCGCGTATCGATGCCGCCCGCCTCATCATGAGATCGGCCTGCGGCCACGCCATGGAAGTCGCCCGCGGCGGCCGGGAGGCCACGCAGGACGACAAGGTGCGCTACCGGCGTGACGGCTTCTTCTCGGTGCGCATGTGCCTGGAGGCCGTCGATATACTGATGACGATCGCCGGCTCCGGCGGGCTTTTGACATCCGGCAGCCTGCAGCGGCTGTTTCGCGACGCCCACGCTGCCAACGCACACCAGATGTTCTCGCCCGACATCCAGGCCCTGATATTCGGCCAGCAGGAGCTTGGGGCACCCGGCCCGCGGCCCATTCTCTGACTGCCCGTGGCGGGTCGTCGCGGCGTTGTCACGGCCGCGTGAGGCGGGCTAGGATCGCCCTCAATAAAACAGGGAGGGAACGGATGCTTATCCGCCGTCGTACTTTCGGCAAGCTCGCGGCCGCAGGCGCTGCTTCAGGACTTGCCGCACCGGCCATCGCCCAGAACAAGCCGCTCGCCATCGGCTTCAGCATGAACTTGACCGGTGGGCTTGCAGCCAACGGCAAGGGCGCGCTGCTGGCGACCCAGATCTGGGCAGAGGAGATAAACGCCAAGGGCGGCCTGCTCGGCCGGCAGGTGAAGCTCGTCTACTACGACGACCAGTCGAATCCCTCGACTGTGCCCGGCCTCTATACAAAGCTGCTGGACGTCGACAAGGTCGACATCATCGCCTCGAGCTACGGCACCAACATCATCGCGCCGGCGATGCCGATCGTCATGCAGCACGAACGGACCTTCTTCTCGCTGTTCGGCTTGGATGTGAACTCAGAGTTCCACTACAACCGGTATTTCTCGATGGTTCCCACGGGGGGGCCAAAGCCGAAAGAATCGTTCGCCGACGGCTTCTTCCGGCTAGCGCTCGAGCAGACGCCAAAGCCGCAGACGGTGGCAATCTGCGGCGCCGACGCCGAGTTCCCGCGCAATGCCATGGACGGCGCGCGCGCAGTGATGAAACGCCTCGGGCTCAAGACGGTGTACGACAAGACATATCCGCCTAGCACGACCGACTACACGCCGATCGTGCGCGCCGTCGCCGCCACCAATCCGGACATCTTCCTCGCCTGCTCGTATCCCCCGGACACGGTGGGCCTCATCCGCGCCAGCCACGAGGTCGGCTTCAAGCCGAAGATCTATGGCGGCGGCATGGTCGGCCTGCAGGCAACGGCTCTCAAGACGCAGCTCGGCCCGCTGCTGAACGGCATCGTGGTCTATGATTTCTGGATGCCGTGGGCGAAGTTCGCGTCCGACGAGGGCCGGGCGTTCCTCAAGAAGTACCAAGCGAAGTCGCCCTCGGCCGGCGTCGATATCCTGGGCTACTACCTGCCGCCCTACGCCTACGCGCGCATGCAAGTGATCGAGCAGGCCGTGAACGCGACCGGCGGCACCAACGACGACAAGCTCGCCGAGTACTGCCGCAAGACGACCTTCAAGACGATCGTCGGCGACGTGAGCTTCAACGCGGAGGGCGAATGGTCCGTGGCGAAGGTGCTGGCCGTCCAGTTCCAGGGCGTCAAGGGCAACGACATGAAGCAATTCGAGGATCCGAAGACTGAAGTGATCCTGTGGCCGAAGGAATACAGCACCGGCAAGATCGTCTATCCGTACAATCCAGGTGCCTAGCCGCGTCCACATCGACTCCCCTTCGCGGCTCCGCGAAGGGGAATTCCAGAGCGAACGCTGGAGTGATGGTAGGCAGATCGGAACGTTTACTTTGAAACCGACTTCGAGCGAATAGTATCCGACTCTGCCGAAGCTTGTCGGATTCGTGTTACGCGCCGAGATAGAACTCGCGGATAAGTTCGTTGTTGTGCAGCGCCTCGGCTGAATCGCCCTGGAAGGCGATGCGGCCGTGCACGATCACGTAGCCGCGGTCGGCGATGCGGATGGCCTGGGTGAAGTTCTGTTCGGCCATCAGCACGGTCAGCTGAAAGCCCTCCTTCAGCTCCTTGATCTTGTCGATCGTGCGCTGCACCAGGAGCGGCGCGAGACCGACCGAAGGTTCGTCGATCAGCAGGATGCGCGGCGCCGACATCAGCGCCCGGGCGAGCGCCAGCATCTGCTGCTCACCGCCGCTCATGCTGCCGGCCAGCTGGCGCGAGCGTTCCTTGAGCCGCGGGAAGGTCTCGAAGCAGAATTCGAGGTTGCGGTTGATCGCCGACCGTGCCGTCGGCCGGAACGCGCCGAGCAGCAGGTTCTCGGTGACGGTGAGTTTGGGGAACAGCCGCCGCCCCTCGGGCACGAAGCCGATGCCGAGATCGACGATCTCCTCGGGCGACTTGCCGACTAGCTCATGCGAGACGTCATCGATCACGGCGGTGATACGGCCGGCCGATGGGCGCACCATACCCATGACCGACTTCATCAGGGTCGACTTGCCGTTGCCGTTGGTGCCGAGCAGCGCCACGGTCTCGCCGGCGCCGACCGAGATCGACACGTCTTCCAACACGCGGACGGCGCCGTAGCTCGCGTCGATGTTGGCGATGGTGAGACTACTCGCCAAGGTATGCCCTCACGACCTCGGGATCGCGCACCACGTCCTTGGGGTCGCCGTCGGCGATCTTGCGGCCGGCGACCAGCACGGCCAGGCGCTGCGAGAACTCCATGACCGCCCGCATGATGTGCTCGATCATGATGACGGTGACGCCCTGCCCGTTCAGCCGGATCAGGAGCGCGATGATCTCGTCGACTTCCGCGTGGCTCAGCCCGGCCATCACCTCGTCGGCGATCAGGAGCTTGGGCTCAGCCGCCATGGCGCGCGCCAACTCGAGCTTGCGCATCTCGATCTGGGTCAGGTCTCGCGGCCGCTGCTGCGCCTTGCCGACGAGTCCCACCATGTCCAACAGCTCGTGGCAGCGCGCCTCGATCGCCGAACCGGACAAACCGTGGCCGGCGCGGGCATTGACGGTATAGAGGATGGGAATACGCACATTCTCCGCCAGCGTGAGGGTGGCGAAGGGGCGCGGCAGCTGGAAACTGCGGGCGACCCCTAGCCGCGTGCGCTGATGCGCCACCAGCCCGTCGACCTTCTGGCCGGCGAAACGCACGCTGCCGGTCTCGTTGTGCAGCGTGCCGCAGATGCAGTTGACCAGGGTCGACTTGCCTGAACCATTGGGCCCGATCAGGCCGAGTCGCTCGCCCTCCGCCACCTCGAGGTCGATGCCCTCGAGAGCAATGAAGCCGCCGAAGCGCTTGCCCAAACCGGTCACCTGGAGGAGCGCGCTCATCGTTTCCTCTGGAAAAGGCCGACGATGCCCCGCGGTGCCAGAATCACGAACAGCACCAGCAAGAGGCCCGCCACCAGCACGTTCACCTCCGAGGAGATCGTCACTCTTATGTATTCCTGCAGGCCGCCCACCAACACCGCGCCGACTACCGGCCCCAGCCAATTGGACGTGCCGCCGATCAGCGGCATGGCGATCGCGTTGACCGCATAGTTGAGGCTGAAGCCCGACGAAGGATCGAGGTACGTCACATAGAAGGGCAATGGCGCGCCGGCCATGCCCATGAAGCCGCCGGAAATCGCCGTGGCGATCAGCTTGAGCCGCAGTGTCGGCACGCCAGCCGCCTCGGCCGACCCCTCGTCGTCGCGAATGGCGGCGAAGCCGTAGCCCAGCCGCGAGCGTTCGATGGCCCGCGCGATCACTAGAACGATGACGCACAGGATGAGCATGATCAGGCAGAGGTATTGGATGTAGTCGCCGCCGATCAATGGCGCGACGCGCGGCCGCAACACATAGGCGCCGCGTGCGCCGCCGACGAAATTCCAGTTGGTGATCAGCGTCTGCACCACAACCGCGAGCGCAAGCGTGGCGATGGAGAAGTAAACGCCGCGCAGGCGCAAGGTGAGATACCCAGTGCCCAGTCCGACCAGCGCCGCCATTACCCCGCCGATCGCCACCATCACCGGCAATGGCATGGCTGGCGTGAGCTTGTGCCACACAACCGTCGAATAGGCGCCGATGGCGAAGAAGGCGGTGAT
>JBPYDO010000038.1:0-19314 GCA_051985755.1 Reyranella sp. | reverse complement strand
GTGGCCGTGGCGGCGATCGACAGCCAACTCGGCGACTGGTTCTGTGCTTCGGCGGCGGATGGCGATGGCGCGCCGCCATTCCTCGCCTCGGCCAAGGCGCTGGCCGGGCGGCTGCAGGGCCGCCGCTGGCTGGTCGTAGGTCCCGATGCGACGCGCCTGGCCGGCGAGCTCGCTTCTTCCGGACTGGACGCCGAGGCGCAAGACGCGTTGCCCGATCCCGTCGTGCTTGGCCGCCTCGCCCTTGCGCAGGGAATCGAAAACTGGCGCGCCCGCAACCGTGCCGAGGGTCTGCCGCGGCCGCTCTACCTTCGCGGCGTGAACGTCACCTTGCCCGACGGTGCGCGGCGGACGGTCGATTGAATGCGCGGTTTCGCCTTCCGGCCGCTCGGCGCCTTGGATCTGGATTTGGCCGCGCGCTTGCACCGCGAGGCCTTCGCGCCGCGCGGCGAGCGACCCTGGACACGGCAGGAACTGGGGGAACTTCTGGCTTCGCCGGGCGTGACGGGCTCTGTCATCCAGTCCGACGGCCAGGACATCGGCTTCGCGCTTTGGCGAATCGCGGCGGACGAGGCCGAGCTTCTGACCCTTGCAGTGGATGGCGCCCATCGCCGGCGTGGCGCTGGCCGAGTCTTGCTGCAGACCGCCATTGATGGCGCTCGCGCGGGCGGAGCGCACAGCCTCTTCCTCGAAGTCGATATCGGCAATCAACCGGCGCGGGCGCTTTACCAACAGCTTGCCTTCGAAATCGTCGGCCGACGGCCCTCCTACTACCAGCGCGGCGAGGGCATCTCGGCCGAGGCGCTGGTGATGCGCCTCAAGCTCACTTCCGGCGAATAGTCACGATATGGTCATCGCCGTGGGGTACTATCCCCAAAATGCTGTGTCCCTCATCGCGGGCGGCGCGCGGCACGTTGCGCAGCGGCTCCTCGCCGCGCAGCCGAACGTTCAGGACCTCGCCGGGACGCATGCGCTCGAGCCGGAGTTTGGTCCGCACGAATGTCATCGGACAGACTTCGCCGGTAATGTCGATCCATTGGTCCGCCGACGCGTCGCCGGCCTGTGGGGCGCTGGGGTTGGCCATGCCGCCAACTATACCCCGCCTGCCGGCGGGTGTAGGCTGCCGTTGCATGCCGGATAGAACCAAGCTCGAGACACTTTGCGCCGAGCGCGGCCTCAAGATGACCGAGCAGCGCCGAATTATCGCGCGCGTATTGTCCGAATCGTCCGACCATCCCGACGTCGAAGCACTGCACAGACGCGCGACCTCGATCGATCCCAACATCTCGATCGCCACGGTTTATCGCACGGTTCGGCTGTTCGAGGAGGCGGGAATTCTAGCCAAGCACGATTTCGGCGACGGCCGCGCCCGCTATGAGGAAACGCCGGAAGAGCACCACGACCATCTTATCGACATCCAGAGCCGCAAGGTCGTCGAGTTCCACAGCGATGAAATCGAGGAACTGCAACGGAAAATTGCAGAAAAGGCGGGGTACAAGCTGGTCGGTCATCGCCTCGAGCTCTACGGCGTTCCGCTCGCGGGCAAGTCCGAGCAACAAAAATGAGTGGACGCCTCCAACGCCGACCCGATAATGGGCGAATGATCGGGGCGGCCCCCTGCGGATGAAACATGCGCATCGACCGCGCTGATAGCGAAGCTGAACTCCTTGGCACACCCGCCTCCAGTGCGGAGATCGTCAAGGTTGTGGCCGGCGACTTCGAGGTGCGTCTCGCAGAGACGCCCGCCGAGATCGACGCCACGCAAGCGCTGCGCTACCGCATCTTCTACGAGGAGATGAAGGCGCATCCGACGCCGCTCATGGCGGCCAAGGGACGCGACTTCGATGCCTTTGACGAGGTTTGCGATCACTTGCTCGTCCTCGACAGGCGCCGCGGCGAGGGACCTGAGAGTATTGTCGGCACCTACCGGCTGATCCGTCGGTCGGCGGCCGCCAAGATGGGCCGCTTCTATTCGTCGGCCGAGTACGACATCCAGAAGATGATCGACTACCCGGGCGAAGTCCTGGAACTCGGCCGCTCGTGCATCGCCAAGGACGCGCGCAACACGGCAACCATGCAGATGCTGTGGCGCGGCATCGCGCTCTATGCTTACCACTACAACATCGAGGTGATGTTCGGCTGCGCCAGCCTGCCGGGCACCGATCCGTCGCAGCACGCGCTGGCGATGAGCTACCTGTACCACCATCACCTGGCGCCGCCTGAAATCCGCGTGCGCGCTCTCGAAAGCCGCTACGTGAAGATGGACGTGATGGCGCCCGGCAGCTACGACGCGCGCAAGGCGTTGAGCCGAGTGCCGCCGCTGATCAAGGGCTATCTGCGCCTCGGTGGATTCGTTGGCGAGGGCGCTGTCATCGATTCGGAGTTCAACACCACTGACGTCTTCATCATCGTCAAGACCGAACTGGTGACGGAGAAGTACATCCGCCACTACGAACGCGGGATGCGCGAGTAGGGCCGACGCACCTTCGCTGCGATGTGGATCGGGTCCCCTCTGCGCGGCGCGTTCCGACTGCTGAGCTATCTCTTGCTCACGTCGGCGCTGATGCCCTTCCATCTGCTGGCCCTCGCACTCGGCGCGCGAACCGTCGTGAACGGGCTGCCGGTGATCTACCATCGTATGGTCTGTGCGATCCTCGGCATCCGGGTGCGCGTGCACGGCAAGCGGTCCGACGTCAGGCCGACTTTGTTCGTGTGCAATCACGTCTCCTATCTCGATATCGAGGTCATGGGCGGGCTGGTGCCGGGGAGCTTCGTCGCCAAGGCCGAGGTCGCGACCTGGCCGTTCTTCAAGACACTGGCCAAGGCCCAGCGCACGATCTTCGTCGAGCGGCGCACGGGCAAGGCCAGCACCAGTCGCGATGAGATGATGAAGCGCCTCGACACCGGCGACAATCTCATGCTGTTCCCCGAAGGGACCAGCAGTGACGGCACGCGCGTCCTGCCGTTTCGCAGCGCCCTCTTCGCCGTCGCCCAACTGCGTCACGACAACCAGCCGATCGTCGTGCAGCCGGTGGCCATCTCCTACACGAGGCTCGACGGCATACCGCTTGGCCGCTACTGGCGCCCGCTGTTCGCCTGGTTCGGCGATCTCGAGCTTGTTCCTCATCTCTGGCAGATGGTGTGCCTTGGCGAGACGGAGGCGCTTGTCACCTTTTTCCCGGCCGTCGACATCGAGAAGCTGGGCGACCGCAAGAAGCTCGCCGAATTCTGCTACCGCCAGGTCTCGCTCGGCGTCCAGGCGGCGAATACCGGGCGCTACGAGCTGCTGCCGCCGCCGGCGGCAGCGTGAGTGCCCTCGACCGGCACTGCTGTCGGTGTTACTAATCCGGCGTTCCTGCAACGGAGACCGATGACCTTCGTCCGCCCTGACGGACAGCGAAAGCGCGTGTTCATCGTCACCTACGGGTGCCAGATGAATGTCTACGACTCAGACCGCATGGCCGATGTCCTGCGGCCGCTCGGCTATGACCTGGCGCAAGACGCCACGGGCGCCGACCTCGTCATTCTCAACACCTGCCACATCCGCGAGAAGGCATCGGAGAAGGTCTATTCCGAGCTCGGCCGACTGCGCGACCTGAAGGCCGACCGCCGCCGGGAAGGCTCCGACCTCACCATCGCGGTCGCAGGTTGCGTCGCTCAGGCCGAGGGCGAGGAGATCGCTCGCCGCCAACCGGCCGTCGACATCGTGGTCGGCCCGCAAGCCTATCATCGGCTGCCGCGACTGCTCGCCGAGGCCGAGCGCAGGAGCGCACTGCGGCGGGCGGGCAAGCGGCTTGCCGGCGCCGGCGTGCTCGACACCGAGTTTCCCGCCGAAAGCAAATTCGATCATTTGCCGGCTCCTGGCGGGGTGTGCGCCGGCTCGGCTTTCCTCTCGATCCAGGAAGGTTGCGACAAGTTCTGCACGTTCTGTGTCGTGCCCTACACGCGGGGCGCCGAATATTCGCGGCCGGCGGCAGCGGTGCTGCAGGAGGCGCGCGCCCTGGTCGCGGCCGGAGCGATCGAGATCACGCTGCTCGGCCAGAACGTCAACGCCTATCACGGCGAGGCAGCGTCCGCAGTGGGCGGGGCGGCGAGCTGGTCGCTCGCCCGCCTGATTCGCGCGCTGGCCGAGGTCGACGGGCTGCAGCGCATCCGCTACACCACCTCGCATCCGCGCGACATGTCGGACGACCTGATCGCGGCCCACGGCGAGGTCCCGCAGCTCATGCCCTATCTGCACCTGCCGGTGCAGTCCGGTTCGGACCGGATTCTGGCGGCGATGAATCGTGGCCATGACGGATCGTTGTTCCGCCGCCTGGCCGATCGCCTGCGCGAGGTCCGGCCCGATCTCGCTTTGTCGTCGGATTTCATCGTCGGCTTTCCCGGCGAAAGCGATGCGGACTTCGACGACACCATGCGTCTCGTCGAGGAGGTGGGCCTCGCCTCGGCTTTCTCTTTCAAATACAGCCGCCGGCCCGGAACGCCGGGCGCCGCGCTCGCCGACCAGGTTCCGGATGCGGTCAAGACGGCGCGACTGGCGGCGCTCCAGGCGCTGATCGGCCGCCAGCAGCGCGACTTCAACGCCTCGAAGGTGGGCGCCACCGTCCCCGTGATGTTCGCTGAGCCGGGCCGCAAGCCTGGGCAGGTGCTGGGCAAGAGCCCGTGGCTCCAGTCGGTCCATGTCGAGGGGCCGGCCAGCCTGATCGGCCGGATCGCCGAGGTGAGGCTGACGGAAGCGCACGCTGTCAGTCTCGCCGGCGTAATGCGGCCGGCACTCGAGGCGGCCGCGTGAGCGATTCTGCCACGGGCGCAACCAGCCGATCGGCTGACGTGCGCCGCATGACGTTCGACGACAACGCCCTGTTGGCCGTGCTGTACGGCAATCACGACCGCAACCTGGTGCGCATCGAGCAGCTCGCCAACGTGCAACTGAGCGCCCGTGGTAACCAGCTGGCGATCTCCGGCACGTCCGAGGATTCCGCCGTCGCCCACAAGGCGATCTCGGGGCTGTACGAAAGGCTGAAGCGCGGGTTGTCGGTGGAAATGGCCGACATCGACGCGGCCGTGCGCTTCGCCCGGTCGGGTGGCGACGGTAACGAGAGCGAAGGCATCCGCACGCGCCGCCGCACGGTGCAGGCCCGATCGCCCGGCCAGCAGGGCTACCTCACGGCGCTGCGCGAGCGCGACATGGTCTTCGCGCTGGGGCCGGCGGGCAGCGGCAAGACCTATCTCGCGGTGGCCATGGGTGTGTCGTTGCTGCTGGCCGGCAAGGTTGAGCGCATCGTGCTGTCGCGTCCGGCGGTCGAGGCCGGCGAGCGGCTGGGCTTTCTGCCGGGCGACATGAAGGAAAAGATCGATCCTTACCTGCGGCCGCTCTACGACGCGCTGCACGACATGCTGCCGGCGGAACAGATCGCCAATCGCCTGGCCTCGGGAGAGATCGAGGTCGCGCCGCTCGCCTTCATGCGCGGCCGGACGCTGGCGCATTGCTTCATCATCCTCGACGAGGCGCAAAACACGACGCCGATGCAGATGCGTATGTTCCTTACCCGGCTGGGCGAAGGCTCGCGCATGGTGATCACCGGCGACCCGAGCCAGACCGACCTGCCGGGCGGCCAGCGCTCAGGGCTGGCCGATGCGGTCGACACGCTCAGCCATGTCGAGGGCGTGCGCTTCGTCCGACTCTCCGCGCAGGACGTCGTCCGCCACGACCTCGTGACGCGCATCGTCGAGGCCTATGACGCGCGCGACAAGAAGCACAAGACCTAAGCCGCCCAAGTGCAGCGTGGTCGTGCTCGACGCGGCCTGGACCGCCGCCCTGCCTGGCGTGGAGCGCCTGGTGAGGCGGGCGGTGCGCGCGGCGCTCGCCGGCGCACGCAGGGCGCGCCCTGTCACGCTCACGGTTGCCCTGGCCGATGACCGCCGGGTGCGCAGGCTGAACGCGCGCGATCGCAAGCAAAACAAGCCGACCAACGTCCTTGCCTATCCATCGGGCGACAAGACTTTCCTGGGCGACGTGATCGTGGCGCGCCAGACCCTGTGGCACGAGGCGCGCCAGCAGGGCAAGCGCCCGCGCGATCATCTGGCACACCTCGTCGTGCACGGCACGCTGCACCTCGTCGGCTACGATCACGAGACCGGCGCCTCCCAAGCCCGGCGAATGGAAGCCTTGGAGCGCCGCATCCTCGCGGGCCTCGGCATCGCCGATCCCTACGCGGTGCGCTGACTTCTACAGCATGTCGAGCGACTGCTTGCCTTTGGGCGGCGGAAAAGCCCGGTCGAGTGCGGCCAGCACCTCGCGCTCGAGCTTGAGATCGACGGCTGCGAGATTCTCCTTCACCCGCTCACGCGTCGAGGATTTCGGGATGGTGACGACGCCCGGCTGGGCAAGAACCCAGGCGATCGCCAGTTGCGCCGGCGTGCAGGCGAGGCCGGCCGCCAACTTTTTCAACGCGGGCTTGCCCAGCAGGCCTCCCTGATCGAGCGGCGAATAGGCCATCAGGGGAATTGAGCGCTTTTGCATATAGGGTAGCAGGTCGAACTCCGGACCGCGGCGCGACAGGCAGTACAGGACCTGGTTCGATCCGATGAGGCCTTTGTCGAGCCGCGCGGCATCCTGCATATCGCCGAGGTCGAAGTTGCTCACGCCGAAGTCGGCGATCTTCCCGGCTTCGCGCAGGCGATGGAAAGCCTCGAAGGTCTCCTCGAGCTGCGTGCCACCGCGCCAGTGCAGCAGGTAGAGATCGATTCGTTCGACTCCCAGGCGCTTGAGGCTGCGTTCGCAGGCGGCGACCGTGCCCTTGCGGCTGGCATTGTGCGGGTAAACCTTGCTGACGATGAAGGGCAGCCTGGCGCGGCCGGCGATGGCCTCGCCGACGATTTCCTCGGCCTCGCCGTCACCGTACATCTCGGCAGTGTCGATCATGGGATAGCCGAGCTCGAGCGCATAGCGGATGGCGTCGAGCTCCTGTGCCCGGCGGCGGCCACTTTCGCCCATGCGCCAGGTTCCGATTCCGAAGACGGGCATTTGGCTGCCGGAGGGTAGCGGGCAAGAACGCATGGGAAACTTCCGTCATTGCAACGCAGGGTCTTTAGCCTATCTTAACAGCCATGCCGGACTCCACACCGCGTGAAGCGCGGCCGGGGAACAGCACCCCGGCACTGCCGGAAGAACCGCGACTACCGGCCCACACCGACGGCCACGGTCCTTCCGGCGGTGGATTGTTGCGCGCACTGCTGCGGCGCCTGCGCGGCCGCGAGCGCGGCGAAGACGTGCGCGAGGCGATCGAGGAGCTGATCGAGGAGACGCCGGGCAGCGATACGTCGATCAGCGAGGACCAGCGCGGCCTGCTGGCGAACATCCTGAAACTGCGCGACAAGACGGTCGCCGACGTGATGGTGCCGCGAGTCGATATCGTGGGCATCGCCGCCGACACGCCGCTCGACGCCGTTGTCCGGCTGATCCAGGCCGAGGCCCATTCGCGCTATCCGGTGTACCGCGAGACTCTCGACGATGTGATCGGCATGGTCCACATCAAGGATGTGCTTTCCTACTGGGGCACTTCCAAGAAGTTCAATCTGCGCGACATACTGCGCCGCGTCGTGTTCGTAGCACCAACGCTGCCGGTGCTCGACATGCTGCTCGACATGCAGCGGTCGCGGACGCACATGGCGCTGGTCGTCGACGAGTTCGGCGGAACCGACGGCCTGCTCACGATCGAGGACGTGGTCGAGGAGATCGTGGGCGAGATCGAGGACGAGCATGACGTCGCCCAGGCGCCCACCGTCGCGCGGCGTGCCGACGGCACGATCGACGTCAACGGCAGGACGCCCGTCGAACTCCTGGAGCAGGAGATCGGCCCGATCCTGTCGGACGACGAGCGGCGCGAGGTCGACACCGTTGGCGGCCTGATCTTCCTGCTGCTCGGCCGCATTCCCGAGCGAGGCGAGGTCGTGCGCCATCCGTCAGGTGTCGAGTTCGAGGTCCTCGACGTCGACCCCAGACGCATTCGCCGCCTGCGCGTGCGGCCACCGACACTCTCGCGGTCTGTCGCCTGATCGCCGCGCCTGGTCGATGAGGCGCGAGGGCCTTCATGTCCTGGGCGCGAGCCTGCTTGCCGGCGCGCTGGCGGCGCTGGCCATGCCGCCGCTCTATTGGCTGCCACTTGCCATCCTGGGGATCGTCGTCTTCGTCTGGTTGTGGGATGCCGCGCCAAACGCCGGAAGTGCGCTGCTGCGCGGCTGGATCTGGGGCTTCGGACACTTCGCCGTCGGGTCCTACTGGATCGTCGAGGCCTTCTTCGTGCCGCCTGCCGACTACAAGTACCTGGGCCCGCCCATGGTGCTGGGCTTGGCGGCCGTGCTCGGCTTTTTCCCCGGGCTCGCCGCCGGCAGCGCGCGATGGCTGGCGCTGCGCCTGCCTCACCTGCAGGGCCGCTACCGTCGATTGCTTGTGCTGGCGCTCGCCTGGACGGTTGCCGAATGGCTGCGCGGCCACGTCTTCACCGGCTACCCATGGAATCCCCTGGGCCATGTCTGGGCCTTTGCAACGCCGCTCCTGCAACCGGCGGCCGCCGTCGGCGTCTATGGGTTGAGCACGCTCAGTTTCCTGGTGCTGGCCTCTCCTGCCGCGGGATGGCGCGCGGCGATTGCGGCCACGGCGGCCGTTGGCCTTGCCGGTGGCCTCAGCTCTGCGGCGATGCCGGCCCTGAGTGACGGCGCGGCCGGCCCGCTGATCCGCATCGTGCAGCCCAACACGCCGCAGGCCGAGAAATGGCGCCCCGGCGGCATCGAGCGCCAGATCGGCAAGCTGATCGCACTTAGCCGTCGCCCGGGCTTCGACCGCATGGCGGCCGTGATTTGGCCGGAAACGGCCGTGCCTTTTATCCTCACGCCGTCCTCGCCGGCGCTGCCCACGCTCTCTGCTGCTGCACCGCCCGGCGGCTACCTGCTGACCGGGGCCGTGCGCGGCACTGACCGGCGCGAGGACGGAGTGTGGAACTCCCTGCTGGCCATCGCGCGGCCAGGTGTCATTGTCGCCTACTATGACAAGGTCCATCTCGTACCGTTCGGCGAGTACGTCCCCTTTCACAAGGAAATCGCTCCGCTTGCTGGCTTGATCGGGCGCGGCTCGTTCGAAGTGGGCGACTCGCAGGTCACGCTCGCCCTGCGGGGACTGCCGCCATTCTCGCCGCTGATCTGTTATGAGGCGATATTCCCGGGTGCCGTCACCGGACCGGGACCGCGACCCGACTGGCTGCTGAACGTCACCAACGACGCCTGGTTCGGCGTGTCGAGCGGCCCCTACCAGCACCTGACCAGCGCCCGCCTGCGCGCCGTGGAAGAAGGCCTGCCGATGATGCGCGCCGCCAACACCGGCGTCTCGGCGGTTGTCGACGCCTACGGCCGGGTGCTGGCCTCGCTCGACATGGAGCGGCAGGGCGTACTTGACTACGCTCTGCCACCTGCGCGGGCAGCCACGCCCTACGCGCGTTGGCATGACTGGACGTTGCTGGGACTCGTGGTTTTTCTCGGGCTGTTTGCGCTGCCTGTTCGCCTCTCGCGATAGTCGCGCGGACTGTGAAGATTACTGTCAAATCAAAAACCGAGGTTCGGCTTGCAATATGCGCAAGACCGACTAATGTCATATGCAGCCTTGGCGTGTAGATATGCATTTGTGCACGTGCGAGGCGGAGGTGGCGGACACAATTTTGGGCTGTCAGTCACTTTATTCTCTCAACGGCGTTGTCACTAGAAGAACCAAGACAAGAAGGAAGGGTACAAATGGCGCGATCGCATCCGGTTGATGTCCACGTCGGGGCGCGGATGCGCCAACGTCGCACGCTGCTTGGAATGAGTCAGGAGAAGCTTGGCACGGCAGTGGGTCTCACCTTCCAGCAGATCCAGAAATATGAGCGCGGCTCCAATCGCATCGGCTCGAGCCGTCTGTTCGAATTCGCCAAGGTCCTGGACGTGCCGGTCTCGTACTTTTTCGACGAAATGCCGTCCAACGCGCTCGCCGGCCGACCGATGTCGGGCCGCGGCCGCAAGGGCTTCGGCGAGGCGGCGACGCCCTTCGAGCAGGAAAAGGACCCGCTGATCAAGCGCGAGACCCTCGAATTGGTGCGCGCCTACTACAAGATTCGCGAAGGCCGGGTGCGCAAGCGCATCTTCGAAATGGTCAAGGCGGTGGGTGCCGCGAGCCACGCCGAGGTCCTGGGCGGCCGCAAGGGCCGCTGAACAAGCCGCCTCGATGATTGATGGGCTGCGACGGTCCGCCTCGGTGGGCCGTGCGGCCTCTTGATTTCCGCGCCCAATTAGAGTTTTTAGCGGGCCGCGGTGCCGCTTCCCGACCGGGATGCAGGTGCCGCCGCGGACGGATTTGGACGACTTGCCACCGCGCAAACAAAGGCTAAGCCGGACGTTGGCGGCGTTGCCGCCCTGCCCGGAGTCCAGTGTGATCTGTGGGAGGGTGCTGTGGCGCTCAAGGACTATATTTTCACCAGCGAATCGGTTTCCGAAGGCCATCCGGACAAGGTCTGCGACCAGATCTCGGATGCCATCCTGGACGCCTTCATTGCCAACGACATCAAGCACGGCGTCGAGGACAACAGCGCGGTTAATACGCGGCTCGGCTGCGAGACTCTGGCGACGACCAACAAGATCATCGTCGCCGGCGAGTGCCGCGGTCTCGATCCGTTCATGCGACGCTACCGCGGCAACACGGTCATGAACCGCGAGCTGATCGCCGAAGTCGCTCGCGACGTCGTGCGCGACATCGGCTACGAGCAGGACGGCTTCAGCTACGACGGCGCCGATGTCGAGGTTCTTCTGCATGGCCAGTCTCCCGACATCGCGATGGGCGTCAACGCCAAGAAGATGAGGGGCAATCTCGGCGAGCAGGAAGGTGCAGGCGACCAGGGTCTGATGTTCGGCTTCGCCTGCCGCGACAGCGAGGAGTACGAGAAGAACTCCTTCATGCCGGCGCCGATCTACTTCTCGCACAAGATCCTGGAAGTGCTGAGCGTGGCGCGCCGTTCGGGCGAGCTGCCCGACCTGCTGCCCGACGCCAAGAGCCAGGTCACGGTGCGCTACGCGCACGGCAAGGCGGTCGGTGCGGTCAAGGTGGTGGTCTCCACGCAGCACAGGGAACAGAACGGCAAGGGCAAGAAATACAACTCCGGCATGGTCAAGGAGATGATCGCCGGGCACGTCGAGAAGTCCCTGCCCAAAGGCTGGATGCCCAAGAAGGCCGCCGATTTCTTCGTCAATCCCACCGGCAACTTCGTCGTCGGCGGTCCCGACGGCGATTGCGGCCTGACCGGCCGCAAGATCATCGTTGATACCTACGGCGGCTTCGCGCCGCATGGCGGCGGCGCCTTCTCGGGCAAGGACCCGACCAAGGTCGACCGCTCGGCCGCCTATGCCGCGCGCTATCTCGCCAAGAACGTGGTTGCCGCGGGCCTGGCCGACCGCTGCCTGATCCAGGTCGCCTACGCCATCGGCGTCGCCGATCCGATGTCGCTCTATGTCGACATGCAAGGAACCGGCAAGGTCGACGAGCGCAAGCTCGAGCGGGTGCTGAGCGACATTTTCCCGCTACGGCCCACCGACATCCGGCGCGGCTTGCGGCTCAACAAACCAATTTATCGGCGCACCGCGGCCTACGGCCATTTCGGCCGCAAGCCCGACCGCGACGGCGGCTTCTCCTGGGAGCAACTCGATCTCGTGCCCGAACTGAAGCGCGCCTTCCACGCGCGCTAGCGGCGCGGGCTAGGCGAGGTCCACGAAGTCGGGATCTTCGAGGCGCGCCAGGCGCTCCGAGGCAAGCCGCGCGCAGTCGATCAGCAGCGACTTGCGTCGCGCCGCCGCCATCTGTCGCCGCGCCGGATGGCGCAGGATCTCGCCGCCATAGGCATCCGCCACGATCAGTCCGACATCGTCGGGGATGAGTGCCTTGGGAAAATCGACGGGAACGGCGACGTAGAGAAGGTCGCACCAATCGAGATAGTCGGGCCACTTCGTGTCGACCTTCCAGTCCTCGATCGACGACTTGACTTCGACGATGGTGAGCTCGCCGTGCGGCCCGACGGCGAATATGTCGGCCCGCCGCCCGTCGGGCAACGGCATTTCAAGCAACACGGATCGCGCCGACTGGCGCATCAGCCGGCAGGCCCCTCGGCAAACCGCGATCGTCGTCTCGGGCCGTTGCTGTCGGGAGGCTGAAGGCGCCTGCGGTTCCATGCAATCGGGCGCCGCCTTAGCGCGCCGGGGGCCCGAGGCGTGGCGGCAGGACCTCATCCGGCCGCTCGGGGATCGGCACAAAGGCCTGGGCCAATCCTTCGGCCCGCGCCCGGTCCTGGGCGGACATCGGCTCCGCCGCTCTCTCGCGGACGGCATGCGAGTCGGGTTGCCCGCCGCGCTCGGCGAGCAGCAGCCACTTGTACCCTTGGACCGAATCGGCGGGACCCGCGACGCCGCCCGACAGCATGACACCCAGGGCGTACTGCGCATCGGGCAGGCCCTGCTGCGCGGCGCGGGTGTAGAAGAGCTGCGCCTGAACCGGATCTCGGGCCACGCCGGAGCCGGCGAAGTAGGCATTCCCCACCTTGAATTGAGCCGATGGAACGCCGGCGTCCGCGGCCTCCCGGTACCAGGTGAGCGCGGCGCGCACCGCGGCCTCGTTGGCGGCCTTGTCGCGCGAGGCGGGCGACTTCGCGATCAGATCGCCCATCGCCAACGCCGCCTCGGGCACGCCGTTCTTCTCGGCGTAGGTGATCCACTTCTGCGCCGCGGCAGGGTCGCGCCTGACGCCGATGCCGTCCGCGAGCGCCAGCCCATAGCGCAGGGCGGCGAGCGGATGACCCTTTTCGGCGGCGCGACGATAGAGATCGGCAGCCCGCGTGAAGTCGGCGACGGCGGCACCTTCCGAAATCTCCATGACGCGTCCCAGGGCGTAGAGGGCGAACGGATCGTCGCCGATCGCCGCCTTCTCGAGCCAGGCGCGCGCCTGCACCAGGTCGCGGGCGACGCCTTGGCCGCGAAAGTAGAGAATTCCCAGATTGAGCTGCGCCCGTTGATTGCCGGCTATCGCCGCCTTCCCGAACAGTTCGGCGGCGCGGCTGTCGTTGCGCGGCGTGCCGGCGAGGCCCTCGGCGAAGATCACGGCGAGGCGCTGCGCCCCTTCGCTCGATCCCATGTCGACCGAATGCTGCAGCGCGCGCAGCCCCTCGGAACTGTTGCCGCGATCGAGCAGCACCGCGCCGAGCCACGCCTCGGCATCGGGGTTCTCGGGCGCCAACTTGCGCAGCAGGAATTCGGCCGTCGGCAAGTCGCCCGCACGGTAGGCCGCGACGCCGACGCGCAACGGCCGTGCCACATCCGAGGCATCGCTCGGCTGGGCGCGCGCGGACGCGCTTGCCAGGAGCAGCGCTATCAGCAGCGCTGCCCGCATCGAAGTCACTTCGTCTTGAAGTTGAAGGCTGCCGCCGCCGTCTTGGCCTGTTCGATTTCCTCGGGCTTGAGCTCGCGCGCCACTTGCTCGCGCAGCGGCCCGGCATTGGGCACGTTCCAGGTTTCGGCGATCGTCAGCCACTTGTAGGACTCGACGAAGCTCTTCGGCACGCCTTTGCCGTCCGCATAGGCGCCCGCCAAGGGGATCATGGCCAGCGTGTAGCCGCGTTCGGCGGCGTCAAGCAGCAGCGGCACCGCCTTGTTCATGTCGAACAGCTTTGAGTCCGGATTGCCGTAGACGTAGAGGCCAAGGAAGAATTGCGCGCGTGGATCACGCTCCTTGGCGAGGTTCGTGAGCGCCTTCTCCGCCGCCGGCATGTCTCCCGCCTGGATCGCCTTCACGCCGTCTTCCATCCCGGCGGCGGCAGCCGGGCCAGCGAACATTGCGATCGAGGAGGCGGCTAGGCCGGCAGCAATCGCGGCTTTTAAGGACAGGAGGAAGCGCAACGGACCATCTCCAGCAGGACAAGGCGCGACCGTCTAGCATGGAACAAGGTGCACAATCAGCGTCGGCGCAGCCGCAGGACGTGCCGAAGAAGAGGGCGTTGCGCGCTCAACATCGGCCTTCGGGGCACTCGATGTGCCGTCGGATCAAAGGTTGCAGTAGATTGCCGGGCGCGGCCCCAGCTGGCCTTAAGTAAAGCTTTGATTCAGCAGACGAAATTGATGATAGAGCAGTGAAAAGCATCGTTTCTGACTGCCCTTTTTCGACTATCTGGTGTCGGAAAGTCTCTTGATTCTGTAGCAAATACGGGCTCATAGCGAATCCAGATATGCAATATTGCAGGTGACAAGGGTGGGTTGGTTTGTTAAGGTGCGCCCATTAGAGACGCCCTTAGTTAGTTGTAATTCATACGCGAAAGGTTTTTGCATCGAGTTTTGGCCCCGTTTTTCGAAGCGGCGCCACGCCAGACCAAGTTTCTGATAGCCCGCCAGCGGCTCCCAGGCCGCTGATCGAAGCCCCCTTCCCACACACCCCAAGGCTTCGATAACCCCACACCCAGGCGGGCTCCAAAGGAAGGCCGGTCGTTCCCCAAGCGACCGGCCTTTCGTATTTCGGCCGGAAAACCTCGCAAAATCAGGCGCCCGGTGTGGACGCCAGTTTAGGACGTCGGTTGCAGCTCCCCCAAAAGTGCCTATCTCACAAAAAACAATTCAGTAAAATCAGACGCCAAACCGATTGAGATATGCATTTTTGCAAGTTACACTGGGACAGCGTCATGTTAAAGTGACGCTATTAAAGCAATTTCTAGTCTATTGGTTTTTAATATGAAAATTGTCGGATTCCCGATTGATGTGTCGCGGTCGCAGGACGGCCGCATCGTGCGCGGTCTGCGAACCCGCCAAGCGCTGGTTCAGGCCACACTCGATCTCATTCAGGCCGGTGACGTCGAGCCGACGTCGGCGGCCATCGCCACCATCGCCGGCGTTTCCAGCCGCGCGTTGTTCCAACACTTCGCCAGCCTCGCCGATCTCTATGCCGCGGCCTTCGATCTCGCGGTGAGCCGCGCATTCGACAGCCACCGGCCGGTCGATCTTGCGGCGCCGCTTGCCAACCGCATCGAGCTTCTGGTGTCCGACCGGTCGGAGCTGTTCGAGGAGTGGCTGCCGGTATGGCACTTCGCCGAACGCGTGCGCAGCGTGGCGCCGGCCGTCGGGCTCGGCGTCGCACAACTGCGTCGGCTGCTGCGCGAGCGGCTCGCGGCCTGGTTCGCCACCGAACTCGGCAATCTCGATCCGCAGGCGCGCGATCTGGTGCTCGACTCGCTCGACCTCGCCTTCGGCCTCGACAGCTGGATGAACATGCGCGAGCAGCTGCGGCTGTCGCCGGTGCACGCCTCTCGGACCTGGCGGTTCACCGCCGAGGCCCTCGTCCTGCAAGCCCTGACAGTTCCCAAACAGCCCGTGGCGGTGGCCTGAAAGCCACCAGCGGCGAAGCCTTCCTTCCCCACACCACCCAAGCTTCGCCCACCACCCACACCGCGGGCTTCTAAGGAAGGCCGGTCGTCCCCAAGCGACCGGCCTTTCCCTTTCTTTGGCCCTTTGGCCAACGAAAAAGGCGGCGGGAGCCCCGCCGCCTCGATCGTCTGGATCCGAAGAAGCCTTAGCTCTTTTTCTTGCGGTACTTGGCGTGGCAGCCGCCGCAGCCGTCCTTGCCGAGAGTGCCGAAGGCGGCGCCGATGGCGGCCATGTCGCCCGATGCGGCGGCGGTCCCGAGCTTGTCGGTCAGCGCGTCGGCGTTCTTGGCCGCCGCGGCGAAGCCCGCGGAGTCGCTCCAGATCGTCGGCAGGGCCTCGGTGTCGGCGCCCTTGTCGGAGCCCGCCGGGAACATCTTCACGAAGGCAGCCGAAAGCGTCTTGAGTTTGGCGACCTGCTCCGTCACGGCCTTGGCGTCGCCTTTGGCCTTGATGACCTCGCTGATCGCCTTCATGGCGCCTCCGGCCTGCTTGCGGTTCTCCTGGCGCTGCTTGATGACATCTGCCTGTGCCAGCGCAATCGTGCTGCCGACCATCGCCCCGCCGGCGAGCACGCCGACCAGAGCCAACGCCAAAGTGCCCTTTCTCATCGTCCACCCCCTGCTGATTTCAGGTTAGCTCGACGGCTTCCGCCGACGGCTCCCATATTTGTCGCAAATGTCGGCCTCGCTGCGAACAGCCTATCCGGAATAAAGTATCACGACTACGTGTAGTTCAGGCCGAAGTCCTGATCGGCGCATCGATCGCATTTGACGCGTGGCCGACATCAAGCCGGGACCGCAAGATGACGCCAGTTAGGAGAGGATATGCGGCTTTCTACCTTGCTTAAAATTGCCGCGGGACTCGCCATCGTCGGCGCTGCCGCCGCTTTCATACTCACCATCCCGTCACGCATCCCGGCCTCGGCGCTGGCGGCGCGCTCGCCCGATCTCAAGAACGGCGAGACCATGTTCAATATCGGCGGCTGCGCTTCCTGTCATGCGACGCCGAAGCAGGATGACCTGACACGCCTGGGTGGTGGGCTGGCCCTGGCGACACCGTTCGGGACCTTCAAGGTCCCCAACATCTCATCCGATCCCAAGTACGGAATCGGTGCCTGGTCCGAGATCGACTTCGTCAACGCGGTCAAGATGGGCGTCGACGACGAGGGCGACCATCTCTACCCCGCCTTCCCTTATCCGTCCTACCAGCGCATGCGTCTCGACGATGTGCGGGATCTCTTCGCCTATCTCAAGACCTTGCCGGCGGTGTCAACGCCGTCGCAGGAACACGACCTGCCCTTCCCATTCAACATCAGGCGCGGGTTGGGCCTGTGGAAGCTGCTCTACGTTGACGGCAAGGCCTTTGTGCCTGATCCGTCCAAGGACCAGGTGTGGAATCGCGGAGCCTATCTCGTGGAGGGGCCCGGCCACTGCGCGGAGTGCCACAGCCCGCGCAACCTGATCGGCGGTATCGATTCGGACCGCCGCTTCGCCGGCGGCCCCGAGGCCGACGGCAAGGGCTGGGTGCCGAACATCACGCCGCATCCCGATGGCATTCCGAACTACACCGTGAAGGACATCGCCTACCTTCTGGAGACGGGCTTCACGCCGGATTTCGATTCGGTGGGCTCGAGCATGGCCGAGGTGGTGAAGAACACCAGCAAGCTGTCGGCCAGCGACCGAAACGCGATCGCCGTCTATATCAAGTCGCTGCCGCCTCGTCCCGGCAAGGCGCCGGGCAAGCACCAGCACGAGCACTAGTAGGCTCTGTGGGTCAGCGGTCCGTCCAGGGAAGCATCCGCGAAAGTATGCCGTCACGCAGCACGAGGCCGTGGAACAAGGCGGCCGTCGCATGCACAGCGACAAGCACGAGCAATGCGGTAGCGCCCGCTTCGTGGAGCTTGAAGACGAAACTGTAAACCGGCTTGTTGCGCTCCAGAAGCGCCGGCACTTGCCAGATCAGGAAATCAAAAGCGCGCCCCTGGAAAAGCGTATCGGCCAGGCCCGTGAGGGGCTGAAGCAGCAGCAAGAAGTACAGGGTGTACTCGCTGATCAGCGCAATCCGCTGCTGGAACTTCGGCATGCTTGGCGGAAAAGGCGGCAAGTGGGCGAAGCCATGGCGCCAGATGAGGCGCGCCACGACGACCAGCCAGAGAATCAACCCCGACGAACGATGGACTATGACCAGCACATCGGCTTCGCGTTCCATCACGTCGAGCGCCCATATGGTGGTGAACTGCACCACCACCAGCAGGACGGTGAGCCAGTGGAAGGCCATGCTCACCCCGTCGAAACGGTCCGCCCTCCGTTGCAGCTGGTCCCGTGGCCACTGGGCCGCCACGTCGATGTTTTCGCTCATGGCTCTACTCCCCGTCGGTGCAAGGCAGGCAGGCGGTGTTCATTGGGGAGACTCCGGCAGAGCCGACGTTATTCCCCATCTCAACCTCAAAGTTTGAAAATGGAGCGGGTTCCCTTGGCCTTGCTGGCGGGATAGCCCATCTCTAGGGTGACCCCACCTCCGTGAAACTTGGGTTTTGCACGATGAAATTTACCGGTACCGACACCTATGTTGCGAGCGACGACCTGCGCGTGGCGGTCAACGCCTCGATCGCCTTGCAGCGGCCGTTGCTGATCAAGGGAGAACCGGGCACCGGTAAGACCATCCTGGCCCACGAAGTGGCCAGGGCAGTGGGCGCGCCGCTGATCGAATGGCACATCAAGTCGACCACCAAGGCCCAGCAGGGCCTCTATGAATATGACGCGGTCTCGCGGCTGCGCGACAGCCAGCTGGGCGACGAGCGGGTCAAGGACATCCGGAACTACATCAAGCGCGGCAAGCTGTGGGACGCCTTCACGATGGACAAGCGTCCGGTGCTGCTGATCGACGAGATCGACAAGGCCGACATCGAGTTCCCCAACGACCTCCTGCTCGAGCTCGACCGCATGGAGTTCTACGTCTACGAGACGCAGGAAGTCGTGAAGGCCACGCAACGGCCGATCGTCATGATCACCTCCAACAACGAGAAGGAGCTGCCCGACGCTTTCCTGCGCCGCTGCTTCTTCCACTACATCCGCTTCCCCGATCGCGAGATCATGACCCAGATCGTCGACGTGCATTTCCCCGGCCTGCAGCGCAACCTTCTGCGCGAGGCGCTGAACATCTTCTACGACATCCGCGAAGTGCCCGGCCTCAAGAAGAAGCCCTCGACGTCGGAGCTGCTCGACTGGCTGAAGCTCCTGATGGTCGAGGAGATGCCGCCCGAGGCGCTGCGCCCCAAGGATTCCAAGCAGCTGATCCCGCCCCTGCACGGCGCGCTTCTCAAGAACGAGCAGGACGTGCACCTGTTCGAGCGACTTGCCTTCATGGCGCGGCGGGAGCAGCGTCAGTAGCCCGCGCGAGGTAGCGCGATGTTCGTCAACTTCTTCCTCGAGCTGCGCCAGGCCAAGGTGCCGGTCTCCATCAAGGAGTATCTGGCCCTGATGGAGGCGATGGACGCGCGCGTCGCCGACTACAGCGTCGACGACTTCTACTACCTCTCGCGCTCGGTGCTGGTGAAGGACGAGCGCAACCTCGACCGCTTCGACAAAGTGTTCGGCCACATCTTCAAAGGCCTCGAGGCGGTGCCCGCCGAGGGCACGACCGCCGAGATCCCGGAGGAGTGGCTGCGCAAGCTGGCCGAGAAACTCCTGACCGAGGAGGAAAAGAAGCAGATCGAGGCGCTGGGCGGCTGGGAGAAGCTGATGGAGACGCTGAAGAAGCGTCTCGAGGAGCAGCAGAAGCGCCACCAGGGCGGCAGCAAGTGGATCGGCACGGCCGGCACCTCGCCGTTCGGCGCCTACGGCTTCAA
>JBPYDO010000037.1:0-3191 GCA_051985755.1 Reyranella sp. | reverse complement strand
GCCTTCAAACCCGAGGACGCGCGCTACCTCGAGAACCACCGCGGACATCTGATGTTCCTGAAGCCCGAGGAGAAAAAATTCGTTACCGCCAAGATGATCGCCGAGACCACGTTCACGGCGGGCGAAGCCGAGATCAAGCAGCGCATCGAGGCGCTGCGTGCCGCGGGCTACAGCCAGTTCACGATCCAGCTCGTGCCGGGACAGGAGGCCGCGATCGCCGACTGGGCGCGCATCCGAAAAGCGTTCGCCTAGGGAAGCGTCGCATGCGCCGCCGCATCCTCTGGCTCGTCATCGGCGTACTGATCGCGTTGATCGCGCTTGCTGCTGGAGGAGTGGTTGCTGTGATGCCCACCGTCCGGCACATCGCCTCAGGCCTGCGGAATTTACCCGATGACCTACCCGCTCTCGCCGCCAACAGCCAGGTGCACTATGAGCCAGGTGCCGAGGACTATGCCCGCGATGTTGCAGCGCTACTCCCGGCGGCCATCGCACGCGTCGAAGCCGTCCACGGCCGCCCCTTCGCGCGTCCCGTGATCGTGGGCGTGTATGCGACGGTTGACGCTTACGTTGCCGCCAATGGCCTCGGTTCCAATGTTCCTGTGGGCGTCACGTTCTTGGGCCGGGTGAACCTCGCGCCCCGGCTGTTCCGAGCGCAACACCAGCGGCTGCCAGCGATCCTGACGCACGAACTCTCCCATGCTCACCTTCAGGGGTGGAGCGGCGGATGGACATACCTCCACTTTCCGAATTGGTTCAAGGAAGGCCTGGCGGTCATGGTGTCGGGCGGCGGCGGCGCCGAAATGGTCAGCGAAGAGGAAGCATGGGCCGCCATTCGACGCGGAGAGCGAATAGCCATCGATGACGAAGGAAGCCCGTTCAGCCTGGGTGAGATTGACTTCGATCGAGCGCCGCCAAAAACGCATCCTGCCTGGTATCCGACCGTGCTGGCTTACCGGGAAGCGGGAATGTTCGTGAACTACCTGAGAGAGTCGGATGGCGCCGGTTTTAATCGCATGATGACCGCACTTATGGACGGTCGCAGCTTCCCGGAAGCGGCCAGCGCCGGCTACCACGACGATGCGCGATCGCTGTGGCAGAAATTCATCGAGTCCAACGCCGACCACAAATGACAAACGTGAAGACCCCGAAGTTCGGCATCTCCTTCAGCTTCCAGGCCCATCGCGGGCTCGGCGAGCCCTACGACAAGGCTTATCGCGAAGGACTGGAGCTCGCCGCCGAAGCGAGTCGGCTCGGCTACCACTCGATCTGGGCAAGCGAGCATCATGGCGAGGGCGACGGCTACTGCCCCTCGCCGGTCGTGGCCTCAGCGGCGCTCGCCGTCGCAGCGCCCAACTGCCGGATCGGTCAGGGCGTCGCGCTGGCGCCGCTGCACGGCCATCCGTTGCGCATGGCCGAAGACTTGTCGGTGGTCGACAATCTCTCCGGCGGCCGCATCGAGATCGGGCTGGGCCAGGGCTATCGCCCGCCCGAGTTCGAGATGTTCGGCTGGAACTACGCCACTCGCACTCGGGCATTCGAAGAATCGCTCGACATCCTCGAGAAGGCCTGGACCGGTGAACCGTTCGACTACGCGGGCAAGGTCTACAACGTGAAGGGTGGCTTGCTGCGCCCACCGCCTGTGAAGCCCGGTCGCCCGCCACTCTGGATCGGCGCCGCGCATCCTAAGGCACGCGCCCGCGCCGTGCGTCGCCGCGCCGGCTTCCTGGTTGCGCCACTGGCGGAGTGGGGGTTGGTCGAGCACCAATTCAAATCTTTCGACGCTGAGGCGGCCCTGCAGGGTGCGGGACGGCTACCGCGCGCCGCCATGCGCGAAATCCTGGTCGGCGATTCGGCGGCGGATGCGATCAAGCGGCACCAGCCGTTCATCGATGAGGTCTATCGCGTCCAGTACAAGCCCGAGCGCGTCGGGCTAACTTACGTCGACAAGACGACCGGCGAGCGCAAGCCGCTCACCTCCGACAATCCTTACTTCATGTCCGAGGAATTCATGCAGGAGCGGTGGCTGCTCGGCACACCGGGCGACATCGCGAAGAAATTGACTGACCTGCAGGCGCGGCTCGAGATGGACCATCTGATTTTCACGCCCCGGCCGCCTGGCATGCCATTGCGCCAGGCCGTGAACGAACTTGAGGCCATCGCGAAGGGGGTTATGCCGGCACTGCTAACCGTGTCATCCCGAGCGTAGTGAGGGATCCTTCGCTTCGCTCAGGATGAAATGACGCGACTTCGCCGCGTCATTTCACCTTCGGCATGACCTCTTCGGCGAAGAGCTGCATCTGGTCCAAAAGCTCCTGCAGGGAATTGGCGGCGAAGTAGAGGCCGAGCAGGTGCGTGACGCCGGCCTCGCGGAAGGCGATGGCCTTGTCGATCACCTCGGCCGGCGTGCCGATCAGGTTGATCTCCTCGTGCGTCGCCGGGCCCTGGCCCTTCAGCGTCGACTTGGCGAGCGAGACCAGATGCTTGTTCATCTGGCTCTTGCGGAAGCTTTCGATCGCAGCTGCGTGTGTCTTGCCGAGATGCACTACGAACTGCGGGCAGACTTCGATCTGTTTCCAGTCGCGGCCGGCCTTGTCCGCCTGCTCGCGCAAGGATTTCACGCCGGCGCGCAGGCGGTCGACATGCATGCCGGCGGGCAGCCAACCGTCGGCCCACTTCACCGCGCGCTTGATGTTATTGGCGTGGTTGCCGCTGACATAGATCGGCAGCTTCTTCTGGTAGGGCTTGGGGAACAGCTCGACGTCGCGGAACTTGTAGTATTTGCCCTCGAAGGTCGCGACGCGCTCCTTGAACAGGAGGTTGAGCGCCTGCAGGCCCTCGTCGACGATATCGCCGCGATCGAGCCTGGCGTCCGGCTGCAGCGCCTTGAACTCCTCGCGGTAGGCGCCGATGCCGACGCCGAGCTCCAGCCGGCCCTTGCCGAAGTGATCGAGGGTGGCGATCTGCTTGGCCGTGACCACGATGTCGTGGCGCATCGGCAGCACCAGGACGCCGGTGCCGACCTTGATGGCTCGGGTGTTGCTGAGCACGAAGGCGTAGGTGACCAGGGGCTCCCAGAAGCGCGGCGGCACCGGGAACTCGGCGCGCACGTAGTTCTGGGTCGTCATGTGGTCGTTGCCCCACACCGAGTCGTAGCCGAATTTCTCGGCGGCCTGGGCGATCCGGATGACGTT
>JBPYDO010000036.1:0-7511 GCA_051985755.1 Reyranella sp. | reverse complement strand
CAGTGCCCAGTCCGACCAGCGCCGCCATTACCCCGCCGATCGCCACCATCACCGGCAATGGCATGGCTGGCGTGAGCTTGTGCCACACAACCGTCGAATAGGCGCCGATGGCGAAGAAGGCGGTGATGCCGAAATTCACATAGCCGGTGTAGCCGCCTAGGATGTTCCATGCCGTGCCGAGCACGATGTACTGCACGACGACATAGCCCGCAAAGAACAGATAGCTGTTGTTGACCAGACGGCCCGCGACAAAAACCGCGGCGGCAATGATGGTCAGGATCAGCGCAAAGGTTACCCCGCGCATGCGTGGGGATACACCCTCGGTCATGCTGCTCGCGGCACTCTTACCGACCAAGGATGCCACTGGGTCGTACCGCGAGAGTGATCAGCAACACGCCGAACGCCACCGCCGGCGCCCACGACGGACCGAAGAACGTCGCGGTCAGATTCTCGACCACGCCCAGCGTGACGGCGGCGATGACCATGCCGGAGAAGCTGCCGAGGCCGCCCAGCACGCAGATCGCGAAGATGCGGCCGATATAGTCGCGCCCAATCGAAGGTTCGACCGGCTGGATGACGATCAGGATGGCGCCGGCAAGCGAGGCGGTGGCGATGGAAATCCCAAACGCGATGCGCTTGATGCGCGCCGGGTTGGCCGCCATCAGTCGCAGCGCCAGCTGGTCTTGCGCCACCGCCTGGATGGCGCGACCAATGAAGGTTCGCGCCAGGAAAAGCTGCAGCACGCCAACGGCGGCCAGTGAAACGAGGAACGGCACGAGGAGGCGCCAGGGCAACTCGACGACGCCGAGGTGAATGCTTGGGCCGACATAGCGAGCATCGACCAGGCGGTAGTCGACGCCGAAGATCAGTACCAGCGTCACCTCGGTGATGAACAGCAGCCCGAAGAAGAATGACAGCCCGCGCAGGGACTGGTCGTCGCGCCGCTCGAAGGCGACGTAGTAGAGTTGATAGGTCAATATGCCCAACAAGTAGAAGGCCGGCATGACAATCAACGACGCGAGGATCGGATCCATTCCCAAGAGGGTGTTGGCCATGTAGGCCACGTAGGAGCCGAGAAGGATGAAGGCCGGGTGGGCGATGTTGACGACGTCGAGCAGCCCGAACGAGATGCCGACGCCGATCGACACGCCGGCGTAGAAGCCGCCGAGCAGCAATCCGGAAACGATCGCATTCACCAGGAGTCCGAACGAGGCATCCATGGTGCCCGGTCAAACCTCCGGCAAGGCGCAGTCGCGGCAGGTTCGTCCCATCATTCGATTTCCTCCCCGTCGCAGCGATATTTCGCCTGCTCGATGAGTGTGCGCGGCCCGAACTGGCTTGCCTAGTGCTTTTTCCGGGCCCGACCATTGTGTCGCGAAATTGGCGCGGCGGCGCCGATTGCCGCCCTACGGTCGAAGGCGCTAAAGGCTGATCATCGGGAGGGAAAAGCTCGGATGGAGCGCTTCGATTATGTGATCGTGGGCGCGGGCTCCGCGGGAAGCGTGCTCGCCAACCGGCTGAGCGAGGACGGCAAGACCACCGTCTGTGTCCTCGAGGCCGGTCCACGCGACTGGCATCCCTTCATCCATATTCCGGCTGGCTTCATGTACACACTGGTCAATCCTCGGGTGAACTGGCTCTACACCTCGGAGCCCAGCCAATGGACGGGCGGCCGCCGCATTGCCGCGCCGCGCGGCAAGACGCTGGGCGGCTCGAGCTCGATCAATGGTCACATCTACAATCGCGGCCAGCGCCTGGATTTCGACGGCTGGGCACAGCGCGGCAATCGCGGCTGGGGCTATGCCGATGTCCTGCCCTATTTCCGGCGAACCGAGCGTCGGGTGAGCAGCCAAAGAGGTGGCGAGGGCGACGATCTCTTCCGCGGGCGCGACGGCAAGCTGCCGATCACCGATCTCGAATGGCGCGACCCGATCTGCGATGCCTTCATCGAAGGCGCGGTGCAGATGGGGATTCCACGCAACCGCGACTACAACGGCGCCCGGCAGGCGGGCGTGAGCTACGTACAGCGCATCGTCCACAACGGCCGGCGCGTGAGCGCGGCGCGCGGGTATCTGCATCCGGCGATGCGGCGGAGCAATCTCAGCGTGCGCACGCACGCCCACGCGACTGAGATCACCTTCGAAGGCAAGCGCGCCGTCGGCGTGCGCTACCGGCAGGGCGGCCGCAACGGCCAATCGATGGAGGTGCGTGCCGACAAGGAGCTGATCCTGAGCGGCGGCGCGGTGAATTCTCCGCAACTCCTGCAGCTCTCGGGGGTCGGGCCGTCAGCGCTGCTGCAGTCGCTGGGCGTAGCCGTGCGGCACCCTCTCGCCGGTGTGGGCGAGAACCTGCGCGACCACTATGCACCGCGCTTCGTCGCCCGCGTGAAGAACGCCGTCACCATCAACGAGCGCTCGCACGGTCTCAGGCTGGCGGGCGAGGTATTGAACTACGCTCTCACCCGACGAGGCATCCTGTCGCTCAATCCGACCCTAGTCTACGTCTTCTGGAAATCGGACGAGCGCGTCGACAACTTCGACCTGCAACTCACTTTCACGCCGGCCAGCTACAAGGAGGGCGTGCAGTCGACACTCGACGATTTCCCCGGCATGACCATCGCCTCCTGGCAACAGCGGCCGGACAGCACCGGCTATGTGCGCATCCGCGCCGCAGATCCGTTCCAGGCACCGGTCATCCAGCCGAACTACCTGGCGGCCGAAAGCGACCGGCAGGTGCTGCTGGCGGGCATGAAGCTCGCACGCCGCCTGCTCTCCTCCCAGCCGCTTGCCAAGTACTACGACCGCGAAGAATTCCCCGGGCCGCTGGCGCAGTCCGACGCGGACCTGATGGAGGCGGCGAAGAAGCGCGGCACGACGACATTCCATCTGATGGGAACCTGCCGGATGGCGCCGGCCAGCGACCCCACAGCGGTGGTCGACGACGAACTGAAGGTGCGCGGCCTCGAGGGCTTGCGCGTGGTCGACGCTTCGATCATGCCGACCATGCCGTCGGCCAATCTCAATGCCGCGGTGCTGATGATCGCCGAGAAGGCGGCGGACATGATCCGCGGCAAAGCGGCGCCCGAGGCGGCTGTCCTGCAGGGCTGACGGTGCGCGAGCCCGCGGTTGACGCGATCGCCCGGCTGGTGCCCGCCATCCTGCGCGGCTTGCACGCCTTGGAATTTGCCGGCCGCCACCTGGCGCCGCACCGGCTCGATCAGCTGATCAATGCGCTAGAGGGCCGGGAGTTGGAGATCGACAAGGCGATGGAGGCAGCGCGCGAGATTACCTGGCCGCAACCGCTCGCGGCGGTGCGCGACCATCTCCTGCAAGCCGCTTCGGCGGCGACGACGGGCATTACGGGCCTGCAGGCCGCCAACCGGGAACCGCAGCCTATTGTCGCGGCCTATCGTGCGTTGCGCAGCTATTCCACCGGCGCGGCGGCTCTCTATCCCCTGGCGGCGCACCTGCGGCCGGTCAGCCAGTTCTTCCTCGAACCCTGGGCGCGTGACGACCCGGAACTGGTGGCCCTGATCGATGCAGTCGGTGCCGATCGTGCAGGCGTGGGCGTGACGCATTTCGGCGGAGCGCCCGGCGCGCGCGGCGGCTTCTCCCTCTATGTGCCCGAATATTACGACGCAGCGCGCGCCTGGCCGCTGATCGTCGCGATGCACGGCGGCAGCGGCAATGGCGGCGCCTTCCTGTGGAGCTGGCTGCGCGAGGCGCGCAGTCGCGGCATGGTCCTGATCGCGCCGACCGCGCGCGGTTCGACCTGGTCCTTGATGGATTCGGAAGTCGACGGCGCCAACATCGATCTCATGCTCGACGAGGTTTCGAGCCGGTACAGCATCGACCAGGCGCACAAGCTCCTGACGGGGATGAGCGATGGCGGCACGTTCGCCTACGTGCTCGGCCTGCGCGGCCCCTGCCGCTTCACGCACCTTGCGCCCGTCTCGGCGGCATTCCACCCCATGATGATGTCCTGGGGAAACGCCGAGCGCGTCAAGGGCCTGCCGATCCTGATCACGCACGGCGCCGAGGATTGGATGTTCCCGGCGGCGACGGCGAACATCGCGCAGCGCGTTCTGGCCGAGGCCGGCGCCCAGGCGACCTATCACGAAGTCGCCGACCTTTCGCACACCTATCCGCGCGACGAGAATGCGAGGATGCTGGACTGGTTCATGGGAAAGGCGGCCGGACTGCCGGCGTGATTCGGCATCGGGCGATCGACGCAGGAGGGAACAAATGCGCGTAGGATTCATCGGCCTGGGCATGATGGGCTCGGGCATGACGGCCAACCTGAACAAGGCCGGACACCAGCTGATTGTCCACGATGCCCGTCGTCAGGCGGCGGAAAGGATCTGCGCCGCCGGCGCCAAATGGGCCGACACACCGCGCGATGTCGCGGCCTCCAGCGAGGTCGTGTTCACCTCCCTGCCCGGCCCGCCCGAGTTCGAGAGCGTGTGCTGCGGCAAGGGCGGGCTGCTCGAAGGCATGGCGCGCGGCCAGGCGCTGTTCGATCTTTCGACCAATTCACCGACCCTGATCCGTCGCCTGCAAGGTGTCTTCGCCGAAAAGGGCGCCCACCTGCTCGACAGCCCGGTGAGCGGCGGACCAGCGGGCGCCGCCTCGGGCAAGATGGCGCTGTGGGTCAGCGGCGATGAAGCCGTCTTCGGCCGCTACCGGCCCGTGCTCGACGCCATGGGCGACCAGGTTCTCTACCTCGGGCCGATCGGGTCGGCCTCGGTCGCCAAGCTGGTGCACAATCTCTCGGGCTACATCATCAACACCGCGCTGGCCGAGACTTTCACCATGGGCGTGAAGGCCGGGGTCGATCCGCTGCTGCTGTGGAAGGCGGTGCGTCAGGGCGCCACCGGCCGCCGCCGCACCTTCGATTCGCTGGCCGAGCACTTCCTGCCCAACCACTACGACCCGGCGCGCTTTGCGCTGAAGCTGGCACACAAGGACGTGACGCTAGCCACCCAGCTCGGCAAGGACGTCGGCGTTCCCATGCGTCTTTCCAACCTGGCGCTCGAGGAAATGACCGAGGCTCTCAACCGCGGCTGGCAAACCCGCGATTCGCGTTCGGCGATGCTGCTGCAGCAGGAACGCGCCGGCGTGAAGGTCGCCTGCGACCCCGACGAAGTCCGCGCGCTGTTGCGCGCGGACAGCAACACCTGACCTCTAGTCGGCGGGCGCGGCCGCCGGCTGCGCGGCCGTGGTCGGATCGGGGATCTCGAGGAAAAGCCAGCACACGACCGACGAGATCAAGGTCAGGAGCGCGAGCCCGTAGAGGCCGCCGGAGTATGTTCCGGTCGCGTCCTTCATGATGCCGATCCACCACGGCCCGAAGAAGCCGCCGAGATTGCCGATGGAATTGATCCAGGCGAAGCCCACCGCAAGCGCCGCGCCGCTCAGGAACATCGGCGGCATGGCGAAGAACGGACCCTTTGATCCGTAGAAGCCTGCCGTCGCCACGCATACCCCGACCAGCGCCCACCAGGTGCCCATGGTGAGGCCGGCCATCGCCAGGCCGCCGGTCGACATCACGCAGGCGAGCAAGAGGTTCCAGCGCCGCTCGTTCATCCTGTCAGAGATGCGCCCCCACACCACGAGCGAGATGCCGCCGCAGATGTAAGGGATCATGGTCAGCCAACCGACCTGCATGTTCGACAGGTTGCCCAGAGACTTGATGATCTGCGGCACGAAGAAAAGGATGCCCAAGCTCGCCGTCACGATGCCGAAATAGTTGAGCGCCAGAAGCAGCACTCGCGGGTTCCACATCGATTCCCACATCGAGTAGACGCGCACCGCTTCCTTGGCCTTGCGCTCGCTGGCGATCTTGCCGACCAGCCAGTCCTTTTCAGATTGCGTCAGGAACTTCGCCTGATCCGGCTTGTTGGTCATCGCGAAATAGCACACGACACCGAGGGCGATCGTGGGCAACCCCTCGGCAAGATACATGATCTGCCAGCCTCTGAGGCCGAAGAGGCCGTCCAGGCTCATGAGGCCCGTGGAAATCGGCGCACCGGCTGCCACCGCGATCGGCAGCCCGACCAGGAAGGACGAGACGATGCGTGCGTGATGCCGCGCCGGGAACCAGTAGGTGAAATAGAGCACCAGGCCCGGGAAAAAGCCGGCCTCGCCCATGCCCAACAGGAATCGCACGACGGCAAAGCTCGTCGTGCCGGTGACGAAGGCGGTGGCTGCGGCGAAGATGCCCCAGGTGACCATGATGCGGGCGATCCAGATGCGCGCGCCGACCTTTTCCATGATCACGTTGCTTGGCACTTCGAACAGGAAATAGGCCCAGTAGAAAGTGCCGACAGCGAAGCCGTAGTCGGCCGCCGACATGTGCAGATCGCCGCGCATGGTGAGCGCGGCGAAGCTGCCGTTGATGCGGTCGACGTACGCCAGCATGTAGCAAAGCATCGCAAAGGGCAGCAGGCGCAAGTAGACCTTGCGCATGGTTGATGCTTCGACCGTCCGCTCCATTGTCGACCCTCCCATCCAGGTCAGTGAACGTTAGTTCTTGGTTTTGCGCGGCGACTTCACACCATACGCTGCTCGCCGTCGAGCGCCTTTTGGCGCATTTTACAGATCGAACTCGCATTGCAGCAGGAGAGGAGACCTTGGCCACCACCGTCATTCACAACGCGACTATCGCGACGGTTGACGATCGAGACAGCGTTCTGCACAGCGCTGCGATCGCGATCGCCGAGGGTAGTATCGCAACGCTGGGACCAAGTGCAGAAATCCTCGCGCGCTTTCCCGACGCCGAGCGGATCGATGCGACGGGCAACCTGATCCTGCCGGGCTTCGCCAACACCCACACGCATCTCACCATGACCTTGGCGCGCGGCGTCTTCGAAGACCTGTCGCCGCCGCACAAGCCGCCGTTCTCCGGCGGCCTCTCGCCGATCCCCGTGCCCGTCGTAAACGCCGACGAACGACGCGTCATGGCGCAAGTGGGAGCGCTGGAGGCGCTTCGCAGCGGCACGACGTTCATTCTCGAGGACGGCTCAGGGCTCGACGGCTACGCTGCAGCCCTCGGCGCGACCGGCATGCGCTTCCTGCTGGCCGAACGCGCGTGGGACAGGGTCGGCACCGAAATCGGCGATCCTGCACCCTTCCAGCTCGACCGCGCCCTGGGCGAACGCCACATCGGGAATATCGAGCGCCTGTTCGGCAGGTGGAATGGCAAGGAAGGCGGCCGTCTTCGCGTCGCGGTGTCGGCCTGGGCGCCGGACATGTGCTCGCCCGAGCTCTTGCGCGATCTCAGTGCACTTCAGAACCAGCTCAAGAGCTTCGCCACCATTCACCTCAACCAGATCTGGGGTGAGGTCGCGGCCGTGAAGGCGCATCGCAATCGGCTGCCGACGGAGTTCCTGGCCGATATCGGCTTCCTCAACGACCGGCTGGTATGCGCCCATTGCCGATGCATGGAGCCCGATGAGGAAAAGCTCCTCGGCGAGGCCAAGGTCATTGTCGCCTTCAACTCAGCCATCGCCG
>JBPYDO010000035.1:0-5250 GCA_051985755.1 Reyranella sp. | reverse complement strand
AAGGTCTGGCACATGCCGCCCGAGGTCGGCCTGCTGGCGGGCGTCGCCGGTGCGGCGCTGCTCGGGCTGGTGACCGGCGCGCTGGCGATCCGGCGCCAGGGCATCTACTTCGCCATGATCACGCTTGCGTTCGCCCAGATGATCTACTTCATCTGCGTGCAGGTGCCATTCACCGGCGGCGAGGACGGGCTGCAGGGCATCGCACGCCGGCCGTTGCTGGGCGGGCTGATCCCGACCCGCGACGATCACGTGCTTTACTACGTGGTGCTGGCGATCTTCCTGTTCGGCTACGGCGCCATCTATCGTTTCATCCACTCACCGTTCGGCCAGGTACTGAAGGCGATCCGTGACAACGAGCAACGGGCGACCTCGCTGGGCTACGAGGCCGACCGCTACAAGCTCCTCGCCTTCGTGCTGTCGGCCGCCCTGGCCGGGCTGGCCGGCGCCACCAAGGCGATGGTGCTGCAGTTCGCCACCCTGACCGACGTGAGCGCGGCGATGTCGGGCGAGGTCGTGCTGATGGCGCTGGTCGGCGGGCTCGGCACCATTGGCGGCCCGGTCGTCGGCGCCTTCATCATCGTCACCATGGAGAACTACCTCGCCTCGTTCGGCGAGTTCGTCCAGGTGATCCAGGGCGCGATCTTCGTCGTGATCGTGATGGCCTTCCGCCGAGGCATCGTGGGAGAAATCGCCTACCGCTGGCCGGCGCGCCAGAAAGCCGGCTCGTCCGCCTGATCTACACTGAGGTTTGATCGGGCCGGCAGCCCTCGCGAGCCTACCGATTGCTGGCGGGCTTCGGCGGCTCGACGAGGTCGTCGCAGTTGTGGCCGTGTGCCAGCAGGCAGTCCTCGACACGCGACGCCTGGTGCAGGCGGCCGACCAGGAGCACGGCGCCGATCACCAGGGCGCCCAGCACGACCAGCACGACCAGCTTCTTGGTGCGGGCTGCGCGCTCGAGTTCGTCCTCGTTCTGCTCCAGGTACTCCTCCTGCTCGTAGCGGCTTTGCGACATGGGCTAGCCCTAGTCGGCGGCACGCGTTCCGGCTTCGGCCGGCTTGTCGGTCGGCGACGGTACCACGGCGGGGATCTCGCCGGTCGGCCGGCGGCGCTTGCCGGCCAGCCAATGGCCGAAGCGGTCGAAGTAGAGATAGATGACCGGCGTCGTATAGAGCGTCAACCACTGCGACACCAGGAGCCCGCCGACGATGGCGATGCCAAGCGGACGCCGCAGCTCCGACCCGGCGCCCTGGCCGATGGCCAGCGGCAGGCCGCCGCCGATCGCAGCGAAGGTGGTCATCATGATCGGCCGGAAACGCAGCAGGCAAGCTTCGTGGATCGCCTCCAGGGGACTCTTGCCCTGCTCGCGCTCGGCCTCGAGGGCGAAGTCGATCATCATGATGGCGTTCTTCTTGACGATGCCGATCAGCAGGATGATGCCGATGATGGCGATAACGCTCAGGTCGTAGCGGCAGATCTCGAGTGCCAGCAGCGCACCGACCCCGGCCGACGGCAGGGCCGACAGGATGGTGATCGGATGTACGTAGCTCTCGTACAGCATGCCCAGCACGATGTAGACGGCGAGGATGGCCGCGAGGACCAGGAGCGGCGTCGACTTCAATGACGACTGGAAGGCCTGCGCCGTACCCTGGAACGAGCCGTCGAGGATGATCGGCGTCTTGAGGTCGCGCTCCATCTGCTGGATCTTCGCGACGGCCTGGCCGAGCGCGACGCCGGGCGCCAGGTTGAACGACAACGTGACGGCCGGGAACTGGCCCTGGTGACCGACGGTCAGCGGCGCGATCTTGGTGACGAATTTGGCCACCGTGCTGAGCGGCACCTGTGCGCCGTTGGCACCGGGCACGTAGATGCGCGACAGCGCCGACGGGTCGGTCTGGAACTCCGGCGCCACTTCGAGCACCACCTTGTACTGGGTGGCCGAGGCGAAGATCGTCGCCACCTGGCGCTGGCCGAAGGCGTCGTACAGGGTCTGGTCGATCTGGGCGAGCGATATGCCGAGCTTCGACGCCGTGTCGCGGTCGATGTCGACGGAGACGTGCGGCGAGGCGATTTGCTGGTCGGACGTCACGTCCTGCAGCTCGGGCAGTTTCGCCATGTGCTCTTCGATGGTCGGCGCCCAGTGATTGAGCTCGTCGGCGTCGGTCGAGGTGAGGACGTACTGGAACTCGGTCTTGGTGAGCTTGCCGCCGACATTGATGTCTTGGCCGGCTTGCATGAAGTACTTGACGCCCGGAATGACCGCGACCTTTGGCCGAAGCCGCTGGATGATCTTTTGCGCCGTTTGGCCCCGTCGCTGGTCGAACGGCTTCAGCTGGATGAACATACGCGCGGTGTTCTCGGCCGAGCTGAAGCCGGTGGAACCGACGAAGCCGACCACGCCGGAGACGCCGGGATCCTTGGCGACGATGGCGGCGAGCTCGTTCTGGATGTTGGCCATGGCGTAGAACGAGATGTCCTGTCGCGCCTCGGCCTGGCCGAAGATGAAGCCGGTATCCTGCTCGGGGAAGAAGCCCTTGGGGATCGTGATGTAGAGGTAGCCCGTCACGAAGACCAGCGCGATGGTCGACATCAGCGTGATGAATTGGTGGCGGAACACCCACTTCAGGCCGCGGTCATAGAAGCGCACCCAGGCGTCGAACGCGTCCTCGCACATCTGATCGAGCCGGCCGCGCTTGTGGCCGGTCTGGCGCTTGAGGAACTGCGCACACATGACGGGCGTAAGCGTAAGTGACACGAAGGCCGACATGCAGACCGCGACCGTCACGACCACGGCGAACTCGCGGAAGATGCGGCCGACGATGCCGCCCATGAACAGCAGCGGGATGAACACGGCGATCAGCGAGAAGGTGATCGAAATGATGGTGAAACCGATCTGGCCCGCGCCCTTGATTGCCGCGTCGAGCGGCTTCTCGCCCTCCTCGATGTAGCGCACGATGTTCTCGATCATCACGATCGCGTCGTCGACGACGAAGCCGGTGGCGATGGTGAGGCCCATCAGCGACAGGTTGTCGATCGAGTAGTCGCACATCCACATGATGCCGAACGTGCCCACCAGGGACAGCGGCACGGTGATGCTGGGAATGATCGTGGCCCACAGGTGGCGCAGGAAGATGAAGATCGCCAGCACCACCAGGGCGATGGTCAGCATCATCGTGAACTGCACGTCGTCGACCGATTCGCGGATCGAGCTCGACCGGTCGGACATCAGGTCGACGTGCACGCTCTGCGGGATCGAGGCCAGCAGCCTCGGCATCATGCCCTTGATCTTGTCGACGATGTCCACAGTGTTGGCGCCGGGCTGGCGGAAGATCAGCAGCAGCTCGGCCCGCTTGCCGTTGTACCAGGCGCCGGTGCGCGGGGCCCGCGTGCCGTCGACCACGTTGGCGACGTCCTGCAGCTTGACCGGCGCGCCGTGGCGGTAGGCGACGATGATGTCCTTGTAGGCGTCGGCCTTGAAGAGCTGATCGTTGGTGTCGATCATCGCCGAGAGGCTGTCGTTCTCGAGATTGCCCTTGGCCTGGTTCAGGGTGGCGTTGCTGATTGCGGCGCGCACATCCTCGAGCGCGATGCCGCGCGTTGCCAACGCTCCGGGGTTGGCCTGCACGCGCACCGCATAGTCCTGCTGGCCGGCAACGATGACCTGCGAGACGCCTTCCACCGCCGAGATCTTCTGCGCGAGGATAACGAAGGCGTAGTCGTCGACCTTGTAGATCGGCAGGTCGTCCGAATACACCGCGTAGATCAGCACGGCGCGGTCGGCCGGGTTGACCTTGCGATAGGTCGGCGGGTTGGGCAGGTCCTTCGGCAACAGGCCGCTCGCCGCATTGATCGCGGTCTGAACATCGGTGGCGGCGCCATCGATCTTGCGGTTGAGATCGAACTGCAGGGTGATCTGCGTCGCCGACAGGCCGCTGGTCGAGTACATCGACGTGAGCCCCGGGATCGCGGCGAACTGCTGTTCCAGCGGCGTGGCGACCGACGACGCCATGGTTTCCGGGCTGGCGCCGGGCAGGACCGCCGTCACCGAGATCGTCGGGAAGTCGACGTTGGGCAGGGCCGACACCGGCAGCAGGCCATAGGTCGCGACACCCCAGACCAGCAGGCCGAGCATCATCAAGGACGTGGCGATCGGCCGCCGGATATAGGTCTCGGAAATGTTCATGGCGGCCGCTTCAGCCGCGCTTGCCTGGAGCTTGGCTCCGAGCCTGGCCAGGACGACCGCCCGGGGCCTGGCCGTCGGGTCCGGCCGGAGCTTGGCCGGTGGCTGGCGGTGTGCCCGGCATGGGCACAGCGGCGGTCGGTTGGTCGATGCGTACCTTGCTGCCGTCGGTCAGGCGGTATTGGCCGTCGACCACGATCTTCTCGCCGAGCGCCAGACCCTTGCCGATCACGGAAATTCCGTCCTGGGTCGCCTCGACCTCGAGCGATCGCCGCTCGGCGCTATTGTCGGGCTTGATGACGTAGCCGTAGGGACCCTGGGCGCCCTGCATGACGGCGCGCTGCGGCACGGTGATGGCGCCTTTGCGCATCGACAGCTGCAGGCGCACGCTCACGAACTCGCCCGGCCAGAGATTTTCGTCGGCGTTGGCGAACTCGCCCTTGAGCCGCAACGTGCCGGTCGCCGTGTCGATCTGGTTATCGATCAGCGTGATCTTGCCCTCGGCGAGCTTGTAGGAATCGTCGGCGCTGTAGGCGTAGACGGTAAGCGGGCTCCTCGCCTGGTTCTTGCGCAGGTTATGGTTGGCGAATTGCGGGATGGTGAAGTTGACGAAGATCGGCTTGATCTGCGTGATGGTGACGAGCGTGGTGCCCTGGTTCGCCTGCACCAGGTTGCCGAGATCGACCAGGCGCTGCCCGGTGCGGCCGGCGATCGGTGCGCGGATGTCGGCATAGGCAAGGTTCAGCTTGGCGGTGTCGATGGTCGCCTGGTCGGCGGCGATCGAGCCCTTCAGCGCGTCGACTGTCGCCTTCTGCTGGTCATAGCTCTGGCGCGACTGGAAACCCGAGCCGATCAGCTTGCCGTAGCGTTCGAGATCGAGTTGGGCGCCTTCGAGTTGCGCCTCGTCCTTCTTCTTGTTCGCCATCGCCTGGTCGAGCATGGCCTGGAACGGCCGCGGATCGATCTGGAACAGCGGATCGCCTTCCTTGACCTCTTGGCCCTCCTTGAAATCGACTTTGACGATTTGGCCGTCCACCCGGGTCTTCACGGAAACCATGTTGTAGGCTTGGACC
>JBPYDO010000034.1:0-29407 GCA_051985755.1 Reyranella sp. | reverse complement strand
CCGCAGCCGACGGCGTCGGAGACGACCGCGGGGATGCCGCAGGCCATCGCTTCGTTAACCACCAAACCCCACGTTTCGTAGGCGTCCGAAGGCAGTACCAGCAGGTCGGCGGAGGCGTAGACCGCCGGCAATTCGCTCTGGTTGACGAAGCCGGCGAAGCGCACCGGCACGCCTGTCGCGCTTGCCGCGGCTTCCAATGCCCGCCGCAGCTCGCCAGAGCCGGCGAATTCCACTTCGACCGGGCATCCGCGCTCGCGCAGCAAAGCAGCAGCGCGAATCAGGTCCAACGGCCTCTTGCGTTCGACGAGTTTGCCAACGAACAAGAGTCGCTTGGCGCGGCCGCGCCCGCCATTCGCCGCGCCCGACTGCCGCGCTGCTTCGCTGGCGGCCTTGAACGCATCGTTATCGACGCAGTGCGGTGAGAAAAACGACCGTGCCTCACGCGCCCCGTAGTGCTGCAGGTACTCGCGGTGTCGCCGGCCGACATAGAGATAGCCGTCGAACAGGCGAAGCAGCAGCGGAAATGCCGCCGCCTTCGCGATCGCCACGCCTCCCTTGCGCATGCTGGCAAGCTGGGAATCGCCGCGCACCAGCACGGGAGTCCGGGCCCGACGGCAGGCGAACACGGCCTGCCAGTAGCAAAACAGAAACCAGCCAGGCACGAAGAAGGCGTCGAACTTGCCTTTGGCGATTTCGCGGCCAATCCCCGGCGTATTGCAGCCGAAGAAGCGGTCCGTCGAAGGTCGTCGCGCGACGTTCTCCAGGAACTGGTGCCGGTAGCCTGAAAGCAGGTCGATGTCCCAGTCGAAGTCTACGTCGAAGCCGGAGCGCGCCTGCTGTGCCGCAGTCTGGCGATGTCCATAGAAGACCGTGAGATCGCACTGCCCGGCCAACTCGCGAAAGATCGGCGCGTAGTATTGGGTGGGATGGCTGATCAGGTAACCGATGCGCATGGCGGTCAGGTTCCCGCCGACCGTCGCCGGGCGTTGCGATCGAGCGCGAGATCGAGGGCTGCGGCGAGTGCGCGCGCCGATTCACGTGCCGAGTATGGCTCGAAAGCGCGCGGGTCCAGGGCACCGGGTCCGATTGATTTGTCGGTCAGCAGCGCAGCGAGTGCGGCGGCGATGTCGTCGGGCGGCGGCATCCTGGCGTCCGTCAAGGTGATCACCGTTCCGGCTCGGGCCGAGCCGATGATGTCAACAGCGGTGCTCGCCTCATGCAGTAGGGCAAACACCGGCCGCCTCGACAGTATGCCCTGAAACACCTTGGAGGGCGTGTAATGCGGTTCGGTCGAACCAAGTACCAGGACCGCGTCGCTCTGCTCTTGATGGTTGAGTGCATCAATGTAGCCGATGCGGTGCGGATGCTCGTCGACGATGTCCTCGAGATGCGCCTTGCGGACGCGCGGCATGACCCGATGGCCCAGCGGATCGTCGGGCGAAGCACCGGTGCCGACAAAATGCACGCGCAATCGGGCAGCAAGCTCGGGCGAGCGTCCGCGCAACGCACCGATACCGGCGAGAAACGCATCGAGCACGCCGAGGCCGGCCGGCAGCAGGGCGCCGGCATAAAGCATGTGGAAATGTCCGTCGCCTGGCTGGAAGAGGAAGGTCGGCCGGTTGAGCGTGCGCACCAGCTCGAAATCCTCTGGCGCGCTGCCCATGGCCATGCAGGCCACCACCGCGCGCTCAGCCACTTCGGGATTGCGCGCCAGCACGCCAGAGACGTAGCCCGGCGCCATGCCGGTGATCAACGCAGCGTCGCGCACCGACCACGGCTCGAGCAGGTGCGCCAGGCGATATGAGCCCCAAGCGCGGCTCAGCGGCCGGTCGACGCCTGGCCAGCGATTGATCCACGGGTCCTGGTAATCGATGCCGTAGGGCAGCTGGTAGCGCCGACGCACCAAGCGACCGACCGGCGCCAGGAAGTTGGACGGAATGGTCACCAGGACAAAATCGATCTCGCCCCGCTCGGCGAGCCCGGCCACGGCGCGGTAGCAGCCCCGAAAGGCGCGGACTCCCACATCGCCGACGAGGCGGAGTGGCCGCAGCGGCATCGTAGGGGCACGGATCACGCGCAACCCGGGCGCCACGAGTCGCTCGAGATCGGGATCAGGCCGTTCTTCGTACCGCCGGGGATCGCCCGTCACCACGATCGGCTGCCAGCCGAACTCGGGAAGATAGCGCGACCACAGCCGCGCCCGGTGCGCGCCGACAAGATTGCTCGGCGGGAAATGGCCACTCACCAGGGCGAGGCGGCGCCTCATCGGCGCATCCCGCCGGCGATGACCCGCCCATAGAGGTCAAGATAGCGATCGACGACCACGTCTGGCGCGTAAAGCTCCTCGGCACGCCGTCGGCAGGCCGCGCGGTCGATCGTGCCCAGCTTTGCCACCGCATCGCAGCCTTCCTCGATTGAACGGATCAGAAATCCCTCGATCCCCGGACGTACGATCTCCGGCAGCGAGCCGCGCGGACAGGAGATGACCGGCGTGCCGCAGGCCAGCGCCTCGGCGAAGACGATACCGAACGGCTCGTTCCATTGGATCGGCACGACCATCGCGCGCGCCCTGCCGAGGATCGCGTTCTTCTGCGCGTCGTCGACCGGACCCACATATTCGATGCCATCGCGGCCAACCCAGGGCTCGATCTTGTGCTTCCAGTACCCACCCTCCGGCCCAGATGTGGCGTGATTGCCGGCGATTATTAGGCGTCGCCGGGTACGGCGGGCGATGTCGATCGCCCAATCGGCGCCCTTGATGGTCTCGACGCGGCTCAGGAACACCAGAGGAGCATCGTCGGGCACGACCGGGCTGAACTTGAGCGCGTCCATCTCCGCGAAGTTCTGGATGTCCTCCCAGTGCCCGCCCGCGCGCCGGCCATTGGCCGCGATGTATTTGCTGCAACCGGTGAAGGTCAACACGCCGGGCGCCGCGAGACGCACGGCCAGGCGCACGGCGCGCAGCGTCGGTTCGCGCTCGTAGGTCATGATCAGTGGAACGCGGCCGCGCAGGCGCGGCGTGAGATAGGCCACGCGCGAGAAGCTGTGGACGATGTCGGGCCGGAAGGCGCTCACCGCGCGCCACAGCGCCGCCGTGTTGCGTACCGTGTCGGCCAATGCTTGCGACCGCTGCCCTGGCCAGGCGTAGAAGGCGTCGGCCTGGCATTGCGAGCCCGGCTTGGCCACCAGACCGACCACATGGCCGCGGCTGCGCAGCCGGCGCACCAGGCCGTCGACCAGGCGCTCGATGCCGCCATAGAGCCTGGGCGGCACCTCGATCTCGGGATCGGCCGTCAGGATCAGGCGCATGGCCAGCTGTCGTGGCGGCGGAAGGCCTCGGCGACCGACTGGAGCAGGCCGCCCTTCTCGATCTGCCAATTGTAGCGCTGCTGCCCCAGTTGCCAGGCTGCAGCCTTCGCCGCGTCGAGTTCGTCCGGCGAATCGGCCCATCGATCGAGCACCTCCGCCATGGCGCGATGGTCATCGAGCGAGACCTGGCGCGCAGCCATGCCGAGCGCCGGCGCCAGCGCGCGCTGGGCCGGCGTGTCGCTCATCACTACCGGAATTCCCGCGAGCAGATAGGTGAAGATCTTGTTGGTCAGGCAGAGCCCGCGATTTTGGTTGGCATCGCTCTCGAGCGACAGGCCAACGTCATAGCGTGCCGCCAGTCTGACCATTTCCTCGGGCTCCGCCGGAGGCAGCAACGCCACGCGCTCGGCAATGCCGAGCTCGCGCGCCAACGCCACCAGCGCGTCGCCGTTGCCCCAGCGATTGCGGCCGCGAATGTCCAGCGATACCCGGGCGCGCGCCAGGGCCATGGCACGCAGGAAGGACTGCAGGCCGCGGTCGAGGCCGATAGTCTGGGAAAACCAGTAGGCGCTCAGGTGCCCCGGCCTGCCGCCGCGAGGCTGTTTGGCAGGCGCCATCTCCAGCGGAAAAACGTTGAGGACCGGGACCGGCGCGATCATGTCATAGCGCGCAGCATAGGCTTGCGCGATCTCGGGCGATGCCGCCGTCGCATGGGCGCAATCCGGCAGAAAAGCCCGCTCGATGGCGCCGACCATCTTCATGCGGAGCGCTTCGTCGCGTCCCGCGCCGCCTTCGCCGGAGTGAAAATCCTCGGCGTCGAAGCCCAGCATCGCCCGGTTGCGACGCGCCGCGGCGGCCGCGGCCGGCAGCGCCGCAACATAGTGCGCGATGTACAGCTCGGCCGGCACGGCGCTAGCGGCGGGCTTCAAAGCCGGCACCGCGCCGCGCTCGGCGCGGGTCGCGAGCCCCACGCCAACGCCCACTCCGGCCCGGTCGACGACGCTCGCCAGCGCGCGCGCGACGCGCGTCACCGTCCGATCGACCGGCATTCGCCGCACGCGCACGACCCGCCAGGGCGCGCGTGCGGTGACCTGGTCGTCGAGATGGCGCAAGTCTTCATTGTAGTCGCAGGCGACGACGGTCACGCCATAGCCCGCGCCGTGAAGCGCGTCGGCCTCCTTCAGCACCCTGGGATTGAAGGCCAGATTGCCGGGCGTGACGATGCATATGCGGCGGGCCATCGAAGGTTCAACCGGTCGGCCCCGTCGACTGCGCCTTGGCCGCAACAGCCGCCGCCGGCAGCGGCGTGAAGCTCAGGGGTGCGCTGAGACTCAAGGCCAGATTGCCGCGACCGAGATCTTGCGAAAAGTTGTACGGGATGCCGTGAGGGTTGCAGGTCTCGACGAAGAACCGAATGGCGTTGTCGACGGCGTGGTCGACGCTGACGTTGGTATGTGTCGTCGACAGGTCGACCCCGTACTGGCCGGCCGCGAGGAACAGCGAGTCGAGCGATATCGTGCATTCGTAGATGCCGGCCTCGGTGGGAAGCGGCATCCGATTGAAGGTATTCGAAGTATAGTAGCCGACCGCAAGGTTGTGCTCGTCGCGCAACACCAGCTCGAGCGACATGCCGGCCATGCCGGTCGATTCCAGCACGACATGGAAGCGCAGTGGCGTGCCGGGCACGTAGCGCTCGGTCGGCGCGCCGTTCTCGTCAATCAGGTCGGCCGAGATCAGTGTCGCGCTTCTTGCCCTGCCCCAATTCCGTTGCGACCGCTGCCGGCTGAGTCCGGCCGTGTAGTCGGCGAGCGCCGCGTCGACCGGGCCGTCGAACGACAGGCGGCCGCCGCGCAGCACGAGGGCGCGCCGCGTGAGCGCGCTCACCGCCGCAAGATTGTGGCTGACGAACAAGACCGTTCGCCCGCTGCTGGCGACCTCGGACATCCGGTTGAGGCAGCGCGCCTGGAACTCGGCATCGCCCACCGCCAGAACCTCGTCGACGACCAGGATCTCGGCCTGCAGGTGCGCGGCGACGGCGAAGGCCAGCCGAGCGTACATGCCGGTCGAGAAGCGCTTGACCGGCATGTCGATGAATTTCTCGACACCGGCAAACTCGACGATGTCGTCGAACCGGCGGCGGACCTCGGCCCGGCTCATGCCGAGAATGGCGCCGTTCAGGAACACGTTCTCGCGGCCGCTCAGCTCGGGATGGAAGCCGGTTCCCACCTCGAGCAGGCTCGCCACCCGTCCGTCGATTTCGACCCGGCCTTCCGTGGGCTCGGTGATGCGCGACAGGATCTTGAGCAGGGTGGTCTTTCCGGCGCCGTTGTGGCCGATGATGCTGACCAGCTCGCCGGCCCTGATCTCGAAATTGATGTCGCGCAACGCCCAGAATTCCTCGGCCACGTCGCCTTCGACGATGGGGCGGCCCCTGAGAAGATCGCTGCCCTTGCGCCAGAAATTTCGCATGCCCTGCATCATGGCTTCGCGGAACAGGCCATCGCGCCTGACCTGATGGCCGATGATGAACTTCTTTCCGAGCTTATCGACGCGGATGACGGTGTCGGCCATGGTTCAAATCAGATCGGCGAAGCTGCGTTCGGTGCGGCGGAAGCTGACGATCCCCCACCACGTCAGGACGGCCACGACGACCATGCTGAGCGCGAAACCCGGCAGGTAGATCGGACTGTGACCGCCGATGATCGACCAGCGAAAGCCGTCGATGATTCCGACCATCGGGTTGAGATTGTAGAGCAGGCGCAGGCGCTCCGGGATGATTGCGCTGGAGAAGCCTACCGGCGAGGCGTAGATGCCGAATTGCAGCACGAAGGGGATGACGAAGCGGAAGTCGCGATATTTGACGATGATCGCCGCCGCCCATAGGGCCGGGCCGACACTGGCGATCAACGCCAGTACGACGAAGACCGGCAGCATCAGGATATGCCAGTCCGGCATCATGCCGTACCACAGCATGACGCCGGCCAGGATGGCGAGGCTGATCAGAAAGTCGATCAATCCCACGACGATGGTCGACAGGGGCACGATCAGGCGGGGAAAGTAGATCTTGCCGATCAGGTTGGAGTTGGAGATGACGCTCTGGGAGGCATCCCCCAGCACTGACGCAAACAGCGTCCAGGGCAGCAGGCCACCGAACACCATGACGGCGTAGGGTGCACCCGCGGTGCTCGGCAACTTGGCGAGGTGACCGAACACGAGGGTGAATACCACCATCGTCATGAACGGCCGCACGAACGCCCACGCGATGCCGATCAAGGTCTGCTTGTAGCGTACCGACACATCGCGCCAGGCGAGGATCAGGAAGAGCTCACGATAGCGCCAGAGGTCACGCCAATATTGTCGGTCGGCGCGCCCCGCCTCCAGCACAAGACGCAGGCGGGAGGGCTCGCCCAGCGTACTCATGGCCCGGCTTTCCTGCGGCTCTGCCGGCCGAGCATTTGGCCCAGCAAGCGCCGCGCTGCTGCAGCGAAATGCGGGCGCCGATAGGGCTCGACATCCGACGGATCCGCCCTGCCCTGTGCCAGCAACGCCACGATCGCGTCGATCAGCGCCTGCCGATTGGATGGATCGACGCGCAGGCCGGTCCGCCCCGCCCCGGGAAGCGCGTCGGCGCTGCCGCCTCCTATCCCGGCCACCACGCGCAGGCCGCAGGCAGCCGCCTCGAGATAGACGATGCCGAAGCCTTCCTCGGTGCTCGGCATCACGAAAAGATCGGCAAGCCGGTAGAGTTCCGGCAAGTCTTCGTCCGGGACGTAGCCGAGGAAGCGGACTGCTCGCGGATCGCCGGCCAGTTCTCGCGCCCGCGCCTGCAGACGCTCCCGGTCGTCGCCGTCGCCGACGACGAGGTGAACCAGGTCGGGAAATTTCTCGCGCAACGCCGGCAGGACTGCGAACACCTTCTCATGCCCCTTGTAGCGCTCACTCAAGCGCAGGCGCGCAACCGTCAGCAGGATCGGCCCGGGGCCCAGGGCAAGTCGGGCCCGCAATTCGGCAGATGGTGGTCCGGGCACGAAGATATCGCGAACCGTGTCGGGGAGAACGCGAGCGCGGTGCGGCGCCAGATCGGCCCACCCCAGCAAACTCTCGCGCGTTGCCCGGCTTACCGTGGTGACGAGATCGGCTGCCTCGATGGCGCGGCGCACCGCAGGCCGGCGCGCCGTCCAGACATCGATGCCATGGCCCTGCAGCCACAGGCGCGCGCCGAGAAAGCGCGCGATCCTGCCCGCCATCGGCGCCATGAACACATGGCCACAGAACACGACGTCGAACGGACCATTGCGCCATCCGGCGACGAGCGAGCGCAGCGAGAAGCGCAGGCGACCGAACACCGACGGCTCCTGTCGGATGCCGGCCGGGAGTTCGCGGCCGGCGACGTCGCCGCTCCGCGGCAGGATCAGGATCTCGTTGCTTCCGCCGGCAAGCGCCTCGAACAGGTCCTGGTTGTATCTGGCGATGCCGCCGCTGGAGCCATAGCCGTCGCTGACCAGGGCGAGGATGCGCGCGCTCATGGCAGCCTCAGGCGAAGGCCGGGCCGGACCAGCCGGAACGCCACACGCGCAGCGCCCATGCGCGCGACGCTGCCGAGAACGTCGCATCATGGGCGCCGGCGGCTTCGCTGATCCATCGGCCAATCGGGGTGGAAAAGCCGGTCTTCGCACGGACCCGGCTCACTTCCGGAAGCGGCGGATTCGGGACGTCAGCGACAGCCGCCTTGGCGTCCACGGCCGCGAGCACCGCGCCGGCGGGCAGTGCCGATAAGAAGAACGGGTCGACATAAGGAACCCGGATCTCAATCGAGTGCGCCATCCCCGCCCAGTCGGCGTCGCGCAGAAGCTGGTTGCGCATGTACAGAGACGTTTCCAGCGCAACGATGCGATCAAAGTCGCCGAGCCGCCGCCCCGAATTCAGCGCTGCCGCAATCCGGCTGAGCGGCGCCAGCCGGCGCAGACCCTTCTCGCACACTGCCGGGTCGAGCATACGGTCCAGTTCCCAGGGCATGTACACGGCGCGACGCAGCAGATACGCGCCGGCCCAGCTGCCGCCATATTGCAGCAGGCCGGCCGTCTTGGGATGCAGGCCCAGGCCGGCGGCGATGCTGACGGAAAGCATGCGCCGCACCGCGGCGCCAACGGTCGGCACGAAGCTGAAAGGGCGCAGCAGGTGCACGCTGCGCGGCACGTCGACGAACGACGGATAGCCGCCCAGACATTCGTCGGCGCCAAGTCCGCTCAACGCCACCTTGACGCCCGCCTGGCGCGCCGCCTTGGCGACGAACCAGGTGTTGATGCCGTCGATCGTCGGCAAGTCCATCGCATCGAGCAACGCCGGCAGGTCGCGTTCGAACTCGGCGCGATCGACCGTGCGCACGATGTGGCGGGCGCCGTAGCGCGCCGCCACTTCGGCCGCCAACGGCGCCTCGTCATTGGTGGCTCCGCGGAACTCGGCAAAAGCAAGGGTGACCGCAACGGTGTCGCGCGCACCCAGTTCGGCCATGGTCCCGAGCAAAGCGCCCGAGTCGAGACCGGCCGAGAGAAAGACCGCGACCGGCACGTCGGCGACCAGATGATGGCGTACCGAATCGTGCAGGGCGGCGCTGAGCCGCGGGCGTGCCTCGGCAGGGGAGCAAGCCGCTTCAGCGGCGCGGCGCGCCAACGCGCCGGCCAGGTCGTAGTAGCGGACCGGCGCCTCCGGTCCGCAGGAACCGACCGTCAGCGTGGCGCCGGCGGGAAGCGCGCGGATCGACTGCCAGACGGTGAAGGGCTCGGGAACGCTGCCGAACAGATGAAAGCCCACGATCCCGGCAGGATCAGGGCTGCGCGAGACCGCCCCGCCCGCCAGCAAAGCCTTCGCCTGCGAGGCAAACCGGAAGGTCCAGCCGTCGTCGGCATAGTAGAGCGGCTTCACGCCGAGCGGGTCGCGCGCCAGGAAGAGCGACCGGCGCTTGGCGTCCCACAGGCCGAACGCGAACATGCCGCGCAGGCATTCGACCATCGCCGCACCACGATCGGCGTAAAGCTGCAGCAGCACTTCGGTGTCGGACTCGGTCCGGAAGACGTAGCCCTTGCGCTGCAGCTCGCCGCGCAGCTCGCGATAGTTGTAGATCTCGCCGTTGAAAGTGATGGTGAGCGTTCCGTCGGCGCTGTGCATGGGCTGCGCGCCGCCCTCGGAAAGGTCGATGATCGCCAGCCGACGATGGGTGAAGCAGACCCTGCCATCCGGCGATGTCCAATCGCCGCTGCCGTCGGGACCGCGCGCCTTCATGCGCGCGTTCATGCGCGTCACCTCCTCGCGGTCCGCCGGCGGCGCGACATCAAGATAGGCGAATATGCCGGCTATACCGCACATGGCACGGAACGAAATGAACGGCTCGCAGCGGATAAATTCGATGGGTGCGGCAATGCGATCAGCGGGCGCCAGCCCCGCCGAAGACCACAGCGAAGGTTCGCAGCACGATCACCACATCCAACCAAAGTGAGCAATGCTTTAGATAAAACAGATCATACTCCAATTTCGAGCGCATTGCTTCGGGCTCATGCGCATACCCCTGGTTAATCTGGGCCCAGCCCGTGACGCCCGGCCGAACGATACCCCGGAGCGCGAAGTGCGGGATTTCACGCACATACTGCTGGTCGAGCGGCTGCGCTTCCGGCCGTGGACCGACCCAGCTCATATCGCCGCGCAGCACATTGATGAGCTGCGGCAGCTCGTCCAGCCGATAGCGCCGCAGCAAGCCGCCGACGCGCGTCACGCGCGGATCGCCGTCGCGCGTGAAATTCGGGCCTGCCGCGCCCTCGTACATGGTGCGGAACTTGACCATGGGAAAGGCGCGTCCGCGTCGCCCCACGCGCATCTGACGAAAGAAGGTCGGGCCGCGACTATCAAGCCGCACCGCGAGCGCGACGACGGCCAGGATTGGCAGCAGCAGGGGCAGGAACAGGATGGTGAGGGCGAGCTCGAGGGCGCGCCGTACGACGAGATATTGCCGCGACGGCAGCAGCGAGCCGAACTCGTTCGGCGTCAGCCCGCCAAGCGGCGTCCGCCCGGTCAGGCTCTCCAGGATGTATCGTCGATCGAGAACCGGCACGCCAGCGATGGCCGCGCCCGCCAGAGCCGAGAGTTGTGCCTCACTGAGATCGGGACCGAGGTCGGCGACGATGGCGTCGATCCGGGTGGCGCTTGCCCGCACTTCGTCGAAGTCGAGCCACCGACAGTTCGGCAAGGTAGGCATCGCGCCGATCAAGGACATCGGCACCACCGCGTAGTGGCGCACCAAATAGCGCGCCCGCAGTTGCGCGACGAACGCCATCCACAGAACGGCCAGGATGCCGCTGCCGAACAGCTGGACGCGTGAATAATCCGAACGCAACAGAACGAGAAACACCGCGAGGGTCGAATAGGTGATCGCCGCCACTGGGGCGACGTAGCCGAGATTCCCCTGCAGCGTCACTCGCGGGAAGGCGTCGAGCCGGCGGCCGCAATACCAGACCACTGCGTAGGCAAGAGCCGTCGCAAGAATGGTCTGTTCGGTCGCGCCTATTCCCTTGGCGAACGGCTCACCGGTCGCATAGACGGGGATCGGCAGCACGACGCAGATCAGGAAGCCGCCGATTGCGTCGAACCAAGTCTCGACGAACCTCTGCGGAGCGGAACGAATTGCCGGTAGTTGTCGTGTCTGCGGTTCGACCGACGGCGGCTCAGCCTCGGCCGGGATCGCTCTCCGCAATTGACGCTCCCCTAGATGGTCCCTTCGGCTTCCCCCACGCCTGCCCCGCGGGATTATGCCACGACGCCTCAAGCGCGAGCGGCAATATCCCCGCCCATGCGGTTCAGCAACCTCTGGCTGGTAAAACTACACCCTTGATGAACATAGTTTATTGCCGGCTGTCGGTAAAGTGCCAGGCCGGCCCCTCGGAGCGCGCGAACATCTGCGCCCAGCCCATGCCGAGCAGCGCACTCACCACAAAGCCGATGGCGGGCATCTGAAGGCTGAAATCTATCGTCGAGTGCAGGATGGCGACCGCCGACACCGCAAAGGCGGCGGCCGGCAGGTAACGATGGCGGTGCCGGCGGCGGGCGGAGCGCAAGCAGATCCACCACGGCAGCAGCACCAGCAGCATGGCGAAGACGGCGCCGGGAATTCCCAGCTCGACGATCGTCTCGATGGGAGTCGAGTGGGCTTTGTCGTTGATCTGCGCGATGCGGTCGGGCTGCAGGATCGTGTAGATGTCTGGATAGCTCCCGAGGCCCCAACCCAGCCAAGGCGACTGGGCGATCGCGTCGAGCGAGACCCGCCATATGACCAGGCGGTTGGTGCTGTCGGCATTGGGCAAAGTGGAGAACTTGTGAATCATCGCGCCGCCGGCGATGAGGCCGGCGGCGCCCGCGACCAGCAGAGATGCCAGCATGGTCCGCCCGAGCGACGTGCCCGATTTCCCGTGCCCATGCCTCAGCACGAGGACGAACAGGAGACCGGCGACCGTCGTGGCGGCAAATGCGCCGCGCGATCCGGAGATCAGCAGGCCACCGAAGAACAGGAATGCCAGGGCGAGCAGCAGAACGCGTGTCCCGGTCAACCAGGCGATCAGCGGGTTGTACTCGTCCTCCTCGTCGACAGGCCGACGTTGCCGGCGATCGGCGAAAGCGACGGCAACCGCGGCAATCAGCGCCATGCCGAGGTAACAGCCGAAGGAATTGCTGTTCACGAAGGTTCCCGACATAAGGCATCGGTCGAGCGATGCCGTGTACTCGCCCTGTTTCTTCAGGAAGTTGCCGAGATAGCACGAGTGGGTCGTCGCCTGCGCTGCGAAGCCGTAGCCCACGACGACGACGGCGCTTGCCACGAGGCTGAGCAGCAGCATTCGCGCGCGCTCGTGGCTGGCACACAACGCGCGCGCCGTCAGGAAGACCAGTCCCGTCGCGACGATTCGGGCAAGCGTCGCCCATGACGTATCGACCGCCAGCGTCGGCACCGGCGCATGCGCATGTCCCAGGATCGCGGCGGCCTTTGCATAGTAGACGGCGCTCGCCGTGATCGGCGCCCACGTCGACATTTGCAGCAAGGCCACGACAACCACGACGGCGAAGCAGCCGATCAATGCCAGCAAGGGCCCGCGTTCCTCGGCGCTGACCTCAAGCGCCGTCCGATTGCCCCATCCGGCGGCCGACAAAATGGCCAAGACGCCGATCACCAGCGCCATCGGTGTCCATGCCCAGTCGCGGTTGCCGCCCATCGGCAGGGGGCTGAGCGCGAGCAGCAGGAAGAACAGGGCCGCGACGGTCGCACCCGCCAGGCGCGGCAGCCACGAAGACCGCGACGCTGTCTCCCGGCCGGCGCTTCCCCACCCGGCGCGCGCCATCAATGCTTGTACTCCTTCAACAGCTTGGTCAGTTCCGTCTCGGCGCCCGGCTCGCCGCGCAGGAAGTAGCGAACGATGAGCTCGTCGATCTGCGAATAGATGACCCAGGCGAAATACCGGCGATCGTGGCCGTAGTGCCAGGTGCGCCGAACGTAAGCGCCCACCCGGTCCTTTTGCGCGTCATCGAGATAAGGCCAGACATCGAGGATGTAGCGCAGGCGCGCCTGCCAAATGTGCGGAACGAGCGGCGCCGTCTCGATCGACATGAAGAGCGGCGGCAGGACATCGCGCGACGCCCCGTCCATCACCAGCCGCAGGAAGGCGAGACGGAGCCAATCGATGCCGCGGGCCGGCGCACCGGCCAAACCGGCTTCCAGGTCGCCCCTGGCCTTGCGCAGCCACTCCGACCGCTCCTGGTCGGTGATCTTGTCGCCGAGCGACGTCGCCGTGCCGGACACGAATTCCGCGCGCGTCAGAAGTCTTCCGGCCACCGGTTGCGCCGCAACCGACCGGTCGAGCGCGCTTATGCCGGCGCGCACGCGCGCCAGGTCGAGCGGGCGCTGCATGCGCAAGTCGGTGAAGATGGAATCGGCCTGCTGGGCATACCAGGCGCCCTGCGCGATCGGCCAGACCTGCACGAGCAGGAGCGCGCCGCCCACAGCCATCAGGCTGCGCAACAGGATCGATGACACCGACAGACCCAATACCCCCCGTTTTGCGCCGACACTCCACCGCTGCGAACGGCGGATGTCAAAGGATCACTGCGCCGCGCGACTTGCGCCGCGACGCGTCACGACGCACCAATCACGCGTAACCAGGTCGAGCTCGGGAAATGCCGTCCCTCCGAAGTCGCCAGTCCGTCGACCTGGCGATTAGGCCGGTACTTGGGAATGAGCGCCTGCAGTCCTTGCGGGTCGGAGTAGTGAATCATGCTCAGACTGGCTTCGAGGCGATAACGGGCGTTGCTAGTCAGGAAGGCGTAGAGGAGCGTGCTCTCCTGAGGGAACAGAAGGTCACTGGTCAACGCGTCGCGCGCATAGTCGTACGGAAAGTAGATGTCGTGGAAATGCACCCACACGCCGGAACGGAGCCGCGGCAGCACTTCGTGGATCAGATAGTTGACTTCGCTGCCGGGTTTGACGGCGTGCGTCGAGTCGATGAACAGGAGGTCGCCCGCCGCCAGATCGGAAAGCGTCGCCACGTCGACCGTCTGCGCGGGGCTCTCGAGCAGTCGAATGAGGCGCTTTCCTTCGCTCTCCTTCAGATAGGCGCTGGGATAGGGTTCGACGCAAGTGATCGCCGGTTTGATCCCCGCCCTGCCGGCCGCCATCAGCATCACGGCTGTGCTGACTCCGCAGCCGATCTGGATCACGCGCGAAGGTCGCATGCTCGCGACGAAGCTGAACAGGATGTCGGCTTCGATTTCGCCGTATCCCGCGTCGCTCCCTCCGGCGGGGATCGCGGGCTCGTAGATGGATTGATTCTGAAGGAAATCGCGATGCGGGGCGAGCCAGCTCTCGAGCAGAGCCAGTTGCTCGGCAACGGCGCCGTGATCGATACCGAACATGCTGCGCGGCTTGCGCCAGTCGTCGCGTCGCGCCAGGTCGTCGATATTCGGCACGCCGGAATAGAAGTGCTGGGGCAGCACGTTCACGCCGACATGCTGCATGAGGCGAAAGATCCGGTGCCAGCCGCGCTTTGCCAGACCCTTGATCGCCCTGCTCGCGCTCATCGCCTCACGCCGACGCGCCCTTTCCGGCGAACCGGCGCAGGCCCGCTCTTCCCTGCGGCGTCAGGGCGTAGACTCCGCGCTCAAGCCTCTCGAACCAGCCATAGTAGTCGCTTTGCAGGATCTTGGAGGCGTTCGGCACGTCGCCGGCCGCCCGCATGTCCGCAAGCTTCATGGAGCCCGACTTCAGGAGCTCGGCGCAGCGCAGCGCCTCCTGACGATAGGCGGTCATCATCGGCACTTTGGTCGAGGAGCCGCCGCGGTTGGGATCTCCGACGCGCCGTGCATGTTCGCCCAACAGCCGGCCGACCTTGCGCGTATTCTTGCGCGGCCGGTAGGGCAGCGGATCGAGCACGATGTCGGCACGCTCATGAGCCACCACCATCAGGCCGAGCCCGAGCCGGCGGCAAAGCTTCCTGACGTTCTTCATCTGCTTGGGCCACTGTCCGACCGCGAGATAGACGCGGTCGCTCAGCGCCAGCCGATCGACGCCCTGCAGCACCAGCCCCAGGCCGAAGACGCGCTTCAGTTCGACGATCAGCGGCGGCTCGCTGCCGCGCAGGCCCACCACGTCGCAGCCGCGCACCTCACCCTTGACGACGTATCCCTGGCTTTCGAGCAGCGCCTTCACCGGCGCATAAAGGTCGCTCTCGGATGGCATTGCCGCGCAATGTATCACGCTGCCAAGAGCGACCGCGGGGGATAACGACGCGACGCAACGACAAACGTGCTATCGTTGGCGGCCGTTCCATCGAAGGTACGCCATGGCGCAACCGAACGCTCTCCTTTGCGTGGGGTGCTGGCAGCAGTTGCATCTGCCGGTGCCCTTGCGCGGCATCGCCTCCCTGCCCTTCCGTGCAGTTGGCCTCAGGCCCAGCCGGATGAACCCCAACACCTGCACGTTCTGCGAACTGGCCTTCACCAAGATCATGCGGGCGCGCAACGTCACCATCGATGCCACGGTGATGTTCGCCGACCTGCGCGGCTATACGGGGCTCTCCGAGGCGTTGCCGCCCGATGTGATATCGGAGCTCCTGGACCTGTTCTACGACGCCTGCGCCGACGCCATCTGGGAGCAGGATGGGCTACTCAACAAGACAATCGGCGATGCCGTGATGGCGGTGTTCAATTTCCCGATCAAACGCCCAGACCACGCCATGCGATCGGTTCTGGCGGCGCGCGCCATCCAGACGGCGTGCCGCGAGAAATTCGCCGATTTCGCCCGCGTACATGGGATGAACGATTCCGAACTCGGTGTCGGAATCGGCATCGACTCCGGCACCTTGAAGTTCGGCGAGTTCGGCCATTCGCATCGCGACCTCACCGCGATCGGAACGGTGGTCAACACCGCGGCCCGGGCACAGTCGGCGGCGGCGCCCGGCCAGATTCTGGCGACACGGCAGGCGCATGACCGCTCCGGCTCCCTGACCTGGAGCGGCGACATGGCGGAATATCGCCTGAAGGGCCTGGCCGCGCCGATCCAGCTGTACACAGCCTGACGCGCCGATCCGGTACCTGGGTTAAGATCGGCTTGTGAAGCGTCAGAGAGTTTCGGCGTCTGCCGCCCGTGGCATCGCGCTCGCCGCCCAGGGCTTTGCGTCCGAGCGCCCCGAGGGCGCGATGAACGCCGGCCACGTTCGCCGCGCCATCGATCGCCTTGGTCTGCTGCAGATCGATTCAGTGAACGTGCTGGCGCGCGCGCACTACCTGCCGCTGTTCTCGCGACTGGGGAACTATGACAGCGCCGATCTCGATTCTCTCGCTTGGGGCCGCAAGAGCCGGCGCGGCCTCTTCGAGTTTTGGGCACACGAGGCGTCGCTGCTGCCGGTAACAAGCCATCCCTTGTGGCGCTGGCGCATGCAGCGCGCCGCGGCGGCCGATGGCGACGGCAAAGACAAGCTGCACAAATTTCGCCGCGAGAAGGCCGGCTACATCGACGAGGTACGGCGCCAGCTTGTCGAGCGCGGGCCGCTGGCCGCTTCCGATCTCGAGAACGGCACGCGCAAGACCGGGCCGTGGTGGGGCTGGAGCGACGCCAAGTTCGCCATGGAATGGCTGTTCTTCGCCGGCGAAGTGACCACCGCGACGCGGCGCGGCTCCTTCGAACGCGTCTACGATCTCACCGAACGCGTGCTGCCGGCCGAGGTGCTGGCGCTGCCCACGCCTTCGGCCGAGGACGCGCAACGCGAGCTGCTGCGGCTATCGGCGCGTGCCCTGGGCATCGCAACCGAAACCGACCTGCGCGACTATTTTCGCCTCGGCGTCGCCGACACCAAGGCGCGGATCGTCGAGTTGGTCGAGGCGGGCGAACTCCTGCCGGTGACGGTTGAAGGCTGGAAAAACCCGGCCTATCTCGACTCCCGCGCGCGTCAGCCCCGCAAGGTCGCGGCGCGCGCCCTGCTCGCCCCCTTCGATCCCCTGGTCTGGGAGCGCGACCGCACGCACCGTCTGTTCGACTTCCACTATCGCATCGAGATCTACACGCCGATCGCCAAGCGCAAGCATGGCTACTACGTGCTGCCCTTCCTGCTCGGCGACCGCCTGGTCGCCCGCGTCGATCTCAAGGCCGACCGGGCGCACGATCGCCTGCTGGTGCACGCGGCCCACCTGGAACCGGGCGCCGAGGCCAGGATTGTCGCCGGTCCCCTGCGCGAGGAACTGCGCCTAATGGCCGATTGGCTGGGTCTGGAGGAGGTTTCGCTGCCGAAGGCCGGAGCGCTTGGCCGGGCCTTGAGGGCGCGCTAGAGGGGATCATACGGAGGAAACGATCCATGGGTGTCTACCGTTCGTCCAGGACGCACGAGGGCAAGGCGGCGCTGGCTTCGCGCGCGCTGTGGCGCGCCACCGGCATGACCGACGCGGACTTCGAAAAGCCCATCATCGCCGTCGTCAACTCGTTCGTGGAATTCGTGCCCGGCCACGTGCACCTAAAGGACCTCGGCCAGATGGTGGCGCGCGAGATCGAGCGAACGGGCGGCGTTGCCAAGGAATTCAACACCATCGCGGTCGACGACGGCATCGCCATGGGCCACGACGGCATGCTCTATTCGCTGCCCTCGCGCGACCTGATCGCCGATTCGATCGAGTACATGGTGAATGCGCATCGCGCCGACGCCATGGTCTGCATCTCCAATTGCGACAAGATCACGCCCGGCATGCTGATGGCGGCGATGCGGCTCAACATTCCGGCGGTGTTCGTCTCGGGCGGGCCGATGGAAGCCGGCAAGGTCAACTGGCAGGGCAAGGAGATCCGCATCGACGCGGTCGACGCCATGGTGGTGGGCTACAAGCCCGATTCGACCGAAGAGGACGTGGCCAACTTCGAGCGTTCGGCCTGCCCGACCTGCGGTTCCTGCGCCGGGATGTTCACCGCCAATTCGATGAACTGCCTCACCGAGGCGCTCGGGCTGTCGCTGCCCGGAAACGGCACCGTGGTCGCCACGCACGCCGACCGCCGCGAGCTCTTCCTCGAAGCCGGTCGGCGCATCGTCGACATGACCAAGCGCTACTACGTGCACAAGGACGCTTCGGTCCTGCCGCGCTCGATCGCCACCTTCAAGTCGTTCGAGAACGCCATGCGGCTCGACATCGCGATGGGCGGCTCGACCAACACCGTGTTGCACCTGCTGGCGGCCGCCTTCGAGGGCGAGGTGCCCTTCACCATGAAGGACATCGACCGGCTGTCGCGCGTCACGCCACACCTCGCCAAGCTCTCGCCCTCCTCGTCGCTGTGGCACGTCGAGGACGTGCATCGCGCCGGCGGCGTCATGGCGCTTTTGGGCATCCTCGATCGAAAAGGCATGATCCATCGCGACGTCGGCACGGTGCATGCCAAGACGATGGGGGCGGCGCTGGAGCGATGGGACATCGGCAACGGCGCAGACCAGGGCGTGCAGAATTTCTATCGCGCAGCACCCGGCGGCGTGCGCACGAAGGAAGCCTTCTCGCAGAACAGGCGCTGGCCCGACCTCGATCTCGACCGCGCCAATGGCTGCATCCGCGACTTCGATCATGCCTACAGCCAGGATGGCGGGTTGGCCGTGCTCTACGGCAATCTCGCGCCCGACGGCTGCATCGTGAAGACCGCCGGTGTCGATCCGAGCCAGCTCAAGTTCCGCGGGCCCGCCGTCATTTTCGAGAGCGAAAACGACGCCACGCGCGGCATCGGCCAGGGCAAGGTGAAGCCGGGCGAGGTCATCGTCATTCGCTACGAGGGGCCCAAGGGTGGCCCGGGCATGCAGGAGATGCTGGCCGCGACCAGCACGGTGAAGGCCGTCGGCCTTGCCACCAAGTGCGCCCTGATCACCGACGGGCGTTTTTCGGGCGCGACGTCGGGCCTCTCGGTCGGCCACATCTCGCCCGAAGCGGCATCGGGCGGCGCGATCGGCCTGGTCGAGCCCGGCGATCCGATCGAGATCGACATTCCCGCGCGCCGGATCTCGCTCGCCCTGCCGGAGGCCGAGATCGAAAGGCGGCGTGCCGCCATGGCGGCCAAGGGCCGCTCGGCCTGGAAGCCCAACCGCGACCGTAAGGTCTCGCCGGCGCTCAGGGCCTATGCGGCGCTGGCGACCAGCGCATCGACGGGTGCCGTCCGAAACGTCGATCAGATCGGCGGCTGAACAGATGCATGATCTCGTTCTCAAGGGCGGTCGGGTCGTCGATCCGTCGCAAGGCCTCGACAAGGTGGCCGATGTCGCCTTCTCGGGCGGCAAGGTCGCGGCAATCGGCGATGACCTCAAGGGCCAGGACACGCGCGACGTCAAAGGCCGCATCGTCACCGCTGGGCTGATCGACCTGCACACCCACGTCTACTGGGGCGGCACGTCGCTCGGCGTGGCGGCCGAATTGCTGGCGCGAACCGGCGGTGTCACGACCTTCATCGATGCCGGCAGTGCGGGACCCGGGAACTTTCACGGCTTTCGCCGCCACGTGATCGAGCCCTCGCCGGTGCGCATCCTGCCCTACCTCAACGTGGCCTTTCCGGGCATCTACGCGTTTTCCAGGACCGTCATGGTCGGCGAATGCTCCGACATGCGCCTGGTCGACGCGCGCGAAGCCGTGCGCGTGGCTCGCGAGCACAAGGACCTCGTGCTCGGCATCAAGGTCAGGGTCGGCAAGTCGGCGAGCGGGTCGAGCGGGATCATGCCGCTCGACATTGCGCTCGATGTGGCGGAGGAAACGGGCCTGCCGGTGATGGCTCACCTCGACGCGGCGCCGCCGGCGCGCCACGAAGTCATGAGTCGCCTGCGCAAGGGGGATATCCTCACCCACTGCTTCCGGCCCTTCCCCAATGCACCGGTCCACGCCGACGGCAAGGTCCGCGAGGAGATCCAGGCGGCCCGAGCCCGCGGCGTGATTTTCGACATCGGCCATGGTGCGGGCTCGTTCGGGTTCGGCACCGCACGCGGCATGCTCAAGGCGGGCTTCCTGCCGGACGCGATCTCATCGGACGTTCACGTCACCTCGATCGACGGGCCGGCCTTCGACCTGCTCACCACCATGTCGAAGTTCCTGTGCCTGGGCGTCGACCTCGCCACGGTCATCAAGCTTGCGACTGTCGGTCCGGCAGCGGCGATCAAGCGGCCCGAGCTCGGCACGCTGAAAGTCGGCGGCATCGGCGACGCGACCGTGATCGACCTGGCCAGCGGCCGGTTCGACTACACCGATTCGATCGGCGAGCGTCTGGTGGGTGACCGGCGCCTGCTCGCGGCCGGCGTCGTGCTGGCTGGCCGTTGGTGGCATCCGTGCTGAGATGAATCGCGCCACTGTTTTGTCGCGAGCGAAATGACGGAGCCGCCGGGCTTTGACAAAGAAGTGATGATCGCCCTGTCGAGGCGAGCAAAAGGCGGCCATCCCAAAAATTGCGGGTTGTCGGGGGGTCACGCCACCTGATCTAGGCACTGCGAGTGGGGGCCGGCTCCGTTCCGGCGAATATCCCCAAAAGTGCAGTGTGAATAACGAATTTAGCTCACACTTTTCAGATCGGTGCAGCGCAACCTTCTTCGCAGGACAGTCGTTGAACCAACACGGCCGGGTATTTTGGCGTCGCCCCTGCCCCCCGCTCAGCGATGCCACCCTCCCCGCTCGGCCGCCGCGCCCGCCCTCAAGGAGACTTGGGGGCGGGCTGCCTGTTTTTACGGGGTCGCAACGAGATATGCGACGGCGAACAGGCGAGCCTGGTCCATCCAGATATGCGCCGTTCTGAAGCCGCCGCCGGCCGCCAGTGCTTCGATATCGGCAACCTCATACTTGTATGAATATTCGGTGTGCACTCGCTCACCGGCTGTGAAGGCGAACGGCCGTCCGGCGACGGTCACCGATTGGTCACCGAGGCTGCGGAAGTAGATTTCTATGCGGCTCTCGCGCGAATTGTAGAAGGCCTCGTGGGCGAAGCGCTCGAGGTCGAAGGTCGCGTGCAGCTCACGATTCATGCGGCGCAGCAAGTTCAAGGTGAAGGCCGCCGTGACTCCGGCCGAATCGTTATAGGCGTCGTGCAGGACCTTGGGGTCCTTCTTGAGGTCGAAGCCGATCACCATGGCGCCATCCCGACCCAACAGGTGGCGCGCCCACTTGAGGAACGCGGTCGCCTCCGCCGGTTCGAGATTGCCGATGGTCGAGCCGGGAAAGAAGCCCAGGCGCGGTGCCGATTGCTCGAGCTGCGTGAGGTCCTGCAGCGCCATGTAGTCGGCACAGACCGGCTGGATATTGAGATGAGGATAGTCGCGGCGTAGGCGCGCTGCCGAGCCATCGAGATGTTCGCGCGAGATGTCGATCGGCACGTAGGAAAGCGGCCGCAGCGCATCGAGCAGCAGGCGCGACTTGATGCTGGAACCGCTGCCGAATTCGATCAGTTCGCGGCCGTTGCCCGCGCGCGCGGCGATCTCGCCGGCGCAATCGGCGAGGATCTTGGTCTCGGTGCGCGTGAGATAGTACTCGGGCAATTCGCAGATATCGTCGAACAGCGCCGAGCCACGCGCGTCGTAGAGGTACTTCGCGGGAATGGCGCGCGGCATGCGCGCAAGCCCGGCCAGCGCCTCCCGGCGGAAGGCCTCCTGTTCCTCGGACTCGACCCTGCCCGAGGCCAGTACAGAACCACTCATCGAAGATCCTCCGCCAGACGGATTCCCCCGAACATCCAGCGTGCATCCGGCGGAAAGAAGTTGCGATAGGTGGTGCGGATATGGTCACCCGGCGTGATAGCGCAACCACCCCGCAACACCGTCTGGTTCGCCATGAATTTGCCGTTGTACTCGCCGATGGCGCCGGCCGGCTCCCGGTAGCCCGGATAGGCGACATAGGGACTGGCGGTCCACTCCCAGACATCGCCGATCATCTGCACGAGCCGCTGCCCATCCCCGACTGGCGACGCCGGCGCCGGGTGAAGGCAGCCACTCTCGAGCGTATTCCCCTTCGGAGCAACGTCGCCCGCCGCAATTTCCCACTCCGCCTCGCGCGGCAAACGTTTGCCCGCCCACTTGGCGTAGGCCATTGCTTCGTAGGCGCTGACATGCACGACGGGTTCGTCGGGTCGCATTGGCCGCAGCCCCGCTAGCGTGAACACCTGCCAATCGGCGCCCTCGCGCCGCCAGTAAAGCGGCGCCCGCCAGGCGCGCAGGCCGACGCAGTCCCAACCTGCCGACAGCCAGAATTCCGGCCGACGGTAGCCGCCGTCCTCGATGAAGGCTGCGAACTCGCCGCAAGTCACCAGGCGCGTGGCAAGCGCGAACGGCTCGGTCCAGATGCGATGGCGTGGCCCTTCGTTGTCGAAGCAAAAGCCCGTGCCGTCGTGACCGATCTCGCGAAGCCCGCCTTCGAAATCGATCCAATGCAGGGGTGATGCCTGGCCACTACCCAGGCGCGTCTCCGGCGCATAGGCGGGATAGAGCGGATTGACCGAGAGCAGATGCTTGATGTCCATCAGGACCAGCTCCTGATGCTGCTGCTCATGATGCAGGCCAAGTTCGACGAGAGCGGCGCATTCGGCGCCGCAAGCGCCATCGAGCAACGACGCGACCGCCCGCGAAACGTGCCGGCGGTAGTCGAGGATTTCGGCCAGGCCGGGGCGTGTGATCAGGCCGCGTTGGGGGCGCGGATGGCGCGGCCCGACCGCTTCATAATAGGAGTTGAAAAGGTATTCGTAGGCCGGATGGAACGGCCGGTATCCCGCTGCGTGCGGGCGCAGCACGAAAGTCTCGAAGAACCAGGTCGTGTGCGCCAGATGCCACTTGGTCGGGCTCGCTTCCGGCATCGACTGCACGGTCTGGTCCTCGGCCGACAGCCGCGCAGCGAGGTCCTCGGTCAGCGCGCGAATCGACAGGAAGCGATCGAGCGGTGAGGTGGCGTGCTCTCGAACGGCAACCGACAAGTGGTACGGCACGTCTCCTCCGCTTTCGTCAGCGCCCCGGCACGATAGCCGGTCGCAGGACGCCGGTCGTGCGCTGACTTGTGCTAGCCTCGACACGACAGCCAGAGAGAAGCAAGTGCCGATTTGCGAAATTGACCCATGGCGCATGCAATATTTCGAGAGCGTCGACTGCCCCGCGGACGTCTTCATTCCCACGGAAGACAACGACGGCTGGACCTGGAACCCGGCTCACCGCTGGGTTTACGACAAGCTGGCTGTCGCCCTGAGTCAGGATTTACGGGCCGCGCCGCATGGCGTCGTGCCGACCGACTTTCCGGTGTTTTCCAAGCCGATCTACAACCTGAAAGGCATGGGGGTCGGCAGTTGTGAGTTGAATTCGCCGGCCGACTACGAGGCGGCCTATGCGCCCGGTCACTTTTGGTCGACCTTGCTGCAAGGCCAGCATGTGAGCAGCGACGTGGCGATCGTCGACGGCACGCCGCGCTGGTGGCGGCATGCGCGGGGACACACGAGCGGCAAGGGCACCTTCGACCACTGGGAAATCCGAAGCGACGCCGATCCAGCGGTCGAAGGCTGGTGCGATCCCTGGTGCCGCCGCCATCTCGCGGGCTACACCGGCATGATCAATCTCGAGACGATCGGCGGACGCATCATCGAGGTCCATCTGCGCTTCGCCGACCAGTGGCCCGACCTCTATGGCAAAGGCTGGGTCGAGGCCCTGGTCGGCCTCTACGCAAGAAAGCAGTGGGAGTTCGACGACCGACGGCGGCGCACGGGCTACAGCGTCGTGCTGTTCGTGCCGCACGGCCGCCGTCACCGGCATCCGCCCGCCGAGCTGCAACAGGCGATCAGGACCATGCCGGGGGTCTCGAGCCTGCAGATCACCTTCCATGAGTCCTGGCGGCCCGAGCGGCACGCCATGCCACCCGGCGGTTTTCGGGTAGCGATCGTCAATTGCTGGGACCTCGCCGTCGGCGATGCCGCCCGCCGGCAGTTGCGCACCTACTTCGAGGCGACGCCCTAGGTGTGACGACGGTAGGCGACCTCGCGCTGCACGCAGCGATCGTAGCGCTCGGTGCCGCGCGTCAGGCCGTAGGAAACGCAGGCGTCTTGCGCATCGGCGATGAGGCGCGACTCTGAATAGTCGGCGGCCATGCGACCACGCTGGCGGGCTGCTGCTTCGCGCTCGACGCAAATATTGTAGGGCGTGGTGCCCGGTGTGTAGCCGTAGGAGGCGCATGAATCGTCGACCGGTGTCGGAACCACGACGGTTCTCGTCTCCGTGGTCGTGCAGGCGGCAAGAGCCCCCACCGCCAGGGCGACGGTCAGGCGAATGAACATCGTTTTGCCTCCGGGTTTCAGCGCGTTATGCGCCTGCGATAACGCGACCATTGAAGGCCGGTTCCGCGCTTCGACCGGGCGGAGCCGGCTGCTGAGGCAACCCGACACCCGGGCACAACGTTGCTGTCTGCTGAATCCTACCCACTGAAGTCGCTCATCGGAGTAGCGTTGCATGAGCTTGCCTCCCCACAAGCTGACCGACGCAGAGGGTGCAGTTCTCGACGAGATCTCCCTGTTGGCGCGCGGCAGCCGGCCGGAGGTCGCGATCAAGGATCTCGAATTGCGGTTGGAAGATCGCGGCTATACGGAGGCGCAGGTGCGGCGGGCGCTGATGTCGCTATTGCGCCGCGGTCAGGTGGCGCTTTCGGGCGGAAATCGCGTGGCGTGGAGATCCGCCGAGGGGCATCACTGAGCCGAGCCGCCGCCGTACTTCGGATGACGGCGCACGAAATCGGCGACAAAGCTGCACGCAGGCACGATGCCAAATCCCTGTCGCCTCGTGTCGTCGAGCGCGGCGCGCACCAGCCGTGAGCCGATGCCCCGGCCCTCGTCGGGTTGCGGCACCTCGGTGTGGGTGAACACCCGGACATTTCCCTGCTGACGGTAGACGGCGATGGCAACGCCGTGCGCAGAGGGCAATTCGTAGCGGCTCATCGCCGCGTTGTGCTTCACATCCATCCCGATGCCTCGCCCGCCGGAAAATGAAAAGGGCCGGGCGCAAGCGCGGCCGGCCCTTTCCGCTGCCGAAGGTCGAGTTTACGTCGGCGAGAGCAGCTGGCAAGCAACCTGGTCGACGAAGATGTCATATCGCGGCCCGCGCACCGCCATGCCCAACCGCTCGCCCGGTCCGGCCGGCGGGACGATGATCCGCGTATTCTCGACCGTGTGCCCTTGATTGGTAAAGTGACATCCGACGACGGCGTCGACCGTGCCGACAGTGTTGTTCGTGACATAGAGGATCGCCACCCAGTGCCGCGCCGGGATCACCTGCAGCGAAGGCGTGTCGATGGTCACCAGCGGCACCGTCGGCCCGGCCGTCATGGGCACCGTACCCATGAGGTTGGCGCGCGGATGCTGCACGACAGTGCCGGGCACCCTGACGCGCTGGCTGTTGGGGTCGAAGGCCCGATTGACGGATTCGTCCGACATCGAGGAGTCATCCTCGTTAAGCACCGGCACCCAAACCTTGCCGGTGCGGCTGTCGCGATATTGCGGCAGATCCTGTGCGGCTGCCGCCGTCACCCCGAGCGCGCCAAGCGCGCCGAGGACGATGGTCGAGATGGGATAGCGTGCCATGGTTGGCTCCGTCCGATCACATGCTTTTCTGCTTGTGCTCCCAACCGCTCACCTGCGCCTCCGCCTGGTCATGGCTGATGCCGTAGCGAGTCTGGAGTTTGCCGACCAGCTTCTCGCGGCGACCTTGTATCTCCAGCAAGTCATCATCGGTGAGCTTGCCCCACTGCTCCTTGATGGCACCCTTGGTCTGGGCCCAGCTGCCTTTGAACTTCTCCCACATGACCTTGAGGTCGGGCTGCACCGTGGTCGTCGTCGTGGTTGTCGACGAGGACTGCGCCTGCCCCACCGCCGGAAGGGCGCACACGCAAGCGATGGCGCAGGCGGCAAGAATGGCGATTGGACGCATGAAAACTCTCCTTGTTTCGCGCCACAGGGATTCCGCAGCCCCCGGGGCGGTCGGTCCACTAACGAGCGACCCGCGGGAAAGTTGCCGCTCGCTGCCGGCCTCTCAGGTCCAGAGCGAGTTCAGGAGCAGCGCCAGCGGCACGACGATCAGCATCGCCTCATAGAGGTCGAGCAGTTCTCCCTCGAGCGGACTGGCGGGACGCCCGCGCCCCTCCGCGGGCGCGCGCGAGGCCGGTCGTGGAGGCGGCGGCAAACGGCGGCGCATCTGCATGGAGCGGGCCTTTGCAGGATCTTACGATCCAACGCCCCGCCAGCCTCGCCGGTTGCGGTCGCGGCTAGGAATTCGAGGGCGGCGGTGCCGCCCGGACGCTCTGTTCGAGCGCCTGCTGGAGGTCAACTGCCGAATAGGGTTTGCTGATGAAGCGAACGCCCTCGATCTGGTTGGCGGTCGGGCCGTAGCCGCTGGCGATGACCACCGGCAGGCCCGGATGACTGCGCCGCACCTCGGTCGCCAGCTCCTCGCCACTCATGCCCGGCAGGCCGAGGTCGGTCACCAGCAGATCGAAGGCTCTGCCGTTCGACAAGAGCTTCAGCGCCTCCTCGCCGCTGCCGACTGCGACAACGAAGCAATCGAGCCTCTCGAGCATGTCCGCCGTGGACATGCGCAGAACGACCTCGTCCTCGACAAGGAGTACCCGTCTTGGATGAGTGCCCTGCGCAACCGACGTCGGTTCGTCGCCTTTGCGCGCCGGCGCCATGACAGGCGCACGGCCGCGCGCCGCGGCAAGCACCGATTGCACTTTGACGGCAAGGTCCTCGGCGCGGAACGGCTTGGCGATCATCGGAAGGGAAGGCTCCTCCTGCTTCGCAACGAGATCGCGGGCGAAGCCCGACGTCAGCAGGACCGCCATGCCGGGATTGAGGCGCTGCGCCAGTCGGCCCAGTTCCACGGCGGTGACGGAGCCTGGCATGACGACATCGGTGAAGAGCAGATCGAACGCCGGATCCTTTTCCAGCATGCTCGCCGCCACGTCGGGGCTCTCCGCCGCGAGCACGCGATAGCCCCACCCGCTTAACAAGTCGACGACGGCGCGCCGGACGTGCTCGTTGTCCTCGACGACAAGGATGCGCTCGCGTCCGGCGGTGCGGGCGGGCGGCTCCGGATGCAGCTCGACCACGGCATCGAGGGTGCGCGGCAGGTACATCTTGACGCTCGTGCCCTGTCCCGGCGCGCTGTCTATGCGAATGTGACCGTTGGACTGGCGAACGAAGCCATAGACCATGCTGAGGCCGAGACCGGTGCCCTTGCCCTCCTGCTTGGTCGTGAAGAACGGGTCGAAGGCTTGCGCGACCACGTCGGCCGGCATGCCCGTGCCGGTGTCCTCGACGTCGATCAGCACATATGAGCCCGGCGTGGCCTCGGGATGAAGCGCCGCATAGCGGCGGTCGAGCGTGGCATTGGACACCTGCACGCGCACTGTTCCGCCGTCAGGCATGGCGTCTCGGGCATTGATGGCCAGATTGAGGATGGCGTTCTCGAGCTGGCCCGGATCGATGGTGGCGTTCCATGCATCCGGCGCCAGGGTCACATCGAGGGTGATGCGCTCGCCCAGAGCGTGGCGCAGCAAGCCGGCCACGTCATTGATCATTCGCATGACGTTCGTAGGCCGCGGCGCCAGGGGCTGCCGTCGGGCGAAGGCCAGCAGCTGCTGGGTCAATCGGGCGCCGCGCTCGGCGGCGGCCGATGCGCTTTGCAACCGGTCGAGAGCGCCGGTGTCGGCGACGACGCTGGCTTTCATCAGGTCGAGATTGGCCTGTACGATCTGCAGGATGTTGTTGAAGTCGTGGGCCAGGCCGCCGGTCAATTGGCCGACCGCCTCCATCTTCTGACCCTGGCGCAAAGCCGCCTCGTCGCGCAGCTTGTCCGTCACGTCGATCGAGCGCACGACCGCGCCGCCGTCCGGCATCTCGCCGCGCGAGATTTCGTAGTCGCGCCCCTCATGCGAGACACGAACCGTCGCCGGCGCCTCGCGCGCAGGCTGGTCGAGCTTGAGCGGCAGCAGCAGCGCGCGGGTGGCCGGTGATTGCGACGACAGAAGGCGATCGCGCGTCGGCGGCGCCTGCCGCGTCGGATCCCAGCCGGCCTGACGGGCGAAGGATTCGTTCCACGCCACCACCGTGCCGCGGTCGTCGAGCACGAAGATCGGATCGTGCAGCGTCTCCAGCGTGGCCTGCAGCAGGCGAGACCGGGCCGTCAGCTGTTCCTGGGCCTCTTCCAGGCGCCCGGCGCCACGGACGATCACGTACATGCCGGCGATCAGGCAGATGAAAGCGCCGGCGAGCACCAGCAGACCGGCGGTATCTGCCTTCTCCTGCTCGGAGCGCAGACGGCCGAGGCGACGGCCCAGCACCAGCCGTTGGTTCTCGATGAAGGACTCGGCGATCCGTTGCAGGCGATCGGTGGTCAGCCGTGCTGACTCGGCCGGCGGCGGCGCGGCGCGACCGTTTAGCTGGTATGACTGAATGGCCGCGCTCAGTTCGTCGAGCTTGCGCTCCGCCGCCGAATGGAAGTCGGCGATCTGCCGCTGAGCGTCGGGATCGTCCAGCGCCGAGGCTTCGAGCTGGCGCAGCACGCCGTCGATGCGCAGGCGCGCCTGTTCGTACGGCTTGAGCTCGGCCACGTCGCCGTTCAGCAGGTACGACCGCTGGCCGATTTCGGCGCTGTCGAGCACCAGCAGTGCCTGGTGCATCAACGAGATCGTCTCGAAGTTGCTGACGACGAGCCGTTGCTCCTGGGCCGCCGAATTGGAATGGCTGATGGTCAGCAAGGCGCCAACCCCGGCGAGGACGGCGATCGTCAGGCCGACCACGAGGCCGGTGGCGCGCGCGGTATGACGCTGGCTAGGCATCGGCCACTTCACCCCTTGCCATGGGGAACACCACGGTGACACGGACGCCGCCGCTTTCGCAGTCCGACACCCGTGCTTCGCCGCCGAGCTGCAGGGCCAGTCCGCGGATCAGCGTCAGGCCAAAGCCGCCACGCAGATCGAAGCCGATCGAGGTCTTGCCAGCCCTCAGCCCGTTGTCCTCGATGATCAGCTCGACCTGCTCGCCGTTGCCATTGCTCGCCTCGATGCGGATCTCAGGCGCGGCGACGGTGGAGAAATCGTGATTGAGCGCACTGGCTACCGCCTCGGTGACGATCAGGCCGACCGGAATGGCGGTGTCGGGTCCAACCGCCATGATTGGCGCCCGGATGTGATAGCGCGGCGACGGGCGATCGCCGCGCTGACGACCCACCGTGATCTGCCGCACCAGGTCGCTGATGAACTGCTGGAAGTCGACGAGCGCCCAACTCGAGCGCTCATACAGATGTCGGTGCAGAATGGACAAGGTCAGGACGCGGTTCTGCGCATCGCCGAAGAAACGACGGATGCGCGGCGAGCGGATCTCGCCCGCCTGCAGATTGAGCAGGCTGGAAATCATCTGCAGGTTGTTCTTCACCCGGTGATGGATCTCGCGCAGCATGTGATCGCGCTGCTCGAGGCCCGCTTTGAGGTCGCTTTCCCGGCTGGCGATGGCCTCGGCCAATTCGCGGACGCCCTGCCCGACTGCCACGAGCTCGCGCGTGCGCGGCGACCGGGGAGC
>JBPYDO010000033.1:0-4149 GCA_051985755.1 Reyranella sp. | reverse complement strand
GGCCTGATTCATCTGGGCGAAAGCAAGATGCCGGCGGGCCGTGCTCGCGGGCAGCGCAACGGAGTGCCGGCCGACCTCAGCAGCGACGCCGTCGAGCAGCCGTCGACAAGACTCGCGCACAGGTTGCAGAGCCTCGGCTTCGCGCTGGGACGCCTGAAGACGGGGACGCCCCCGCGGCTCGACGGCCGCTCCATCGACTACGCCGGGCTGGAGCGCCAGCACGGTGACGATCCGCCGTCACCCTTTTCGTATCTCACGCCGGCGATCAGCGTGCCGCAGATCGCCTGCCACATCACGGCGACGACGCCGGCGACGCACGAACTGATCCGCGGCAACCTCGGGCGCTCGCCGATGTACTCGGGTCAGATCGCGAGCGTCGGACCGCGCTACTGTCCGTCGATCGAGGACAAAGTCGTGCGCTTCGCCGCCCGCGAACGGCATCAGATCTTCCTCGAGCCGGAGGGCCTGGACGACCCCACGGTCTACCCCAACGGGATCTCGACTTCCCTGCCGCGCGAGGTGCAAGGCGCGCTGTTGCGGACTATCCCCGGCCTGAAGCGGGCCGTCATGCTGCGCCCCGGCTACGCCATCGAATACGACCACATCGATCCGCGGGAGCTCAGTGCCGCCCTCGAGACCAAGCGCATTCCGGGCCTTTACCTCGCGGGACAGGTCAATGGCACGACCGGCTATGAGGAGGCGGCGGCCCAGGGCCTTATGGCTGGCGTGAACGCGGCTCTGTCGGCGGCCGGCTCGGGCCCTTTCATCGTCGACCGGGCGGACGGCTATATCGGGGTCCTGATCGACGATCTGGTCAGCCTGGGCGTCACCGAGCCCTACCGCATGTTCACCTCGCGGGCCGAGTACCGCCTTTGGCTGAGGGCAGACAATGCCGACCAGAGGCTGACGGCAAAGGGCGTGGCGGCGGGGTGCGTGGGCAGCGAGCGGACAGCGGTGTTTCACGTGAAACAAATGGCGCTGGGCCAGGCGCGGGAGCTGGCGGGGAGCCTGACGGTCAGCCCGTCGGCTCTGGCCAAGCGGGGCATGGCCATCAATCAGGACGGAGTGTTGCGCTCGGCCTTGGACCTCCTCGGTCACCCGGACTTTGGCTGGAACCGGGTCAAAGCCATATGGCCGGAATTGGCCACCATCCCTGGGTCCATTGCCGAGCAGCTGGCCATCGATGCGCGCTATCAGGGCTACCTTGAGCGCCAGCAGCAGGACATCGCCGCCTATCGGCGCGACGAGGCCTTGGGCCTGCCCGCCGAACTCGACTATGGCGCGGTGGGCAGCCTGAGCACCGAGATTCGTCAAAAGCTGCAGGCCCACAGGCCAGCAACCCTCGGACAGGCCGCCCGGATCTCGGGCGTTACCCCGGCCGCTCTGGTGGCCTTGCTGAAATATGTCCGGCGGCGTGCCGCCTGAGTTGGGGCCGCCCTGAGCCATGAGCCATATTCACGCCGGGCGGGAGCTCTTCCTGGAGGAGATGCAGGCGCTGCGGGTCGATGTTTCACGTGAAACACGCGACCAGCTGGAGGCCATGGTTCTGACCCTGGCCCGGTGGCAGAAGACGATCAACCTGGTTGGGCGGGCCACGTTGGACGAGATCTGGATCCGCCACGTCCTGGACTCGGCCCAACTGGTGCCCCTGCTGCCTCCGGGCGCCGCGACCCTCGCCGACCTAGGGAGCGGAGCCGGCTTCCCGGGACTGGTCCTGGCGGCGCTGCGGCCTAGCCTTTCGGTCACTTTGGTCGAGGCCGACGCCCGAAAGGCCGCCTATCTGGGCGAGGCCAGCCGGCGCATGCAGTTGGCCAATCCACCGACCGTCCGGATTGGGCGGATCGAAGCCTTGCCGTCGCTCAGCGCCGAATTCTTGACGGCGCGAGCCCTGGCGCCGCTCGACCGCCTGCTGGCTTTGGCCCAACCGCACCTTGCCCCCGACGGAATTTGCCTTTTCCACAAGGGTGCGGGCTGGCAAGCGGAACTGAAGGCCGCCATGAAGGATTGGGAGATTTCCCACCAGTCTTTCTCCAGCGTCACGGATCGCGATGCCGTCCTCCTCCGAATTGGCTCCGTCCGCGCCAAAGGTCTTCGCGATCGCTAACCAGAAGGGCGGCGTCGGCAAGACCACGACCGCCATCAACCTTGCGACCGCCTTGGCGGCGGTTGGCGAGCAGGTGCTGCTGATCGACCTCGACCCGCAGGGAAACGCCTCAACAGGTCTTGGCGTCGCGCGCAGCGAACGCGCACCCGGCTCCTACGAATTACTGCTCGGCCTGACGTCGCTTGATGAGGCCGTGCGACCCTCGCAGATTCCCGGCCTCTCCTTGATGCCGGCATCGGTGTCCCTCGCCGGCGCCGAAATCGAGCTGATCGACCTGGAGCGCCGCGAGTTCCGCCTAGCCGACGTCTTGTCCCAGAGCGACGTCCGGACACGATGGAACACCATCCTGATCGACTGCCCGCCGTCGCTCGGCCTGATCACGCTCAACGCCCTGGTCTCCGTCGACGCCGTGCTGGTTCCTTTGCAAGCCGAGTTCCTGGCGCTCGAGGGCATCGGCGCGCTCGCCAACACGTTGGAGAGAGTCAAGGCGAGACTCAACCCAAGGTTGCATCTGTCCGGCGTGATCCTGACCATGGTCGATCGCCGCATGACTCTCAGCCAGCAGGTCGAGGCCGATGTGCGCAGTCATTTCGGCGAGTTGGTGTTCGGCACGACGATTCCGCGCAATGTGCGCATTGCCGAGGCGCCATCGCACGGGCTTCCCGTGCTGATTTATGACAATGCCTGCGCCGGCTCGCAGGCTTATATTTTGCTCGCCAGCGAATTCCTGCGCCGTCGCCGCGCCGCCATCGAAGCGCCTCCGGAGCAAGCACCGCATGAGCCAGCCGCCTAAACCCGTGCCCACCAAGCCAAGAGGCCTCGGTCGCGGCCTCTCGGCCCTGCTCGGCGACCAGGACGTGGCCGCCGCCGTCGCGCCTGCTGCCTCGCCTTCGTCGCCGGCCGGCCGCCCGATGCTCAACCGCACGCCGCCGACTTTGCCGACGGCCCACCTGCGGCCCGGCAAATATCAGCCGCGCACCAACTTCGACGACATCGATCCCCTGGTGGAGTCGGTGCGCCAGTTCGGTCTGCTGCAACCGATCCTGGTGCGGCCGGTCTATGGCGAGGCCGACGCCTACGAGATCGTCGCCGGCGAGCGGCGCTGGCGGGCGGCGCAAAAGGCGCAGCTGCACGACGTGCCGGTGGTGATCCGCAGCCTCGATGAGCTCGATGCCCTGCAGCTCGCCCTGGTCGAAAACCTGCAGCGCACCGATCTCTCGGCGGTCGACGAAGCGCAGGGCTATCGCCGGCTGATGACCGACTTCGGCCAGACGCAGGAGGAAGTCGCCCGCACCATGGGGCGAAGCCGGCCGCACATTGCCAATACCTTGCGGCTTCTCGACCTGCCGCCGTCGGTCAAGGACATGATCCGGCGTGAGGAACTAAGCGCGGGCCACGGGCGCGCCTTGCTGGCCTTCACCGATCCGGAAGGCATGGCGGCACGGGCGATCGCCGAAAAGCTCACTGTGCGCGATCTCGAGCGGCTGGCTAGCGGCGAGAAGAAGGCGGCGTCGACCCGCAAGACGCCCAAGGCCGAGCAGGCGCCCGGGGTCAAGACCGCCGACACGCAGGCCCTGGAAAAGCGCATCGAGGAAGCTCTGGGGCTGAAGGCCGACCTCGCCATGACGGGCAAGGGCGAAGCGACCGTACTCACGTTGCAAATCACCAACTACGAGCAACTCGACACGGTCGTCGATCGGCTGACGCGCCGCTAGCGGCGCTGCTGCGCGGCCGCCGAGGCGTGCTGGGCGAGCGACAGGCAGAGACGCCGGGCGATGGCCTCGTCGGGGAAGCCAGTCGTCTTGCACTCGTTTTCGGCGCGGAGGATCCGCTCGAGCGCCGCATTGAGCCGCGGCAGCGACCAGATGTGCAGCTGGCGCTCGAAGCGCTGCCGGGCCGGTCCGCCGCGCGGCAAGCCGCGCGCCTTGAACAGCGCCGCCTCGCGGGCCATGCCCTGTCCCACATGCGCCGCCACGACGTCGAGCTGGTCGGCATGGCGCTGCAGCGCGCGCACCAGCTGGACCGCGTTGCCGCCTTCGGCGAAC
>JBPYDO010000032.1:0-6583 GCA_051985755.1 Reyranella sp. | reverse complement strand
GGCGGGTCCGGCCAGCAGGGCGGTGGCGGCGGCAGCGAGGGCGAGGAGGGAAAAACGCGGGCTCATCCGGGTCTCACACACAATGGGTTGAGTGGGGGATTGAGGGGTTGGGGAAGAGCTGTGGAAGGCCGGTAGCAGACCCTATCCCGGCCCTTCCGGCCATTGACTCTCGCTCTTTTGACACCTAGAACAAACATAGAACATTCCATCCCCAACGACTGAAAAGCCTGAATCGAGGGGGCAATGCCGGTCATTTCCCCAAATGCCTTCGCTCCCCCTGCCGCCAACCCTCCGTCGAGGGGGTCGCAGGGTCTCCTGCCAATGGAATTGCGCGAGCAGGTCCGCCGGCTGGAGCGCGCCCATAGCGCGGCGCGCGCCGGCCAGACGGTGGTGCCGCTGGGTGTGGCCGAGATCGATGCGCTCCTGCCCGAGGGCGGATTGCTGACCGGTACGCTGCATGAGATCGAGGCGGGGCCAACGCCTTCCGGCCGGGTCGCGGCACACGACGGCGCAGCCCTCGGCTTCACCGCCTTCCTGCTCGGTCGCCTGCCGGCCGGCACCATCCTGTGGTGCCGCCAGCCATCCGGTGCGTTCGATGCGCCACCCTATGCCCCTGCCCTTTCCTCCTGGGTCGATCCGGCGCAGCTCCTGATGGTCACGGCGGGTGCTGCGGACGATCTCTTCTGGGCGATGGAGGAAGGGCTGCGCGCCGGCGTCTCTGCCGTCGTGGGCGAGACGCGCGCCGCCGATCCGACCGCCGGCCGTCGTCTCTCGCTCGCCGCCGAGAAAAGCGGCGTGCCCGCCTTCCTGCTGCGCGCCGAACCGGCGCCGGTGCAAAGCGTGTGCGCGACGCGCTGGCGGGTCGCCTCGGCCGCCTCGCACTCGACGCCGGGGCTGGCCGATCTCGGGCCGCTGCGCTGGCGGGTCGAGCTCAGGCGCAACCGCTTCGGCACGCCGTCGGTCGAGGAGATCCCATCCTGGCTTCTGGAGTGGAACGATGAAACGCATCGTCTCGCTGTGGTTCCCCAAGCTTTCCACCGATCGGCTGGCGCGCCCTGGCCAGCGTTCGGAGGAGAGGGGCGAACGGCCCAAAGACTGGCAGGCTAGGTCGGCCGCCACCGTCGTCTGGCTCGACAGCTGCCCCAGGCTGGCGGCGGTCAATGCGCATGCCCGCGCCGCGGGCTTGCGGCCCTACATGCGGCTCGCCGACGCGCGCGCGCTCATGCCCGATCTGCTGACGACCGCGGTCGAGCCGCAGGCCGACCGGCGTCTGATCGAGGCGATCGCCAGCTGGTGCGACCGCTACACGCCCTGGGTGGCGGTCGATCCCCTGGGCGCGGCGATCGCCCAGGAAGGACCCGACGGCCGCATCGAGGCCTGCAGCGCCGGCGGCTTCGGCGGCGATGCCGGCTTGCTGCTCGACGTCACGGGTTGCGGCCATCTCTTCGCCGCCCAAGGAAACGATGGGGGGGAAGCGGGCGAACGCGCGCTGCTCGCCGATCTCACCGAGCGGCTGGCGCGCCATGACTTCACCTGCCGCGCCGCGATGGCAGATACAGCGGGTGCGGCCTGGGCGCTTGCCCGCTATGCCGGACGCCAAGCCGATCTCTTCTGCCCGCCCAACGGCCAGCGCGAGGCGCTCGCCAAGCTGCCGGTCGAGGGTCTGCGCCTCGATTCGGCGATCCTGGAAACCTTCCTGAAGCTCGGCCTGCGCACGAGCGGCGATCTCTATCCCCTGCCGCGCGCGCCGCTCGCCCGCCGCTTCGGCGATCAGCCGCTCACCCGGCTCGACCAGGCGCTGGGCCGGATCGACGAGCCGATCGAGCCGCGCCGGCCGCCGCCCGCCTTCCGCACGCGTCTTGCCTTCGCCGAACCGATCGGCCGGCCGGACGACATCGCCGCCGCCACCAGCCGGCTGCTGGCCGCCCTCTGCAAGCAGTTCGAGCAGGCGGGCGTGGGGGCGCGCAAGCTCGAGATCGCGCTCTACCGCGTCGACGGCTCGACCGACCGCACCTCGATCGGCACCAGCCGGCCCAACCGCGACAATCCGAAGCTGATGAAGCTCTTCGAGGAAAAGCTCGGCGAGCTCGATCCCGGCTTCGGCGTCGAGCTGATGATCCTGGCGGCGCCCGAGGTCGAGGCCTGGAGCGGCGTGCAGGATCCGCTGCCGGAGACGGCGGCGGCCGCAGCCACGCTCGACGAGGAGGGCGCGATCGATCTCGCCGACAAGCTGGCGCTCCGGCTGGGGCCGGAGAACGTGGTGCGGCTGCTGGCGCGCGACAGCCACCTGCCCGAACGCGTGCAGACGACGGTGGCCATCGCGGCCCGGCCGACGCCCGGCGCCTGGCGCAGGCTTGCCGCGATGAAAGGCTCGCGGCCGACGCGGCTGCTGCAACGGCCCGAGCCGGTCGAGGTGACTGCGCTGCTGCCCGACGACCCGCCGCGCCAGTTCCACTGGCGGCAGCACGCCCACAAGGTCGTGCGCGTCGAGGGCCCCGAGCGGGTGGCCGACGAATGGTGGCGCCCCAGGCTCAACGGCCGCACCGCACCCGCCAACACCGTGCCGCCGGTGCGCGACTATTACCGCGTCGAGGACGACGATGGCGACCGCTTCTGGCTGTTCCGCGACGGCCCGCACAATGCCACCGCCCAAGGCGCCACCAAGTGGTTCCTGCACGGCTTTTGCGCGTGAGCCATGAAATACGCCGAGCTGCAGGTCACGACCAACTACAGCTTCCTGCGCGGCGGCTCGCATCCGGGCGAGCTGGTCGAGCGCGCGATCGAGCTCGGCCATGCCGCGATCGGCATTGCCGACCGCAACACGCTCGCGGGCGTGGTGCGCGCCTACGCGGCGATCCAGGAACATTACGAAGACAGTGACCTGCAGCAGGAGCAGCGCATCAAGCTTCTGGTCGGCACGCGGCTCGAGACGCGCGACGGCTATTCGCTGCTCGCCTATCCCATGGACGTCGAGGGCTACAAGCGGCTCTCTCGCCTGTTGACGCTCGGCAACCGCCGCGCCGCCAAGGGCGAATGCGATCTCTCCTTCGAGGATCTCGCCCAGCATGCCGAGGGCCTGCTGGCCATCGTGCTCGCGCCGCGCAACGTCGACGATCCGGCCTTCCATGAAAAGCTGCGCAAGCTCGCCCGGCTGTTCGGCGACCGCTGCTATCTCGCGGGCCAGGTGCTGTTCCGCGGCGACGATGCCCGGCGCCTCGCTACCCTCGACAATCTCGCGGCGCAAATGAAGGTGCGCTTCGTCGCCACCAACGACGTGCACTATCATCTTCCCGAGCGGCGGGCGCTGCAGGACGTGCTGACGGCGATCCGGCTCGGCTGCACCGTGGACGAGCTGGGATTCCGCCGCTTCGCCTCGGCCGAGCGGCATCTCAAGGAGCCGGCCGAGATGGCGCGGCTGTTCGCCAAGCATCCGCACGCCATCGAGCGTACGCTGGAGATCGCCGAGCGCTGCCGCTTCTCCCTCGCCGAGCTCTCCTACCAGTATCCGGTCGAGTACGAAGGCGGCGAAACGCCGATGCAGAAGCTCGAGCGGCTCACCTGGAAGGGCGCGCGCTGGCGCTACCCGCAGGGTGCGCCCGACGAGGTGGCGAAGACCATCCGGCACGAGTTCGCGCTGATCGAGAAGAAGCGCATCGCGCCCTACTTCCTGACGGTGCACGAGATCGTCGAGAAGGCGCGCGGGATGGGCATCCTCTGCCAGGGCCGCGGCTCGGCCGCCAACTCCGCCGTCTGCTTCTGTCTCGGCATCACCGAGGTCAATCCCAACGAGACCAAGGTGCTGTTCGAGCGCTTCATCTCCAACGCGCGCAACGAGCCGCCCGACATCGACGTCGATTTCGAGCACGAGCGGCGCGAGGAGGTGATCCAGTGGATCTACGGCAAATGGAGCCGCAGCCGGGCGGCGCTCGCCGCCACGGTGATCGCCTATCGAAGCCGCAGCGCCATCCGCGACGTCGGCAAGGCGCTCGGGCTGTCGCCCGACACGCTGGGCGTGATGGCCGACACGGTATGGGGTTCGGGCGGCAGCGGCATCAACCGCCGCTACGTGCGCGACGCCGGGCTTGATCCCGACGACCCGCGCCTCAGGCTGGCGCTCGAGCTGTCGGCGACGCTGTGCGGCTTTCCCCGGCACCTCTCGCAGCATGTTGGCGGCTTCGTGCTGACCGAGGGGCGGCTCGACGAGCTGGTGCCGATCCAGAACGCGGCGATGGAGGACCGCACCGTCGTCGAATGGGACAAGGACGATCTCGACGCGCTCCGGATCTACAAGATCGACGTGCTGGCGCTCGGCATGCTGACGGCGCTGCGCAAGAGCTTCGCGCTGATCGAGAAGCACTACGGCAGGCGGCCGACGCTCAACATGGAGCCCAACGATCCGGCGGTCTACGACATGCTGTGCAAGGCCGATTCGGTCGGCGTGTTCCAGGTCGAGAGCCGGGCGCAGATGTCGATGCTGCCCCGGCTGAAGCCGCGCAGCTACTACGACCTGGTGGTCGAGGTGGCGATCGTGCGGCCGGGCCCGATCCAGGGCGGCATGGTGCATCCCTATCTCAAGAACCGCGCCAACCCCCAGTCCGTCACCTATCCCAAGGAGGAGCTCAAGGGCGTGCTCGACCGTACCCTGGGCGTGCCGCTCTTCCAGGAGCAGGCGATGCAGATCGCCATCGTCGCGGCAGGCTTCAGCCCGGCCAAGGCCGACAAGCTCAGGCGTGCCATGGCGACCTTCCGCCGGACCGGCACCATCCACAAGCTCAAGGACGATTTCATCAACGGCATGATCGGCAACGACTACGAGCGCGAGTTCGCCGAGCGCTGCTTCAAGCAGATCGAAGGCTTCGGCGAGTACGGCTTCCCGGAAAGCCACGCCGCGAGCTTCGCCATCCTGGTCTACGTCTCGTCGTGGGTGAAATGGTATTTCCCCGAGGCCTTCGCCACGGCCCTGCTCAACGCCCAGCCGATGGGCTTCTACGCGCCGGCCCAGCTGGTGCGCGATGCGCGCGAGCACGGCGTCGAGGTGCGGCCGCCCGACGTCAATGCCAGCGAGTGGGACTGCACTTTGGAGCCCCCCACCCTTCCCTCCTCCGCAGGGGGAGGGCCAGGGAGGGGACGCTGTGCGTTGCGATTAGGCTTCCGCCAGGTCACAGGTTTGGCCGAAGACGACATGAAGCGCTTTGTCGAGCGACGGACGACGCCCTATCGCGATCCGGCCGACGTCTGGCGGCGCGGCGGCCTCACCAAACGGCAAATCCTCGCATTGGCCCGCGCCGATGCCTTCGCCTCCATGGGGCTTTCGCGCCGCGACGTCTTGTGGGCGGTACGGGCTTTTTCCGACCAGCCCCTGCCCTTGCTCGAAGCACGCCCGGCCACGCGCGATCTCGAACCGGCGGTCAGCCTGCCGGCGCTCACGATCGGCGAGCAGGTGGTCGACGACTACGCCACCATCTCGATGTCCCTGCGCGCCCATCCGCTGGCGCTGCTGCGACCGCTGATGTCGGAACGGCGCGTCTCGCGCACCGAGGCGCTGCTCGATGCCAGGAACGGCGACCGCTTTACCTTGACGGGCCTGGTTCTGGTGCGACAGCGGCCGGGCACCGCCTCGGGCGTGGTGTTCGTCACCATCGAGGACGAATGCGGCATCGCCAATCTCGTGGTCTGGCCCAAGGTGTTCGAGGCGCACCGCCGCATCGTCATGGGCGCGCGACTCCTGGCGGTCAGCGGCCAGGTCCAGCGCGAGGGGCTGGTGATCCACCTCGTCGCCGAGCGGCTGTGGGACTGGTCGGCCGAGCTCGACACAATCGCCGAGATCGACACGCTCAAGATCACCAACGGCCGCGGCGATCAGGCCCGCACCGACCGCCCCGACCCTCGCATGGAATCGCGGGTCGAGGTGCCGGAAGCCAATGCGACGCGCCATCGCGCCGGCAAGAGACCGGCCAAGAAGCCGCCCTACGACCGCAGCCGCATCCATCTCGACCGGCCGCAGATCCGCATCGCCTCGCGCGACTTCCACTAACCCATGTCAAAGCGAGGCGTAGACCGCGCGTTCGAAGTTCTCGAACGCCGCCACGGCGCGTGGATCGTAGAACGGCAAGAGCTGCGTTGCCCACACGCCGGTCACCTTCTTCACCGAGTCGATCCAAAAGTAGGAATTGGCGAGCCCGCCCCAGGTGAGGCTGCCGGCCGAGCGGCGGCCGGGGAAGGCCGTCGGGTTGATCATGAAGCTGAGCCCCCACTTCATGCCGTCAACGAAGTCGAGGTCGGTGCTGCGTTCGGGCATCTGGCTCTTGATCGGCCGGCAGGTGACGTCGCCCATGGCGTTGCTCGACATCAATGCCACGGTCTCAGGCTTCAGGATGGCGCCGCCGCCGGCGAGTATCGCCCGCGTGAATGTCAGGTAGTCGCCGATCGTCGAATAGAGCCCGCCGCCGCCCATGTGGAACTCGGGCTCCTGCGGCAGATCGATGTAGTCCCCGGCGACAAGGCCGCCCGGTCCCCGACTGTAGACGCGCGGCCGGCGGGGGCGGATTGCCTCGTCGACCTTGAAACTGGTGTCGGCCATGCC
>JBPYDO010000031.1:0-14600 GCA_051985755.1 Reyranella sp. | reverse complement strand
TCGAAAACACCCAGCCCTCCGGTGATGACGATCGCGGCGAGCGAGAAATAGAGGAACTTGTGCATGTCAGCTCGTCGGCACCCCCGTCAGGGTAGAATACTCGAAATGCAGCGCCGTGTCGGGATGCACCAGCGCATAGGCCGAGCGAGCGGCGATGGCGGCCTCGGCGAAGCCGGTCAGGATCAGCTTCAGCTTGCCAGGATAGGCGACGACGTCGCCGACCGCGAAGATGCCGGGCTTGCTGGTCGCGGTGGTCGAGGGATCGATTGAAATCTGGTTGCGCTCCAGCGCCAGGCCCCAGTCGGCGATCGGCCCCAGTTCCATGGAAAGACCGAAGAACGGCAGCAACACGTCCGCGGCAATCCTCTTGGCGTCGCCATCGAGCGTGGCGACCGTCACCGCTTTCAGGTTTCCGGCGGTGCCTTCCAGGCCTTGCAGCTGATACGGCACGACCAGCTCGATCTTGCCGGCCTTGGCCAGCGCCTTGAGCTGCGCCTCGCTCTCCGGCGCGGCGCGGAATTTTTCGCGGCGATGGACCACCGAGACGCCGGCCGCGATCTCGGCCAGCGACAGCGCCCAGTCGACGGCGCTGTCGCCGCCGCCCGCGATCACCACGCGCTTGCCGCGGAAGTTCTCGCGCTGCGTCACATAGTAGAAGACGCTCTTGCCCTCGAAGGCCTCGATGCCGGCGAGCGGCGGCCGGTTGGGACCGAAGGCGCCGACGCCGGCCGCGACGATCACCGCCTTGGCTTCGAGCACCGTGCCTTTCGAGGTCGTGAGGCGCCACAAGCCGCCACCCGCCTGCTCCAGCGCCTGCACTTGCTGGCCGAGGTGATAGACCGGCTTGAAGGGCGAGGCCTGCGCCTTCAGGCGCACCACCAGTTCGGTGGCCTCGATGCGCGGGAAGCCCGGGATGTCGAAGATCGGCTTCTCGGGGTAGAGCGCCGTGCACTGGCCGCCCGCGTCGTCGAGCACGTCGACGACATGGCACGAGAGCCGCACCATGCCGCATTCGAAGACGGTGAACAGGCCGACCGGACCCGCACCGACGACCACGACGTCGGTGCGGGGATGGGTATGTCCGTGAGCGTCGGCCATGGTCCCAAGGTGGCGAAGAAAGACCCCAAATGAAAGCCCCCGGCCGCAGAAGACCGGGGGCGAATTGGTAGCTGGGGGCGGACGGTGACAAGCTTATTGCATCATGGGGTTAGAGCATCGCGGGTGGGTTGAACTCACCCCTCCGTGTTGCCGCCCATGCAGCCTGACCTGCTACGAACCCAACCGCCCGATGTCCAGGACCTCTGGCAAGACACCTTTGCGCCTCGGGATTAGGTGAACGTGGCAGTGAAAGATCGTTTGCCCGGCATCTTCGCCTGCGTTCACACCGACGTTGAACCCGGAGACATTTGCATCCTTCTGCCGGATGCCCACTCTTGGATCGGGAAAACTTCGGGGCGCAGATCGTGGCCACCGATTCCGAGGATGTCGCGGCGCACACCGTCGACTGGGTAGAGGCCGTGCGCCTGAGACTGAAGCCGAACTGATCGAACGTGTGGCGAGCATCGGGTGCAATTCCGATGCTCGCTGCGCCCCCGGAGAGCGGTAACGCGGGGTGGTCACGCTGCTCAGGATGCGCCGAGGCCGGGGCGGGGCCGGATTCCGGCTTGCCTGCTAAGGAGCGAGCGTTCAGCTTGAGTGTTGGAAGTAAGAAAATACGCCGGTCGGGTTGGGATGATTTTCGGGCTACACTCAGTCCTGGTCGAAATGACCGGCGACTATAACTGTGTGGAGGAGGTCCCGTGAAACCGAGCGATTTGCCTGAAGCCGACCTCGAGATGCGCGTGCGGCGCCTGGAGCGGCAAAACCGCGTGCAAGGCCGTGTTCTCGTTGCTTTGCTCTGCGCCTCGCTGACACTCGGCTCGATCGCGGTATCCAACGCGCAGCCGACCGTCATCACTGCAGATGAAGTCCGGGCCCACAGCTTCAGCCTCCTGGATCCCGGCGGTGCAGTCGTCGACCGTTGGTACAGTGACGAGAAGGGGAGCTTCTACCATAAAGCCTTCCCCCGCTAAGTCGCCCGACGCCGAAGCGAGAGCATCACCGTCAATGGTGAACACTCGCCGCCCCCTCCATAGCAAGAGCGGCTTTCCGGAGGTCCTATGAACGATTTGATCAACGCCAACATTGAAGAGCGCTTGCAGCGCCTGGAGCGGCGGAACCGCGTGCAAGGTCTCCTTCTCGTTGCATTGCTATGCACCTCGCTGACGCTTGGCTCGATTGCGGCCTCCAACGCTGCCCCGACCGTTCTCACTGCAGAGGAGTTCCGTGCCCACAGCTTCAGCATTCTGGATCCGGGTGATGTGGTCGTCGCCCATTGGTTCAGTGACGAGAATGGGAGCTTCTATACCTGGGGTCGGCCACCGCGCGGTTGGAAGATTCCCAGGTAAGCGACCTTTCTCCTAGTAAATTGCGTCACGTCATCGTCGCCCAGGTCGCGCGCTTTGGGTTGCGCCGACGGGCTGGTCTAGGGGCATGGGGCGGATCGATCGGAGGTTCACCGGGCGGCTCGTTTCTTTTGGAGAAACGCCCCAAGAACGCCAACCCACCCCTCTTCTGAGGGGTGGGTTCAAAAGCCCGGTTTTATTGCGCTTTAGAGGAGTTGGTAGCTGGGGGCGGACTTGAACCGCCGACCCCGGCATTATGAGTGCCGTGCTCTAACCAGCTGAGCTACCCAGCCAATGGGTGCGCGGTATTAGGGGTTCGGGCGCCGGACTGTCAAGGAATGACCCGGCGATCGGGCGCGCAGGCGCCGGCCTGCTCCGCCTGGATGAGCAAGGCTGCCAGCGTCGGCGACGCGAATTCCCTCCGATACAGGATGCAGGCCACCCAGGTCGACGCAACGGCAAGCACCAGCGGATGCAGGAACCACGTCACGGCCGCGACCGAAAAATAGTAGGCCCTGATCCCGTGGTTGAAGCTCTCCCCGGCGAGCGCGGCGAGGTTTGCCGCGCAGGTGATGTAGGACTCGTGCGCCGATTGTGCCGCCTCCGGTTCGGGCGCGGCGCCGACGACGATGGAGAGCGCGTTGTACAGCCAAGCTGACCAGGTGAATTTGAAGAAGGCGTAGATGAAGATGTACATGAGGAGCATCACCTTCGCTTCCCACAGGCGGAGCGAAAACGGCCCGGTAAAGGGCAGCTGGGCGACGACGTCGATCACCTTTTGCGCCGTGCCGAGCAGCGCGAACAGGCCGCCAAGGATAAGCACGGTGGTTGACGAGAAGAACAACGCCCCGCGCACCAGGTTGCCAAGGACCGTCGCGTCCGACTGACGGTTCTCACGCCGGCACAAGCGCACGATCCAGCGATGCCGGAACACGCGAAGCGCCGCGAGGAGGCTCGGCCGGGTGTGCGCGCGCCACAGGGAAAGCCGTCCGAAGCCGATCCAGCACGCGAGAAAATAGCCGAAGGCCACGAGGTCAAGCACCGCCGGATCCAATGCGCTCACCGCAGCCGTCCGCCCGACCCCGGGCCTTGCGGAATCGTGTGGCGATCCTCAGGGCGACCGGTCAGCGACGCGATCCGCCGGCTGCACCAGCGCCATTCTCATGGTGATCTGCGAAAGCTTGACGATCTCTCCGGAGCAATGATCGATCAGCTTGGCGGTGATGATCTTGCTGCGCTCGGTCACCTCGTCCGGACTACGACAGGCGGCCAGCGCCGACCATGCCTCCAGCATGAGCTGCAGGCGCATCTGGGCGAGCTGGGAAATCTCGTTGGAGATGCCCTGCATCGTCTGCAGCATTTGCGTGAGCGCCTGGTGGTGGCCGTTGAGCAAGGCAGTGCTGGTCGCATGCCAGGTCTCGCCGAGCGCCTGCGCTTCGGGGCACCGCACCGTCTTCATGACATCGTTCGGCATCTTCGCTCCTCCTCGTGCGTCATTTGTCGTGCTTATGGACAATCACGGCTTGCAGAGGGGCGAGATCGCACCGCCAGGGCCTTCGCTCGAGCACCCGCCTGGTGTGCTCATAGCCGGCGCCCCATCGGGTGCGGATGCCGGCGCGCGTGAAGTCGATGTCCTTGGTGTGATCCTCATGGTCGAGGCGGGGCGCCAGAAGGCGCACCAGGTGCATCGTGGTGCGGCAGCCATAGGACGCGAGCGCCTGGATCTCGGGATCCTGCTGCCGGTCGGCGGGGATGTGCTTGACCAGCTCGCGGACCACGTGCCGCAGCCGGTGAATCTGCTCCTGGCGCTCGATGTGGCTCTCGAGGCGGCTGGCGTACTGGATGTCCTTGTGGCGACCGAGCACCTGCCAGATCGATTTCGGCTCCGCGCCCTCGGCATGCCACATGTTGACCGAGAAGATCAGCGAATCGCGGCGCGGATTGTCGTCGAGCACCACCTCGATCGGCGTGTTGGAGTAGACGCCGCCGTCCCAGTACGGCTCGCCGTCGATGCAGACGGCCGGGAAGCCCGGCGGCAGCGCCCCCGAGGCCATGACGTGCTCGAGCCCAACCGTGCTGTCGCGGCAATCGAAGTAGCGCATGCGGCCGGTGCGCGCATTGACCGCTCCAACGGTCAGGCGCATGTGCTGTTGATTGATGTAGTCGAAGTCGACCAGCTCGGCGAGCGTCTTGCGGAGCGGTTCGGTCGAGTAGAAGGCGGCGCGCTCGATGCCGAGCGGCAGGTGCAGATTCCAGAGGGCCGCGATGTTGGGCTGGAAGAAGCCGGGGACGCCGCCGGCGAGGATCTGCATGCTGGCCAACGCATTGCCGACGATCGACGGGCTCCAGGCGTCGTCGAATTGGCGCCCATTGCCGACGCGCGACCAGAACGCCTGCAAGCGCTCGAGCCGCGATTGCGGCGGGTTGCCGGCGATGATGGCGGCGTTGATCGCGCCGATCGACGTCCCGATCACCCAATCCGGCTCGATGCCGCTTTCGGCGAGCGCCTGGTAGACGCCCGCCTGATAGGCGCCCAGTGCGCCGCCGCCCTGCAGTACCAGCACGACCTGCCCCACCGGGCGCTCGCCGCCGCTGACACCGGATGCCGGCGTTGCCGGCTCGGGGGCGCCACGCATGGTCTGTTTCATGTCGCAGGGCGCCATCGTGGCCTCAGATAGTCGTGCAGCACCCGCCCGTAGGGTAGCGTAAGGTCCGCCAGGAAATGCACGCCGCCCACAGCCCTGCGCACCGGCAGGTCGGCCACCGGCGCATTGACATGGGCGTGCAGCTGCAGGCGCGCCGGCCCGGACCAAGCGCCCTTCACTTGGATGTCGTCGAGCTCGTAGGCGACCAGCTGGGCGATCGCCGGCGTTCCGTCGACGTGGGGGATGATCTTCAGGTTGACCTGGGTCTTGCTCATTCGCTCGACGATCGACTCGGCGCTGCATTGCCGGCGCCCGGCGACGTCGTAGAGCAGGTGCTGGTGCTTGTAGCCCATCGTCGCCACCGCGACGACAACACCGGCATATTCGAGGACGCCGGTCAGCGTGTCGTGAACGATCGACAGCCGGGGACTGGCGTTCTTCTTGGGAAACCCCCAGATCTCGCGGCCGCCAGCGATCGGCGGCTCGTCGTCGAGATACATCTGCGCCGTGAAATTGACCGGCTTGTCGTCGAACCGCGCCGGGATGACCAGGCCCGATTCGGTATAGTCGCCGAAGCCGGCGGAATCCGGCATGCGAATGAATTCGCACAGCACGGTGTTGCTGCCGTCCGGCTGCAATGGCGCCGGCAGCGCGGCGCGGATCGCGTCGGGATCCGATTCGTAGCTGACGATGAGATACTCGCGATCGATGAAGCGATAGGGTCCGCGCGGATAGGACGGCGCGGCCAGCGGCATCGACGGCAGGTCGAGGATCAGTTGGTCATCCATGGCGGCCTCCTCAGTGAGCGGTCCAGCCGCCGTCCACCGGGAGGATGGCGCCGGTGATCGAGCTGGCCTCGTCGGAGGCGAGGAAGACGGCCAAGGCGGCAATCTCGCCGACGGCAACGAATTTCTTGGTCGGCTGGGCGGCAAGCAGGACGTCCTTCACAACCTCTTCCTTGGTGATGCCGCGCGCTCTGGCGGTATCGGGAATCTGGTGCTCGACGAGCGGCGTCAGCACGTAGCCCGGGCAGATCGCGTTGGCGGTGATGCCGTGCTCCGCGACTTCGAGCGCCACGGTCTTGATGAGGCCGGCAATCCCGTGCTTGGCGGCGACGTAGGCGCTCTTGAACGGCGACGCCACCAAGGCATGCGCCGAAGCGACGTTTATGATCCGTCCCCAGCCGCGCTCCTTCATGCCAGGCACGGCATGGCGAATACTGTGGAAGGACGCCGCGAGATTGATGGAAATGATGGCGTTCCATTTGTCGACCGGAAACTCCTCGATCGGCGCCACGTGCTGGATACCGGCGTTGTTGACCAGGATGTCGACGGCCCCGAACTCCCGTTCGGTGTCGGCGACCATGGAAGCGATCGCCTCCGGTCGGCCCATGTCGGCGGCGTTGTAGACCACCGGGACGTTGTGCGTGCGCGCGAGCCGGGCTCGCAGGTCATCGATCTCTCCCGCATCACCCAGGCCATTGATCACCACGCCGCAGCCGCAGCTCGCGAAAGCCTCGGCGATGCCGAGGCCGATGCCGCTGGTCGAACCCGTCACGATCGCTGTCTTTCCCCTGAGCATGTTGCGACTCCTATCGCTCGTTGGCGGTGCGTTGTGGTTGACCTGGAAGGCCGCCGGGCACGTCGCCGGCCCCGCCGGTGATGAGCCGCGCGCCGCGCTCGAAGGTCACGTATGCCCAGAACCAGGCGAGCGCGACAACGATGCGATTGCGCAAGCCGATCAGGAAATAGATGTGGACCAGGCTCCACAGCAACCAGGCGAGCCATCCCGACAGCCGGACGAAACCGAAATCGGCGACCGCGGCCTTTCGGCCGATGGTCGCGAGGTTGCCACGGTCGCGGTAGCGGAACGGACCAGGCGGCGGACGGCCCTGGGCCCGCGCGCGGATCACCCGCCCCACGAATTCACCCTGCTGCTTGGCGACAGGCGCAACGCCCGGCAGGGCCTTGCCTGCGGTGTCGAGCGCGTGGGCGGCGTCGCCGATGACGAAGATGTCGGGGTGATCGGGGAGGCTGAAATCGGGGCCGACACTGACGCGGCCCGCCCTGTCTGCGGGAACACCGAGCCAGCGCGCCACCGGCGAGGCGGCGACACCGGCCGCCCAGAGCACGGTACGGCACGCGAGGCGCTCGCTGCCGATCGCCACGCCCTCGCGGTCGCACTCGGTCACCGGCTTGCCGAACCGCAGCTCTACGCCCAGGTTCTCGAGCGCGCAGGAGGCGGCCTTCGACAGGCTCTCGGGGAATGTCGGCAGCACGCGGGGACCGGCCTCCACCAGCACGATCCGGGTCTGCCCGGGATCGATGCGCCGGAAGTCGGCGGCGAACGCCACGCAGGCCAGCTCGGCGATCGCGCCGGCAAGTTCCACGCCGGTCGGGCCGGCTCCGACGATGACAAAGGTCATGAGGCTTTGCCGCTCCGAGGGGTCGTCGCTGCATTCCGCCGCCTCGAACGCCATCAGAATCCGGCGACGCATCGCGGTCGCGTCGTCGATCGTCTTCAGCCCCGGCGCCACGGTTTCCCAATCGTCATGGCCGAAGTAGGCATGCCGCGCGCCGGTCGCCAGAATGAGATAGTCGTAGGCAACGCGTCGCTCGCCGAGCACGACGGCACACGCCCCCTTGTCGACGCCCGTCGCCGTTCCCAGCAGCACCTCGGCGTTCTTCTGCCGCCGCAGGATCGCCCGGATCGGCCAAGCGATGTCGGTGGGAGACAGGCCCGCCGTCGCCACCTGATAGAGCAGGGGCTGAAAAAGGTGATAGTTGTGCCGGTCGATCACCGTGATGTCGACCGGCGCGCCGGCGAGCGCACGCGCGGCGGCCAAGCCGCCGAACCCGGCACCGACGATGACGACGCGCGGCCTCGCGAGGCGCACCTCCGCTCGGGTAAGCTCGCGCGCGGTCGGCCGCTGAGCCGCAAGAGGCTCCACAGCCGGCATCGCGGGCTCGCGAAACTCAACCATGGGACGCGGTCTTCCGCCGAATCATGCGCCTCGTCCTGTTGCTTGGCCCTACCGCTTGCCGAACAGCGTTCCGCAAAGGAAGGTTCGCGTCTGCGCGTCGACTGCCGCGCATCAAGGGACTTATGCGCCGAGGCAGCGTTCCGTTTAAATACTAGTTGCGCATTGAATACGTGCGCCCGGAGAAACCAGATTTGGAGTCGTGCGCCTACGCACCGTGCTCCGCCGGCAACCGGCTGGGCCGAAATGCCTTCAGGATGAAATGGTCGAGTGACACCGGGCCGGGGCCGGCGATGCCGAGCCAGGCGAACATCACGAAGTAAGAGACCTCTTCCAGGCCGAGGAAGCTCTCGAGCGAATCGATGTCGTCGGTCTTGGCTGACATGATGGCGACGACCATGGTGATCATCAGCGGCACGCTGGCGAAGCGGGTGAGCAGGCCGAGCAGCAGCAGAATGCCGCCAAAGAACTCAACTCCCGAGACGAAGGGTGTGAGGATTTCGGGTGCGGGAATGCCGAGCCCGCGGAAATTCTCGGTGATCTTCGCGAGGTGCGTGAGCTTGGTCCAGCCAGTACCCATGAAGACGATGCCGACGGTGATGCGCACGGCAAGCGGCGCCGCCCACGCGAAATAGCCGGCGATGGCTCGCGACCAGTCGTAGGAGACAGTGACGAAGGTGTTCATGAGGCTCTCCCCCGGGGTGGGCCGCGAAGCGTAAGCCAGCCGACCATTCGCAAGGCGAATTGAATTGATAGCGGCCAGATATCGCGAAGGTGAAAGCGAGCGCTACGAACGGGAGCGTCGAGCCCCGGCAAGACGGATACGATACTGCCGGGGCGACACGCCGAACCACCGCCGGGAGGCGCGGTAGAAGCTGCTCTGGTTGGCGAAGCCCAGCAGAAAGCTGATCTCGGCGAGCGAGACGTCGGTCTGACCGAGATATTGCTGCGCCAGCTCGCGACGCGTGTCATCGAGAAGGCGGAGATAGGTGGTTCCTTCCGCCTCGAGACGCCTCTGCAGGGAGCGTTCGCTCATCTCCAGCGCTCGGGCGACGTCGGTGCGTGCCGGTTCGCCGTCGGGCAAGCGGCTGATGATGGTGGCGCGGGCTTTGCGGCTGACCGGTGCTTGATCGAGCCGATGAAGATGCTCGCTGGCGAGCCGCTCGTGCATCTGCGCGAGAACCGGGTGCGCCGTCGACAGGGGCGTCATGGCGTCGGTGCGGGAAAACAGCAGCGCGTTCAGCGGCGCGCCGAAGCGCAGGTTGCATTTGAAGGCTTCCCGAAACGGCCGCGGGTCGGCTGGCGGCGGGAACCTCAGTTCGAGCGCCAAGGGGCGCAAATCGAGATGAGTGACCCAGCGGCAGAAGGACAGAATGGTCATCAGATCGAACTCGAAGCGCTGCCGCGGCACGGGCTGGCCGCCGCCGGACAGATCGAGGGTCATCCGGAATCCTTCGCCGCTTTCTGTGATTGCGATGCTGGCGGCGTCGCTAACGACGGCGACGAAGCGGCCGAGCCTTTCGAGGATGCCGAGCAAGTGCGGCGACGACATCATGGCATAGCCGACCAGGTCGAAGCTCCCGGGTTTCGCGACGCTCGAATTCGCCAGCCCGATCGCCGGGTTGCCGGAGCGCGCGACTGCAAGCTGCCACAAACGGCTGACCCGTTCGGTTGCGAACCTTGATTCGGGATCGCCGAGCAGCGCCGCGTCGAGCCCGGCCTCATCGAGAAGAGCCGCGACATCGAGCCCTTCCGCCTTCAACGCTTGCGCGACACCCTTGACCCAGAACGCCGCGCAGGTGCTTTTGTCGCCGCCCTGTCTTGTCATCGTCGTCTCCCCGCGCCGCGCCTTGGCTGGCGCGTGTCTGCGGCGCGATCATGCGGGATGATTACTGAAAGGCACAGGTCCCGGGCGTCGCGGATTGGCCTGCAAAGCACTGAATTGGCCTCCAACGCCATTAAGACGGGCGCGTGGACGGGCGCGGCGGCTCACTTTACCGCGAGCCGCCCGGGATTTTGCAGTAAGCGCTTGTGCACCGTGGCCTGCGGCAATTCTGATGGCGGCCGCACAAAGGCCTGCGGGGGCCCATGGAGCTCTATCAGATCCGGTATTTCGTGGCGCTATGTGAGACGCTGAATTTCGCGCGTGCGGCCGAGCGCTGCCGGGTGAGCTCGCCGTCGCTGACACGCGCTGTCCAGAAGCTCGAGCAGGAGCTGGGCGGCCTCCTGATCCGGCGCGAGCGACGACTGACGCACCTGACCGAGCTCGGCCGCCTGGTGCGGCCGATGCTGGAAGAAGTGCTGGCGCATGCCGACAACACCAGGGTCGCGGCCCATCGCTTCCTCAACGCAGAGGAGAAGCCGCTGCGACTTGGCATCGTGCCGTCGGTCGGTCCGATCTGCCTGGCGCCGTTCCTGGCCGGCTTCGGCGCCCGGCATCCCGGGATCGAGGTTGCCCTTGTCGAAGGAGAGGTCGCACGGATCAAGGAGCTGCTGCTGAACGGCGGCCTCGATGTGGCGTTGACCGCGCCCATCGAGCCCACCAATCGGCGACTGCGGCAGTACCGGCTCTATGGCGAACGTGTCGTCGTAGTGTTTCCGCGGGCGCATCGCTTCGAGCGAAAGCAATGCGTGCGTCTCGCAGATCTCAAGGGCGAAAATTTCCTGTTGCGGACCAATTGCGAAAAGTGGGCGCTGCTGCTCGCGACTTGTCGCCGCCACGGCTTCGAACCGAGGATCGTCTATCGCTGCGAGCGCGAGGATTGGGTCCAGATGATGATCGCCGCCGGCCGCGGCGTCACCATCATGCCGGAGAACCTGCATCTCGGACGCGGCACTCTGGCGCGGCCTCTAGCCGAGCCGGCGCTGCAGCGCGACGTGTCCCTGGTCACCGTGGCCGGACGCCCCCAGCCCCTTCCCGTCCAGCACCTCATTCGCGCCATCCGCGCGCACAAATGGGAGCGCGATGGTTTGGCGGCGAATGGCGGCGAGTATCGTCTTCCACCGCCGGCCGACGCGGCCGACATTGCCGGCACGCGGCCATCGACCCGGCACCGCTCCAACGGACGCGGGATCTCCCAATGACCAGGACCAGGCTGAGCTTGTTCTACCTGGCGTCCTATCTCTCCGTCATCGGACTCGGCCTGCTGCTGGCGCCGCGTGGCACCCTCAGGTTCCTGCAATCGACCGGAGACTATGGCGATATCTTCCCGCGCGTCTCGGGAATGCTGATGAGCGGCATGGGATTGTCGATCTTCGGCATGATCCGGGCGCGCGCCAACGACCTCTATCCTGCGACGCTGTTCATCCGCGCCTTCTTCATAGCCTGCATCGTCGCGTTCTACGCCATGACGCGCGACCCCTTATTTCTTGTCCTGGTCGCCATCGTCGCGCTGGGGTTTGTCCTGACCCTCGGCTCGTACCTGCTCGATCGCCGCGCATGACAACCGCTGCCCGCACGCGGTCGATTGTCGACTGGCTGGTCGGTGGCGCGCTTTCGGTGACAAGGCCGCAGGATCTTGTGGCGGTGCTGTGCGAGCGCCTCCTCGCCGCGGACGTTCCGCTGTGGCGTGCCGCGGTGTTCGTTCGCACCCTGCATCCGCAGGTGATGGGGCGTCGCTTCCAGTGGTGGCAAGGCAGCGGCACCGAGATCACGGAGGCGTCCTACGAAATTTCCGACGGTCCGGAGATCAACGACAGGCTCCTCGCCTCGGTGTACGAGACGGGCGAGGGCTTCCGCCGGCTCTTGGTCGACGCCACCGCTTGCTCCGACTCCGCGCTGCTCGCGCGCCTTCACGGGGAAGGAGCGACCGAGTACGTGGCGCGGCCGCTCGTTTTCAGCGATGGCTCGATCCATGCCTCGACCTGGGCCACCCGCCAGCCCGGCGGCTTCAGCGATGACCAGATCGCGGCGATTGACTCCGTCGTCGCGCCGTTCGCACGGGTCGCAGAGATCTACGCCTTGCGCAGAACTGCCATCAATCTCCTCGACACCTATGTCGGCCATAACGCCGGTGCGCGTATCCTGTCGGGCGCCATACGGCGCGGCGACACCCGGGCGATCGAGGCGGCGATCTGGCTCTCGGATATGCGTGGCTTTACCGTGCGTTCGGACCGGCTGGCACCGCAGGCGCTGATCGACCTTCTCAATCGATACTTCGACTGCCAAATACCGGCGATCCTCGCCCACGGCGGCGAGGTTCTGAAGTTCATGGGCGACGGGCTTCTCGCGATCTTTCCCACCTCAGACCAAGGGAACGGTCTGGTCGAAGCATGCGCCGGCGCGGTGGCCGCAGCCATCGAGGCGCGCGACAACGTCGCTGCCCTCAACGCGTCCCTGGCAGCCGACACCGTGCGCTTTGGCCTGGCGCTTCACGTCGGCGAAGTGATGTACGGCAATGTCGGCAGCGGCAATCGCCTCGACTTCACCTGTATCGGGCCGGCCGTCAATCTGGCCGCGCGTATCGAGAAACTGACCGGCAAGCTCGGCCGCACCGTGCTGGTTTCCGGCGCATTCAGTCGCCATTGCGCTCAACCCCTGGCGCTGGTGGGCGAATTCGAGCTTGCCGGCTTCAGCGTCGCACAGCCGGTATTCGGCCTCAGCGACGAGGCCTGAGGCGCCGGTGCTACCTGCGCATCGTGCGCTCGTCCCACAGGCGCACGAGATAGCCGTCGGGGTCGGTAAGTTCGGCACCGTAGCCCCAGAAAGTCTTCTTAGGGTCGTGCGCAAACGCGACGCCGCGGGACTTCCACGCCGCATGGGTGGCATCGACGTCGTCAACCTGGAACCAGAGCGCGGTGCCATTGGGTGCGACGCCGGTGCGCTCCTGCAGGAAGATCGCGAAGCCCTCGCCGTCGTTCAGCGCCACGGTGCGGCGGTCGGGCACCTCGAACTCGACCTTGAGCCCGAGCGTCGCGAGGTACCAGGCGCGCGAGCGCTCGAGGTCGCTGACCGGCAGGTTGAGATGGTCGAACTTCATCATGCGACCCTCCTGATGAATCCGCCGCCCAGCACGCGGCTGCCGTTGCCCGCGTCATAGAACACGCAGGCCTGGCCGGGCGACACGCCGAACTCGGGCTCGGCGAAGCGCACGCTCCACGCTTCGCCGTCGCGCGCGACCATCGCCGGCCGCAGCGGCTGGGCCGAGCGCACGCGCACCAGCGCCGCCTGCTCGCCGGCGAAGGGCGGGCCGATCCAGTTCACGCCGTACAGAGCCACCTCGTTGCGGCCAAGCGCGCTCTTGGGCCCAACGACGACGCGACGGACCTCGGGCTCGAGCCGCACGACGTAGAGCGGATCGTTGTCGGTGCCGGTGCGCTCGCCAAGGGCCAAGCCACGGCGCTGGCCGACGGTGAAGCCGACGATGCCGTCGTGGCGGCCGACCACGTGCCCGGCGAGGTCGACGATCTCGCCGGGGTCGTTGGCCTCGGGTCTGAGCTTGCGCACCACCTCTGCATAGTCGCCCTTGGGCACGAAGCAGATGTCCTGGCTGTCGGGCTTGTCGGCCACGCTAAGGCCGAAGCGTTCGGCCAGGGCGCGCGTCTCGCTCTTGGGCAGATGGCCCAGCGGAAAGCGCAGGTAGTCGAGCTGTTCCGGCGTGGTGCCGAACAGGAAGTAGCTCTGGTCGCGCGCCGGATCGAGGGCGCGGTGCAACTCAGGCCCCTGCTCGCCGATCACGCGCCGCACATAATGGCCGGTCGCCAGCGCCTCGGCGCCCAGGTCGAGCGCGGTCTTCATCAGGTCGCGGAACTTGACGGTGCGATTGCAGGCGATGCAGGGCACCGGCGTCTCGCCGCGCAGGTAGGAGTCGGCGAAGGCGTCCATCACCTCGGCGCGAAAGCGGCTCTCGTAGTCGAGCACGTAGTGCGGGATGGCGAGCCGCGCGGCGACCTCGCGGGCGTCGTGGATGTCCTGGCCGGCGCAGCAGGCGCGGCTATGGCCAGCCGCGGCGCCATGGTCGTAGAGCTGCAGGGTGACGCCCACCACGTCATAGCCCTGGTCCCTGAGCAGCGCCGCCGTCACCGACGAATCGACGCCGCCCGACATGGCGACCACCACGCGGGTGTCGCCCGGCGCCTTGTCTAGACCGAGGGAGTTTCTGGCCATGGCGGGGCCTATATAGGCCCCGCTACTCGGGCGCGCTACGCCCCGCTATGCCCCAAACGACCGGCGACAGGCTGCTCGTCAGGAACGATAGCCGGGCGGGGGTGGCGGCGGCGCGTTATAGGGGCCGCTCGACGGCGGCGGCGAATACTGCACATCCGGGCGACCCGATGTGTCACGCACCGCCTTCGCCACGTTGTTGCGGTCGTAGACGATCACCACGCGATCGCCCATCTGCACATCGCCGTCGTCCTTCTGGGCGATGGTGACCGTCGAGCCGTCGTCCTTCTGGACTGTCACGGCGATGCCGCGGCGCGGCGAGTTGCGGTCGATGGCGGTGCCGGCGATGCCGCCGCCGACGGCGCCCAACAGGGCGCCGACCACGGCGCTGCCCGTGGTGCCACCGATCGCGGCGCCGGCGATGGCGC
>JBPYDO010000030.1:0-4498 GCA_051985755.1 Reyranella sp. | reverse complement strand
GTCATATTGCCAATGCGTTCGGGCTTTTCGGGCCGCCGGAGCGCTGCGCCGAGCGGCTCCTACAAGCACGCGAGGAAGCGGGCGTTGAGCACGTGTTCTTGTTTCCGGCTCATGACCTCGCCGGCGGTTACGACATGCCGGAGACGCAGCTACAGGCTTTTGCGAAAGTAATCCGCCCGAAACTCGGAGGATAAGAACCCAGACCTTCCCTCGGCATGTGTGGAATTGCTACCGAGCGTCCCTAGCTCCCCGGCATCTTCATCTCGGCGCCGAGCTCCCAGCACTTCACGGTGACCGACTTCGGCTTGAGCGCGCGCAGGCCTTGCGCGAAGGCCACCATGTGCGGCGTGGCGAAGTGGTCGTGCAGCGCCTGCCAGTCCTTCCAGCGCTCGACGATGCGCACCAGGTCAGGCTCCAGCAGGTCCGTCGCATAGTCGTAGCTGACGCACCCCGGTTCGGCGCGCGATGCCTCGATCATCGGCCGGGCGAAGCCACGCACCTGATCGAGTTGGGCGGGATCGATCCTGGCCTCGGCGAGCACGATCAGCATGGCGACCTCGTTCGATGTTGCCCGCCGATCACGCCCGCCGGATCGCCTCAAGTCAACTCCTGGCGAAGGCCAGCAGCTCGCGATTGAAGCGCTCGGCGTCGGTGAGGAAGAGCGCGTGCGGCGCGCCGTCGTAGACGCTGAGCCGGCTGCCGGCGATCGCGGCGTGGGTGCGCCGCGCATTGACCGGCACCATGGGCGAATCGGCGGTGCCGTAGACGATCAGGGTCGGCACGGTCACGGCCTTCATCTCCGGCCGGAAGTCGGTCGCGGAGAAGGCGCGCATGCAGCCGATCTCGGCCGGCACAGATGCTTGCACGGCGATGTTCATGGCCCAGTCCCGCAGCTCGGCGGGGGGAGTGGCACCGATGAACGCAGCCGTGCCGGCCTTGAAGTAGGCATCGCGATCGGCCTGCAGCGCCGCCACGGCCTGATCGTACATCGCACCGTCGACGCCTTCGGGATTGTCCGGCGTCTTGAGCGGGAAGGGTGTCGTTGGCGCCACCAGCATGACGCGTGCGATGCGGCCCGCGCCGTGACGGGTCAGGTAGCGCACCACTTCGCCCGCGCCCATCGAATGGCCGACCAGGATCACCTGCGTGAGGTCGAGATTGTCGATCACAGCCGCGAGATCGGCCGCCAGCCTGTCGTAGTCGTAGCCGGCGTCGGGCTTGCTCGACTGGCCATGGCCGCGACGATCGTAGGCGACGGCGCGCAGACCGTGCCCGGCGAGGGATGCCGTCTGGCTGCGCCAAATCTCCGAGCTCAAGGTCCAGCCGTGGATGAACAGCACCGGCCGGCCAGTCCCGGTGTCGCGGTAGAACAAACGCTGGCCGTCGTTCGTTTCGATGAAGGAGTCGCTGTCGACGGCGGCGAGAGAGGCAAGAGCGGTGTTCATACGATGCTCCCAAATTGTGCGGCGCATCCTGCGGCGGGCTGCCGGGCGCGGTCGAATACCGAGCAGGTAATGACGGGAAGCCCTCCGAGGGCCCTTGACAGGCCGGCTTTTCGTATTTAACTAGTCCGTTAAATACAGTTTTGCCCATGGACCAGCTCTCGCAAACCTTCTCCGCCCTGGCCGATCCGACCCGCCGCGCCATCTTGGCCCGGCTGGCGACGGGCGCGGCCACGGTGGGCGAGCTCGCCGAGCCGTTCGACATGTCGCTGCCGGCGGTGTCGCGGCATCTTCGGGTGCTGAGCGATGCCGGCCTGATCGAGCGCCATGTCGATGCCCAGTGGCGGCGCTGCGAGCTGCGCGGCGAGGGCCTGCGCGCCGCTGCCGACTGGATCGAATTCTACCGCCGCTTCTGGGAGCAACAATTCGACCGGCTGGACGCTTTCTTGAAACGTACCAAGCCCGACAAACCCAAACCGGCGAAGGGAAAACGCCATGGCTGAATCGGCTGCCGGCCTGATCCTGCGCATGAACCGCACCTTCGACGCCGAGCCCGACCGCGTGTTCGCGGCCTGGATCGATCCCGAACAGTTCGGCCAGTGGTTCGGGCCGGCCAACATGAAGACCGTGGTGTGCGAGATCGACGCCCGGGTCGGCGGCGCCTGGCGGCTGATGGGCGAGGGCCGAAACATTCCCGGCGCTCGCGATCTCGATCGCGTTCGTCCGACCGTGTCGGGCCGTTACCTCGAGATCGAGCGGCCGCATCGGCTGGTCTTCACCTGGGCGTGGCACGAGAAGGACGACTTCGCCTCGCCGCGCGGCCAGGAGAGTGTCGTCACCATCCTGTTCAACCCGGCCGGTGAACGCACCGACATGGTCTTCACCCAGGCGGTCTTCCACGAAGAGCAGGCGCTCGCGGCGCACAACCGCGGCTGGACCGAAGCCTTCGACAAGCTCGGCGATTTCCTCAGGAGGGCACCATGACGACACATCGCATCGTTTCGCGCGAAGAATGGCTGAAGGCGGCCAAGGCGCAGCTCGTGAAGGAGAAGGAGTTCACGCGACAGCGCGACGAGCTGGCGCGCGAGCGCCGCGAATTGCCGTGGCAGAAGGTCGAGAAGCCGTACGTCTTCGAGACGCCGACGGGCAAGGCGACGCTCGCCGACCTGTTCGACGGCAAGAGCCAGCTGATCGTGCAGCATTTCATGTTCGGGCCGGACTGGAACGAAGGCTGCCCCAGCTGCTCGTTCTGGACCGACAATTTCAACGGCGTCGACGTCCATCTGGCGCACCGCGACACCGCCTTCGTGCTGGTCTCGCGCGCGCCGATCGCCAAGCTCGAAGCCTATCGCAAGCGCATGGGCTGGACGGTGCGCTGGGTGTCCTCGCTCGACAACGACTTCAACTTCGATTTCGGCGTGTCGTTCCAGCCCAACGAAGAGGGCAGCAAATACAATCTCGACACGATGAGGCCCTACGGCCAGGAAGCGCCCGGGCTCTCGGCTTTCCGCAAGGGCGACGACGGCGCGATCTACCGCACCTACTCGACCTACGCCCGCGGGCTCGACGTGCTGAACGGCACCTATCACCTGCTCGACATGACCTCGAAGGGCCGTGACGAGGATCCCAAGCACCCGATGTCCTGGGTGCGCCGGCACGATCGCTACTAGGGAGATGCTCATGGATACCGTGATCGACACCAGAACACTTCGCCTCACCCGCGTGTTCGACGCAGCCCGCGAGCGCGTGTTCAAGGCGTGGACCGACGCCGAGCAGTTCATGGCGTGGATGTGTCCGCCGGGCTGCGGGCTCGACCAATGTGAGCTCGATGTGCGCCCGGGCGGGGCCTGGAGTGCCACTGGATACAATGAGAAGCGCGGGCGGTTCGCCACTTCCGGCGTCTATCTCGAGGTGAAGCGGCCGGAGCTTCTGGTCTTCACCTGGGCGCATCACGGCGGTGAGGACTTTTCGACGCCGCGTGGCCACGAGACCACGGTGCGCGTGGAGTTCCGCGCGCTCGGCAAGAAGACCGAGCTCACCCTGACGCACGGTCCGTTCGCCGACGAGGCGAGCTTCATCGGCCACAACGAGGGCTGGAAGGGCTCGTTCGACAAGTTCGCGGCCTACCTGGGCCGAGGCTAATTGGCCTGAACAGGAGAAACGCCCAGCACGACCCGTTCACTGAGAGGAGGCAAACATGGCAACGATCAAGGTTCACGGCATGCCGCCCAGCACCTTCACCCGCACGGTGCTGATGGCGGCCCAGGAAAAGGGCATCGACTACGAGCTGGTCATGACGCGGCCCGGCGAGATGGGGCCGTTCAACCCGTTCCTCAAGATCCCGGCGATGGTGCATGGCGACCTCACGCTCTTCGAATCGATCGCCATCCTGCGCTACTTCGAGCGGACTTTCGGCGGGACGCAGCTGTGGCCCGGCGAGCCGCGCGCGGCGGCGATGGTCGACCAGTGGTCGAGCGCGGTCAGCGATTCGCTGGTCAATGGCGCGCTGCGCTACATGGCGGCGCGCTTCGGCTTCCTGCCGGTGCCGGCCGAGATGCAGCAGAAGTACCTCGACAAGACGCGCGAGGTGCTGCCGCATTTCGATCGCCAGCTCGGCAAGGGCAAGTATCTCGCCGGCGCGAATTTCAGCGCCGCCGATCTCTACCTGGCGCCGCTCCTGTTCTACTTCGCCGACATTCCCGAGCTGAAAGCAGTGCTCGACGCGGCGCCCAATTGCAAGCGCTGGCTGGGCGAAATGGCGGCCCGGCCGAGCGTCAAGGCCACCGAACCGTCGTTCAAACCACAAGTGCTCGCGGCGGCGTGAAAACTTGCGGCTTGAAATCCGTCGCCTGGCGCTCACCTAATGCGGCAAAGGAGCTCGACCCATGACCCATACGGCAACCTGGCAAGGCAAGGTGATCGCCAAGAGCGACAAGACCCTCGAGGTCGGCGGCTACCGCTACTTCCCGCGCGACAGCGTGCGCATGGAATTGCTGGAGCTGACGCCCAAGACCCCGCACGATCTCGAATGCCCGCACGGCGTGCAGTTCTATGAC
>JBPYDO010000029.1:0-14057 GCA_051985755.1 Reyranella sp. | reverse complement strand
CGCGGTCGATTCGATAGCCGAGGCGCGTGTAGAGCGCGATGTTCTCGACCATCAGCTTGTTGGTGTAGAGCCGGATCTCGCGATAGCCCGCCTCGGCGGCCAGCCGCTCGGCGTGGGCCAGCAGGCGACGGCCAAGCCCGCGCTTCTGGCAGGCGGGCTGGACCGCGACATTGACGATCAGGAGATGGTCGGGCTCGCGCGCCGTCTCGACCAGGGCGACTAGGACCTGGTCGTCGAAAATGAGATCGAAGCGATGCGCGGCCAGCGCTTCGACATAGTCGACGCGCATGGGCAGCGGTTCCCGGCCGGTGACGGCGACCCACTTGGCATAGGCTTGGCGCGTCAGCGCCCGCACGGCGGCCGCATCGGCGGCCACCGCCTGTCGCATGATGAGTGAGTCGGACATGGAAGCTCTTGGCTCAAAGCATTCCTCCCCATTCTTATGGGGAGGTGTCGCGGTCATACCGCAACGAAGGGGTCATGGGCCGCAATGGTGATGTCGCTCATGACCCCTCCGTCAGCGTAAGACGCTGACACCTCCCCCGAAGACGGGGGAGGGAGGTCCCCCGAAGACGGGGGAGGGAGGCTAAGCGACGGAAAGGCCCGTCGCCTCGTCGACGCCGGTCTTGAGGTTGATGCACTGCACGGCCGCGCCCGAGGCTCCCTTGCCGAGATTGTCGAGCGAGGCCACGGCCAGCACGTTGCCCTCGGCCTCGTTGCCGTAGACCGCCAGCTCCATGGTGTTGGTGTCGATCAGCCGGTCGGCCCGCAGGAAGCGGTCGCGCTCCAGCCACGAGCGGTCGGCGAGCGGCCGGACCGGCACGAACTTCTCGCCGGCATAGTAGTCGCTGAGCACGCCGTGCACGTCCTTGGCCGACACCTGCCGTGAGGTGATGTCGCGCGTGATCGGCACGGTGACCAGCATGCCCTGCGCATAGTGGCCGACCGAGGGCACGAACAAGGGCGCGTGGCTCAGCCCGGAATACTTCTGCATCTCGGGCACGTGCTTGTGCGTGAGCTCCAGCCCATAGAGGCCGAACGGCTCGACGCCGGGTTTCTCATGGACCGCGATCAGCTCCTTGCCGCCGCCGGTGTAGCCCGAGACGCCGAACACGGCGGGCGTCGAATCGGCGCGCACGATGCCGGCATCGACCAGCGGCCGCAGGATGGCGATGGCGCCGGTCGGATAGCAGCCCGGATTGCTGATGCGATTGGAGTCCCTGAGCTGCTGGCGATGCTCCTTGGTCAACTCCGGAAAGCCGTAGGTCCAGCCATCGGCCACGCGATGGGCGGTGCTGGCGTCGATCACCACCGTGTCGGCGTTGCCGAGTGCCGCCACCAGCTCCTTGGCCGCGGCGTCAGGCAGGCAGAGCACGGCGATGTCGGCCGCTCTCGCGATCTCGGCGCGCTTGGCAAGGTCCTTGCGGTCGGCCAGCGGCAGCTCGAGCAGCTCGATGTCCGGCCGGTCCTTCAGCCGGTCGTGGATCTGCAGGCCGGTGGTGCCGTGCTGGCCGTCGATGAAGATCCTGGTCTTGTTGCTGCTCATGGTCTTCTCTCTCGCAAAGGTTGGGCCTCAGAAACAGGCCGCTGGAGAAGAAGGAGAAAGAAAAAGCCGCTCGATCCTCGCCAGCGGCTTCACGAAAACGTCGCGCTCGTCCGGGGACTAGGCGCGCGCGCTCTCACGCCGCTTGGAAAAGCGGCGGCGTCGCGACCGGAGGAGGGCGAACGGGCTCATTGCCGGGCGGATATTTCATCCGGCGCGGGCGATGTCAAGGTCTCGCGCCCGGCGGCGATCGCCGGAATGGCGGCATTCAGCGCCACGTTGGTCGCCGTGCGCACCATGTTGGCGACGGGGTCGAAGATCACCATCAGGGGGACGGCGAGCTCGTAGGAAAGCCCGAACGGGCGCAGCACGGAGGCAAGCGGCGTGAGCGCGGCCGGTCCGTTGACGCCCAAGGTCGCGAAGGAAGCGATGGTCGAAAGCAGCGCGATCGAGGCGAGCTCGCCCGGTCCGAACGAGCGTCCCAGCAGCGCGCCCATGAACTGCGCCGCCAGGATGAAGTAGATGATCGTGCCGAAGCGCAGCAGGCTCAGCCCCACCGGCACGAACAGCTCGCACGGCCGCACCGCGGCGCCGAGCTCGTTCTTCAGCACCTCGAGCGACAGCGGGATGGTGAGGGTGGTATGGCGCGTGGCGGCGCCCAGCATCATCGGCCGCACAAAGGCGGCGAGCACGGCCCGCGGCGAGGTACGCAAGCCCACCGAGGCGGCGACGACCGCCCCGGCCACCACCAGCAGGGTGGCCGTCAGGAAGGCCCAGATGTACATGCCGAGGATCGAGGTGACGTCGGCGCCCATCAGGGCGATCTGCGGCGCGATCAGCGCCACCATGCCGAGCGGCGCCACGAGGTTGCACCAGTCGAACACCCGGATGCACGCCGCCTGGATGTGCTCGAGTGCCCGGAACAGCGAGTAGCCCGCCGGGCGCTCGGTCGACACGGCGGCGGCGCCGAACACGGCCATGAAGATCAGTACCTTCATGCTGTCATTGCCGTTCAAGGCGGCAAAGACGTTGGTCGGCAGGAACGCCGACCAGTTGGAGCCCGCGGCGATGGCGTCCGGGTGGACGTGCAGCGGATTGATCGCGAATTCGACATCGACCCGGTCGGCCGACTGGGCGACGAAAGCGCCGATGCGCGCGATCGTGGCCTCATCGATGGAAAACAGCTGGAAGACCACCAGCCCGACCACGGCCGTGGTCACCGCCACCGCCAGCAGGAAGATCGCTGCCCACAAGATCAGGCGCCGCACCTCGCGGCCGCCCGTGCCGCTGGTCAGCGCCGAGCGCACGGCGAGCGCAATGGTCATCATCAGGAAGGGCAGCACGAACATCTGCAGCAGCCCGAGATAGAACTCGCCGAGCGGCCGCAGCCGCTCGACGAACGGCACGTGCAGCGCCCCGAGCGCTATTCCCAGCACGACGGCGCCGATGGTGATCGAGGGCCGGTTGAGCGAACGCGACAGCTTGACCAGGGGAGACGCTGGGGCAGCAGCCATGGCCGTCAGTCGCGGAGGTCGGAGGCCAGCAGCCGCTTGAGCGTGAAGGCGTCGGCGGTACGGGCGAGATGGTAGTCGATGAAACCTTGCAGCCGACTGCAGCTCCGGCAGATCGCGATGGAGATGAGGTCGGTCTCGTCGGTCACCACGGCCGCGCCGAAGCGCACGTTGAGGGCGGGCTTGAGCCTCAAGAGCCGCTTGACCTCGAACTCGTCGCGATAGATGGCATCGACCTTGCCATCGGCGAGCGCCTGCATGTCACCATCGTGCTCGGCCTCCTGGTTGAGCGTTGCCCTGGGGAAATTGCGCTCGGCGAACTCGACGTAGGCGCTGTGGCGAACCACGCCCAGCCGGCCGTTGAATTCGCGCAGCGCTTCGTCCGTCGGCTCGCCCTTCGCCAGCCGGCCGACAGCGGCGCGGTCGAACAGCAGGGCGTGGTGCAGGCTGAGATAAGGATGGGAAAAGCGCACGCCTTTCAGGCGGGCATAGCTCTGCGACAACTTGCTGATGCCGATGTCGTCGAGGCCCTGGGCGACGCGGTCGACGACGGCATCGAAGCTCGGCGCGTCGCTGTCGAACTGCGGCCGCACGCCGAGCGCCTTGGCGAGCGCGCCGGCCAGTTCGATCTCCGGCCCGCGGAACCCGTCGCCGACGCGGCGATGGAAGCCCGGCAAGTCGAACGCCGTCAGCGCCACGCGCAGCACGCCGCTTTGCACGATGGTGTCGAGATCGCGCTCCGACTGCGCTCGCCCGTCAACCGGCCGGACGACAAGAGCAAGGAGGAGACAAAGAAAAAGCCGCTCGGTCTTCGCCAGCGGCTTCACGACGGCGAACGGCTTCATTGCGGCGCGGATATTTCATCCGCCGGCAGTGGTGTCAAGGTCTCGCCGGTGTAGACTGCAAATCCATTTGTCCCATGGAGCTGGTGATGTCGAACGAGCCTCATCCCGAAGGCCTTTCGATGCTCGAAAAGCGCAAGATCGAAGCCGAGATCTTGAAAGAGGTCTACGAGACTTTGAAAGCGAGCCACGGCGAGGAGGTGGCGAAGAAGACCATCGCCGAGTCGGTGCGTCGCTCGGCGATCGAGCAGGCGAAGAAATTTGCGGAGGCCGCACCCGGCGGGCCATCATTGCAGGCCTTCCTGGACGTGATGCCGCTCTGGACCAAGGGCGGCGCGCTCGAGATCGAGGTCAAGGAGCAGACCGACCACAGCTTCGCTTTCAACGTCACGCGCTGCCGCTACGCCGAGACCTATCGCGCGATGGGCCTGGGCGAGATCGGCCATCTGCTGTCGTGCAATCGCGACGGCGCCTTCTGCGAGGGCTACGATCCCAAGCTCAAGCTGCAGCGCACGCAGACCATCATGCAGGGCGCCAGCCACTGCGACTTCAAGTACACCTATAAGAAGTGAGCTCCCCGTCATCGGGGGTAGAGTAAGATCCCTCGCAAAGGCTCGGGATGACGGCCACGGGCCGTCAATTCATGAACTCCGCCACGGTGACGTGATTGTCCGCCACCGGCCAGCTGCGCGCGGCGATGGTCTCATTGTTGAAGATTGCCAGCACGGTGCGTGGCTTGGCATCGAGCAGCAGTTTGCCGGTCGAGACGCTGGGCACGCCTTCCTTGATCTCGGGCGGCACCTTGCCGTCGAGGCTGAACTTGTCGCGGCCGACGCCGAAATAGCCGCGCGGCCGGCTCATGATCACGACGGCGCCCGCCTTGTCGTCGCCCGAGGCGAAGGGCTGCGGCCTGAGATGCACCAGGTCGGAGGAGCGCAGGAACGGCGAGCGGTAGGTATGGGTGGTGGGCTGGCCGTCCATCCTGAGCACGAACTCGTAAGCGGCATCGGAGCGGGCGACGAAGGGACCCCATTTGCCGTCGGCGCCGGTCCGCTTGCGATGCGCCGGCTTCGGCCCCTTACGTTCTCCAGTGCGCGGCTCGACCTCCCACACCTCGACATAGGCGCCGGCAACCGAGAGATTGGTGTAGACGCCTTCGTCGATGCCGGTGACGCGGCCGTTCAAGGTCGGCAACGCCTCCTGGGCGATAAAGAGCGTCGCCGGCGGTTTGCCCGCGATGAATTCGTACTGGGCCGCGAAAGCGAGCTTGTGGAACGCCGTCTCGCGGTGGTCGAGCCCGTCGATCACCACGTTCTTGCCGCCGCGCAGCTCGCAGGCGTCGTAGCTCACGCCGGTCGGCTTGCCGGGCAGGCCGATGAAACGCGCGTCGGGCTGGCAGTATTTGTCGTTCTTGTCGGAGCGGATCGCCATCATCTCGACGCCGGCGATGAGATCGTTCGGCCCGGCGTTGAGGCCCTTGAGGAAGGGTCCCGCGCCGTTGAACTCGCTGCCAGGCAGATAGGTCTCCGAGATGAAGATGCCCCTGGGGAAGGCGCCGCACAGGATGGCGTGGCTCGCCCACTGCGCCCCGCCAGCCTTCAGGTAGGCGCGCACGATATTGCCGCCGCGCGAGTTGGCGATCAGCGCCACCTTGCGCCGGCGCGTCGCGGCACGCACCTCGGTGACAAAGGCTGCGAGCTGCTTGATCTCGTCGGCGGTCGAGGAGTGCAGGGGCTGCGCCACGCTGTCGTCGCGGCGCGCGTTGGGATAGCTGAAGTCGATGGCGTGCAGCAGGTTGCGGTGGAAGCCGTTGGTCTCGAAGCGCCAGAAATTGTTGATCCACAGCGCTCCGGAATCGCCGTTGCCGTGCACGAAGACGATGGGCGTCGAGGTGTCAAGGGGCCGCTGGGCATGCGCGCGCGAGGCGCTGGCAGTGCCGAGCAGCGCCGCGGCGCCGGCCAGCAGCGAGCGGCGGCCTGGGTCGCGACCCCGCGATGTCATCTCTCCCCCGGTCATTGCGGGCCACTGTATGGCAAATGCCACGGGTGAGCGCTACGCTTGCCGCATGCCGATCCGCTACATTGATAGTCCCGTCGGCCGACTGGCGCTCGAAGCCGAAGGAGATGCGTTGACGGGCGTTCGCTGGGCGACGGCGGACGGGCGCTCGCGCGACAAGGCACCGCCCGTGCTGAACGAGGCGGCGCGCCAGCTCGACCGCTACTTCAAGGGCAAGCTCAAGCGCTTCGAGCTCAAGATCGCGCCGCAGGGCACCGACTACCAAAGGCGGGTGTGGGCGACGATGCGCAAGATTCCATTCGGCAAGGTCGCGACCTATGGCGGCATCGCGATGGCATTGGATTCGGGACCGCGCGCGGTAGGCATGGCATGCGGGGCCAATCCGATGGTGATCATCACACCCTGCCATCGCGTACTGGCCAGCGGCGGCGCGATCGGCGGCTATGGCGGCGTTCAGGGCCTCAAGATCAAACGCAAGCTGCTCGCCATCGAAGGTGTCGTTATTCCGTAGGGGAAATTCCCGATGCGCGTGCTGATCACCCGGCCGGAGCGCGAAGCGGCGGCGCTTGCCGCGGCGCTGGCCGAGCGCGGCCATCAGGCGGTGATCGCCCCGCTCTTCCAGCTCGAGCTGCTGCGGCCGGCCGACTTTGCGGAGGCGCTGGCCGCCTGCCAGGCCGTGCTGCTGACCAGCGCCAACGGCGCGCGCGCGCTGGCTGAGGCGACGGAGCAGCGCAGCAAGCCGGTCTTTGCCGTCGGCGACGCCACGGCCAGCACGGCCGAAGGATTGGGTTTCGGCAATGTTGCCTCGGCCGGCGGCGACGCCGCGGCACTTGCCGACCTGGTCAACCAGCGCCTCAAGTCCCAGGACGGGCCCTTGCTGCATGCGTCGGGCACGGTTGTTGCCGGCGATCTCGCGGGCGCGCTCGAGCCCAAGGGGTTCGAGGTCCGCCGCCTGGCGCTGTACGAGGCGCGCGAGGTGGCCGCCCTGCCTGCGCCGGCGCGCGCTGCACTGCAGGCGCGCAGCCTGGACGCCGCCGCCTTCTTCTCGCCGAGGGCCGCTGCGCTGTTTGCGCGCCTGGTAAGCGAAGCGGGCCTCAGCCAAGCCTGCAGCGGCCTGGCCGCGGTGGCCATCAGCCCGGCAGCCGTCGAACCCCTCAGGGCATTGCCATTCCGGGCCGCCCTGGCGGCGGCCCAACCGACCCGCCAGGCTGTGCTCGACGTCATCGACCGGCTGGCCGAAGCGGGTTACCAAGAGGTGAATAGACCGACCATGAGCGACACTCCTTCTTCGGTGCCACCCTCGCCGCCGCCCAATCGGCCGGTCGTCGTGCGGCGCGGCCTTGGTTTCGTCGGTGCGTTCGTCAGCGGACTGATCGCGGCGGCGATCGTCCTCGTCGGTGCCGTCGCCTCGCTGCCCTATTGGCCCGACGAAGCGCGGTCGATGTGGCTCGGCGGCAAGCCCGGGATCGAGGCCGACAGCCGCAAGCAGGCCGAAGCGCAAGCGCGCCTCGAGGCGGAAATGGACCACCTGCAGGCCGACAGCACGGCGCGCGCCCAGGCGGCGACGGCGCAAGCCAGGAAAGCGGCGGACGATGAGGCCAAGCAGCGCGCCGCGGCGGCGGCCCAGCAGGCGGCCAACGAGGCCGCCAAGCACGAGCTCGACGCCCGGCTCGACGATCTCGAAAAGCGCGTGCGCGCCGCCGCCGCCACGGCGGCGCAGGCCGATCGGCCGGCGACCGACCCCGCCATTGCCGAACTGCGCGCCAAGGTCGCAGCCCTCGAGGGCCGCCCGTCCGACGCCGACACGGTCAAGGAGGTGGTGGTCCTGAAGGGCGAGATCACCAAGCTGTACAAGGCGATCGACGACGCCGCGGCGAAGGCCAAGAGCGACGTCAAGGCGCTGAGCGGCGGCGAAGCAAGAGCCCTCGCAGCGGCGCGCGCCTCGGCCGTGATCGGCATCGCCGCGCGGTTGAGCACGGCGCTCGATCAGGGCCAACCCTTCGCCGCCGGCCTCGGCCTGCTTGCGCCCTTCGCCCAGGACGACGCCAAGCTCCAGGAGGCGAGCGCTGCGTTGAAGCCGCTGGCCGACAAGGGCGTCGCGTCGCGCGCCGCGCTGGCGGCGGATTTTCCGGCGCTTGCCAAGAGCGCGCTCGCCGACGATGTCGCGGACAATTCCTTCTGGCAGCGCCTGCTCGGCAAGCTGCGCGGGCTGGTGTCGGTTCGCCGCATCGGCAGCGATGTGCCGGGCGACACGGTCGAAGCCAAGCTGGCGCGCGCCGAGGCGGCGCTCAATGCCGGCGATCTCGGCAAGGCGGTCGAGTTGGTGAAATCCCTGCCAACGCAAACTGAGCACGCCACCGGCGCCTGGCTCGCCCGCGCCGAGGCGCACCTCACCGCCCGGCGCGCCGTCGACCAGCTCTCCGCTCGTGCCGTCGCCCTGCTGGGTGCCGCGCAACAGGCCCAATGACGCTGCTGCGCACGCTGCTCTGGTTCGTCTCCGCCGCCGTCCTGATGTTCGGCGCGGTGTGGCTGGCCGAGCGGCCGGGCACCGTCACGGCGCAGTGGCACGGCCATCGGCTCGACACCAGCGTCGGCGTGCTGCTGGTCGGCATGCTGCTGCTGGTCCTGCTGGGCATGGCGCTGTGGCTCGGCTATCGCTGGATCGTCGGCGCGCCGGCGGCGCTGCTCGACGGCTGGGGTGACAGCCGGCGCCGGCGCGGCTATCTCGCGCTCACACAAGGTCTTGCCGCGGTGGCGGCCGGTGACGGGGTCGAGGCGCAGCGGAACGCGCGCAAGGCCGAGCAGCTGTTGGCCGAGCCGTCGCTCACCCTGCTGCTCTCGGCGCAGGCCGCCCAGCTCAGCGGCGATCGCGACGGCGCCAAGCGCGCCTTCAGCGCCATGCTGCAGAACGATCAGACGGCATTCCTCGGCCTGCGCGGGCTGATCGCCCAGGCGCTGCGCGAAGGCGACCAGAGCCAGGCGCTGGCGTGGGCCGAGCGCGCCTTCCAGCTCAGGCCGCAGACGCCGTGGGTCGTGCATTCGCTGTTCGACATGCAGGCGCAGACGGGACAGTGGAAGTCGGCGCAGGACACCCTGGAGACGGGCGTCGCCAAGCGGGTCGTCACGCCGGAGAAAGGCCGCACCTTGCGCGCCCTGCTGCTGGTCGAGCGCAGCCGCGCCGCCGAACGCCAGGGTGACGACGGCGATGCCCTGCCGCTGGCGCGCGAGGCCTTCGGGCTCGCCCCCGAGCGTATCGCGGTGTCGACCCGGCTGGCCGAGCTGCAGATCAAGGCGGGGGATGCCAAGCGCGCGATGCGCACCCTCGAGCGCGGCTGGTCGCTGGCGCCGCATCCCGACTACGTCGCCCTCTATCTCAAGGCGGCGGGCGAGCAGGATGCGCTGAAGCGCGTCGCCATCGTGCGGCGGCTGGTGGCGCAGAAGCCCGACGATCTCGAAAGCCAGCTGGCGCTCGCCCAGGCGGCCCTCGATGCCGGCCTGTGGGGCGAGGCGCGGCGGCATCTCGAGATGGCGGGCGGCAGCAACCCGCCGGTGCGGGTCTGCCGCCTGATGGCCGAAGTCGAGGAGCGCGCCCACGGCGATCCGGCCAAGCTGCATGAATGGTTGGCGAAGGCCGCCTCGGCGCCGGCCGACCGCAGCTGGCGCTGCTCGGCCTGCGGCGCCCATCACGAGAGCTGGCGTTCGGTGTGCGAGAGCTGTGGCGCCTTCGGCACGCTGCACTGGCGCGCGCCCGGCACCTATGGCCATGTGCTGCCGCTGGATGCGCAGCCGGCGCCGGCGCTGCAAGCGCCGCTCGCCTAGTCGCGGTTATGCTCGCGCGGCCGCGTGCAGCGCCGTTCGCGGATCGTCGACATCAAGATCGATGTGAACGCCGGGAAGCGTCGCGCTGAACGTCGTGCCGCCCTCGGCGGAGCGAACGCGGTGCCACGCACCCTTCGGCACGATCGCGATCATTCCGGCGCGAAGCTCGAATGACTTGGGAGGGCCGTCATCGCAGACGATCTCCAGGGTCCTGCTGCCGTCGAGGACGTGGACCAGTACGTCCTCCGGATGGGTCTCCCAGTGGCTCGTTCCCGCCGCCTTGCCGAGGAACAGGATGCCGTCGCGGTATGGCGGCAAACGCGCCGTGCTGCCGCGGCGTTCGGCAAACGTCGAACTTGGCGTGAGATTGCCGAACATCGTGAGCTTCGCCGCCTCCGTGTTGAGATCGACGATGCTGGGCGCGCCGCCCGCGCCCACTTTCGACTCGACCGTCCGCGGGTCGTCGACGTCGCCCTCGATATGCGGGCCGGGCAGCACGGCGCTCAGCACGACTGCGGCTTCGACGGAGTGGAACCGGTGCCATGCGCCCTTCGGAATGACCGCGACCATTCCGGCATGAAGGTCGAACGATCTGGGCGGCCCGTCATCGCACACGATCTCCAGGACCCGGGTGCCTTCAAGGATGTGGATCAGCTCGTCCTCGGGATGGGTTTCCCAATGGCCGGCACCCGTTCTTGCCGACTTCCCGAGAAGAAGGAGCCCGTCGCGGTAGGCGGCCAGGCGTGTGATGCCGCCCTTGTGCCTCGCGACTTCTGCGTTGAGATCGATGATGGTCGGCATGAAGCCCTCCACGATTAATTGGCCCATTTTAGCGCCACGCATTAGTGGCGGTGATCCCTGTTTTAGAGGCTCGCTGAAACGATATCGTTGCACCCTCGTCTTCGTGGTACGGAGGAGCGATGCAGCAGCCGAAGAACGCGACGATGGACTGGGACGGTGTCCGCCTGTTCCTCGCTGTTGCGCGGCAAGGCTCTTTGCGCGCCGCGGGCCGGCAACTTGGGCTTAGCCAACCGACGATCGCCCGACGCCTGGCCGCCTTCGAAGCCACGTTCGGCGGTTCGGCCTTGTTCGACCGGCTGTCCGACGGCGCGCGCCTCAACGCCGCCGGCGCGCAACTCCTGCCGACGGCCGAAAGCGTCGAGCGGGCTATGCTGACCCTGGAACGGCGGCGCGCGGCAACCGCCTCGACGCTGAGCGGCACGGTGAGGGTCTCGGCCGGCGAATGTGCGGCCGGTTTCCTGGCGCGCTGCCTCTCTGGAGCGGCGACAACGCCTCTGCCCGCCGGCATTACTCTCGAGCTGCTTCAGTCGGGTCAGCCGGCGAACCTGGCACGACGCGAGGCCGATTTGGCGCTCCGACACCAGCCGCCCAGGAGCGGCGGCTATTACGTCGCCAAGCTCGGCACCTTTGCCGTCGCGCTCTATCAACGACGTGGCCAGAACTCCGGCGCCTGGGTGGCCTATGGTGAAGAACAAACGCGGGGGCGCAATCACGACCCGGCACGCTGGGTGCAACGACAAATAGAGGAGACGAAGGGCACCGTCGCGCTGCGCGCCTCTTCGCTGCTCATGCACCTCGAAGCCATTCGCGCCGGCACGGGTCGCGGCGTGATCCCCTGTTATCTGGCCGACGGCCAGCCGCTGCTCGAGCGGCTTGGGGCACCGATCCCCGAGCTTGCCGCCGCCTATTGGCTGGTCGTCCACCGCGACCTGCGCCGCGTCCCCTACGTGCGCGCGGCAATCAATTGGGTGCGCCAGGTCTTCGCCGAACAGCGCGACCTGATCGCCGGTGCCGCCCCCTAGACTGGCGGCGGCGGAAGCCTGCGATTAGGCTGCGCGCTAAATCACGCGCGAAATCAACGGGAGGATTCATGTTCGAAACCACGCTCGCGGGCAGCCTGCCCAAGCCGTCGTGGCTCGCCACGCCCAACGTGCTGTGGGCGCCATGGACGCTGACCGGCCAGCCCTTGCAGGAGGCCAAGGAAGACGCCACCGCGCTCTCGATCCGCCGCCAGGAAGAGGCCGGCATCGACATCGTGAGCGACGGCGAGCAGGCCCGGCAGCATTTCGTGCACGGCTTCCTGGCCGAGGTCGACGGCGTCGACTTCACCAAGAAGATCCGCATGGGCATCCGCAACAACCGCTACGAGGCCGACTGCCCGACCGTCACCGCCAAGCTCAGCCGGCGCAAGTTCGTGCACGAGCGCGAGGCGCGCGTGGCCCGCAGCGCGACGGCGCGCCAGTTGAAGTTCACCCTGCCCGGACCGATGACCCTGATCGACACCCTGGCCGATGGCTTCTACGGCGACCGGGTCAAGATGGCCTTAGCCTTCGCCGAGCTCCTCAATCAGGAGGCCAAGGATCTCGAGAAAGTGGGCGTCGACGTCATCCAGTTCGATGAGCCCGCCTTCAACGTCTACCTCGGCGAGACGATCGAGTGGGGCGTGCCGGCGCTCGAGAAGGCGGCCGAGGGATTGAAGTGCGCTACCGCCGTGCACATCTGCTACGGCTACGGCATCGAGGCCAATATCAAGTGGAAGCAGACGCTGGGCGACAGCTGGCGGCAGTACGAGCAGACCTTTCCGGCGCTCGACCGCAGCCGCATCCAGCAGGTCTCGCTCGAGTGCCGCCAGAGCCACGTGCCGCCCGAATTGATGCGGCTCCTGAAGAGCAAGACCGTCCTGGTCGGCGCGATCGACGTCGCCTCGGAGAAGGTCGAGACGCCCGGGGAAGTCGCTGAGACGCTGAAGCTTGCCGCGAAGTTCGTCGATCCCGAGCGGATCCAGGCCTGCACCAATTGCGGCATGGCGCCGATGACGCTTGGCGCCGCCTACGCCAAGCTGCGCGCGCTGGCCGAAGGCGCCGCGCTGGCACGAAAGACGCTGTAGCCCGCCTCCCCCGAAGACGGGGGAGGAAAGCTCATGGCGGTGACATTCGCACTTTGTTTCAATCGTAACACTTCGGCTGCTTCAGTCCGGTCGCGCGAGGCCTATTCTTGGGCATGGCCGACCACCGGACAGAGGACATCGAGACACCGCCGCTGGCACTTCTCGGCATCGATGCGCTCGCCTTCCTGATCCGCAATCGGGTCATCTTCCTCTTGTCGGTGCTGCCGATTGCGGCGCTCGCCGGCATCGTGGCCTGGCTGCTCACCGCCGACCAGCAATACGCCGACCTACGCGGCCACTGGGGCTGGGACCTCCTGTTCGCGCTGATCTACGTGATCTTCCTCGATCGCTGGATGAAGGAGACCCTGCTCGACGACGCCGCGCCCTGCGAGGAGGTCGATGAACTGCGCCGCTCGATCACCTCGCCGCGCCTGCTGGCGTTCGCCGCCGCCCTCTACCTGCTGGCCGTTGCCTTCAGCATCCTTCAGGTCCAGGGCATCGCCGACAGCCTGGCGCCGCTCGCTCTTCCGGACTGGGCGGTGTTGGTGCTCACGGCCTTCATCGCCTGGCTACCGCACATCTTCGTCTGGTCGGGGCTGGTGAGCCTGGTCGTGCTGCTGCTGCCGGCCTGCTCGGGCGCCAAGCCGCTCAGCCTGCCGGACGCGCTCAGGATGGGGCGGCCGATCCGGTCCAAACTGTTCAACCTGGTGTTTGGCGCGGCGCTCGCCTGGGTGTTGATCACGGCGGCGACCGACTGGGGCGTCGAATACCTGCCCGGCAGGCCGTGGGCCGCCGCGGCGATGGCGGGCGCCTTGCGGCTCGCCGACTGCCTGGTGCTCGCCGTCGCGGGCTACCTCGTCGCGACGCTCTGGCGGCAGCTCGCCGACTGGCAACCGCCCGAGCCCGAAGACCGGCCGTTCCGCGAAATGAGGCTGCGGCCGCGCAAAGCAGCCTGAAATATTTCGTTCACGGCTTTTGGCGCTAATGTACCTCCCGAGGAGAGGTACCCGTTCAATGCGTTCGTTGCTCGCCGCCATCGCCGTTGCAGCGCTGAGTTTCCCAGCCTTCGGCCAGACGCCACCCAAGCACAATGTCGTGCTGTTCGTCGCCGACGGGCTGCGCCCGGGGATGGTGAACAAGGATACCGCGCCAGCCATGGCCGCCCTGCTGGAACGCGGCGTGCGCTTCTCCAACAGCCACGCGCTGTTCCCCACCTTCACCACCGCCAACGCCTCGGGACTGGCGACCGGCCACTTGCTGGGCGACACCGGCGACTTCAGCAACACGATCTTCACCGGCAAGCCGATCGCCGCGGTCGGCGGCACCATGACTCCCTTCCTCGAGAGCGACGCGGTGCTGGGCGAGTGCGACAAGGATTTCGGCGGCGACTATCTCAACGAGGAGACGATCCTCAAGGC
>JBPYDO010000028.1:0-6568 GCA_051985755.1 Reyranella sp. | reverse complement strand
GCGCCCATCAGCATGTTGGGAAAGATGCCGTAGCCCAACCAGATCAGGAACAGGGGCGCGATCGCCACTTTCGGCAGGGTGTTGACGAACACCAGGAACGGCACCAGCGCATTGGCCAGGAGCGTCGACCAGGCGATGGCGACGCCCAGCGCCACGCCGGCGACAGCTGCCATGAAGAAAGCGCCGATGATTTCCCACGTCGTCGTCCAGATGTGCTGGCTCCAGGTGACGTCGCTGTGCCACAGCGACTGCCACACCGTGAGCGGCGGCGGCAGCAGATAGGCGCGGATGCCGCCCACATCGACAGCGAGCTGCCACACAATCAGAAGCAGGACGAACAAGGCCACCGTCGGCCAGTACTGCCTGACGATCGAGTCCAGTTTCGTCATGCGCGCCGCGCGATGATCCTGTTCATCGCTTCCATCCCGCTGATATCATGGCCGCGCATTGCAGCGAGACTGGCGAAGGCGCATTTGCCCGTCAAGTTTGGCGGCCACGATGAGGGTCGGACGAGGATCATCGGTGAAGCTCTCCCTGTGCAACGAGGTGATCCGCGAGCTTCCCTTCGATCGGCAGTGCACTCTGGCGGCGACGCTTGGCTATCGTGGGCTCGAATTGGCCCCCTTTACCTTCGGCCAGAACGCCTGGCGCATGCCGGCGGCCAAGCGTGCCGAGATTCGCAGCGCCTGCGCCGGCGCCGGACTGGCGGTGAGCGGGCTCCATTGGCTTCTCGCGGCTCCCGCCGGACTGTCGATCACCAGCGCCGACCGCGCCGTCTGGCAGAAGAGCGTCGAGGTCCTGCGCGCCTCAGTGGAGCTCTGCGCCGAGCTGGGCGGCGGCTATCTCGTGCACGGCTCGCCCGGGCAGCGTCGGGTGCGCGAACCGGCCGATGGGGCGCGGGCGGAGGAGGCGTGGCGCCTGGCGGGCGAAGCCGCGCAGAAAGCAGGGGTGGTCTATTGCCTCGAACCGCTCGCGACGCCCGACTGCAACTTCGTCAATACGCTGGCTGAGGCGGCGGCTATCGTGCGACGCCTGGAAATCCCGGCCTTCCGGCTGATGATCGACACGTCGGCGTGCGGCGCCATGGAGCAGGAGCCGGTCGCCGCATTGGTCCGCCGCTGGATGCCGACAGGCCTCATGGCGCACATTCAGTTCAACGACCGCAATCGCCGCGGGCCGGGCGAGGGCGGCGACAAGTTCGGGCCGGTGGTGCAGGCGCTGAAGGAGTCGGGCTATGACGGCTGGGTCGCCATGGAGCCATTCGTCTATGAGCCCGACGGTCCGACGTGCGCCGCCCGAATGGCCGGCTATGTGAGCGGTCTCCTGGAGTAGCGCGGTGAAGGTGAAGCTCGAAGACGTGGAACGCTATGAGCGGCCGACCAAGATGCGGCTCGCCTTCCGCTTCGGCGTGATCACCGTGACCGAGGGCATCCAGGCCGTGATACGGGCACGCATCTCGCTGCCCGACGGCCGCAGCACGCAGGGCGTGGCCGCCGAGGCGCTGGCCGCCAAGTGGTTCGAGAAGAGTCCGGAGTTCAGCGACGCGCAGAATTTCGACCAGCTTCGCCAGTCGCTCGACATCGCCGTCGATCACTACAGGTCGCACGGCGCCGACACGCCGTTTGGCCTGTTTGCCGGCACCTACGCGGCACAGCTGAAGAGGGGCGCTGCCTTGCGTCTCAATCCGCTGGTCGCGGCATACGGGCCGGCGCTGCTCGATCGCGCCATCCTCGATGCGCTGGGCAAGGCCACCGGCAACTCGTTCGCGCAGATGATCAGCAGCAACATGCCGGGCATCGCCGCCACGTCGCTGACGCCGGACCTCGAGCAGCCGCAGCTCGCGCGTTTCCTCGCGGCAATGCGGCCCTCGCACAGCATCGAGCTGCGCCACACGGTCGGCCTGGTCGATCCCTTGACCGCCGGCGATCGCAAGCCGATGGAACGCATCAACGACGGCCTGCCGGAAACGCTCGAGGAGGTCGTGGCGTACTATCGCGGCCGCTACTACAAGCTCAAAGTATCGGGCGACGTTCCGGCCGACCTGGATCGGCTGGCGCGCATCGCCTCGGTGCTCGACGGCAGGCTGCCGGAATACCGCGCCACGCTCGATGGCAACGAGCAGTTCGACGATGTCGAAGGTATCCTCGAACTTTGGCGCAAGGTCGCCGAGAGGCCTGCGCTGGCGCGGCTTGCCAAGTCGACGTTGTTCATCGAACAGCCGATCAAGCGCAGCGTCGCGCTCAGCCGCTCGATCGAGCCGCTCGCCAAACTGAAGCCGGTGATCATCGACGAATCGGACGGCGAGCTGTCGTCCTTTCCAAAGGCGCTCGAACTCGGCTATGTCGGCGTGTCGAGCAAGAGCTGCAAGGGTTTCTACAAGTCGATCCTGAACGCCGCGCGGGTGGCCAAGCTCGGGCCGGGCTACTTCATGTCGGGCGAGGATCTGACCACCTTGCCCGGCGTCAGCGTGCAGCAGGACCTCGCCTTGGTGTCGCTGCTCGGCCTCAGCCACGTCGAGCGCAACGCTCAGCACTTCGTCGATGGCATGTCGTTCGCCTCGGAGGCGGAACAGAAGGCCTTTGTCTCGGCGCACCGCGATCTCTACGAGAAGAAGAACAAGGAGCCGGCCCGACTGAAAGCACCGGGCGGCAGGATCGCGCTCGGTTCGCTAGGCGTGCCGGGATTTGCCGTGGGCGCCGAAATGGACTTCCGATCGATGACCGCGAGGGCAGCGGGAGCAGCGCCATGAGCGGGGCTCCCTTGCCGGCGCGCTTCGACGGCATCGAAGCGGTCGAGGAGTTCATGACGACGCCGCCGGCGGCTCTGGTCGCCGACCTCGCGGCCGTCCCCGGCGACATCCTTGTGCTGGGCGTTGCGGGCAAGATGGGCCCGACCCTGGCGCGCCTCGCCAAACGCGCCGTGCCTCGCAAGCGGGTGATCGGCGTGGCGCGCTTCAGCGAAGCCGGCGTGCGCGAAGGCTTGACCCGAGCGGGCGTCGAGACCATCGCCGCCGATCTGCTCGATCGCGCGGCGCTCGAACGCCTGCCCAAGACGGCGAACGTGGTCTTCATGGCCGGCCGCAAGTTCGGGGCCACCGGCGACGTGCCGCTCACCTGGGCGATGAACGTGCAGGTCCCGGCGATGGTGGCCGAGGTCTTCAGGGCCTCGCGGATCGTCGCCTTCTCGACGGGGTGCGTCTATCCCTTCGTCTCCGTCGCCGGCGGCGGCGCGACGGAAGAGGTGGCGCCCGTGCCGCCCCCCGGCGACTACGCCACGTCGTGCGTCGGGCGCGAGCGCATGTTCGAATACTTCTCGGGCCTACACGGCACGCCGGGCCGGCTGTTTCGGCTGAACTACGCGATCGACATGCGCTACGGAGTGCTGCACGACGTCGGCCGCAAGGTGCGCGATGGCGAGGAGATCGATCTCGAGATGGGCCATGTCAACGTGATCTGGCAAGGCGACGCCAACGCCATCGCGTTGCGCTGCCTTGCTCACGCGACGGCCCCGACGACGCCCATCAACGTCACGGGACCGGAGACCATCGAAGTGCGCTGGCTGGCTCAAGAGTTTGGCCGGCTGCTCGGCAAGAAGCCGAGGCTTGTCGGCACGCCGGCGCCGACGGGCTGGCTGAGCAATTCCGGCCAGATGGTCAAGGAATTCGGTGCTCCCGCCGTGCCGCTCGCCCGCATGATCGAATGGACGGCGGATTGGCTGGCGCACGATCGAGCGACGTTCAACAAGCCGACGCACTATGAGGTGCGCGATGGCAGGTATTGAACGCATCGCCGCCCGCGACGCCGAGGCGGTCTTGCCGCTGTCGATCGAAGCCGGATGGAACCAGAACGTCGCTGACTGGAAGTTCATGCTGGGCGCGGGGCGCGGCTTCGGACTGAGGAACGCGTCGGGCGTCTGGGAAGCAAGCTCGCTTGTGCTGCCGCTGGGCCAAAGGCTTGCCTGGATCAGCATGGTACTTGTCACCAGGGCTCGGCGTCGCGACGGCATAGGCAGGACCTTGCTGAAGCATTGCATAGAAGAGGTCACGTCGAGTGGCGCAGTAGCCGGGCTGGACGCGACGGAGCAGGGCCGGCCGATCTATTTGCCGCTCGGCTTTCACGATCTCTACGCGATCTCGCGCTGGCACTTCGATGGCGCGAAGGAACAGCCGCTTGAGCGAGCGATCCGGCCGCTGACCCAAGCGAACCTGCCGGCGGTGCAGGCCTTCGATCTTGCCCTGAGCGGCATGGAACGGCCGGCGCTGCTGGCGCATCTCGCGGCGCGCCAGCCGGCACGAGCCTTCGTCGCCGAGACCGCCGGCCGGCTTCTCGGCTTCGTGCTTGGTCGTGAAGGGCGGACAGCAAGCTCGATCGGCCCCGTCGTCGCTCAGGACGAAGGGACAGCGCTGGCGCTGATCTCTAAGGCCGCAAGTGCGGTTCCGGGGCCTTTCATCATCGACGTGCCCGACGCGCACGCCGGTATCCGCCGCTGCCTCCAAGCCGAGGGCGCGGTCTCGCCGCGTGGATACATGCGCATGACCTTGGGGACCGCGGAGAAGCTCGGGGACCCCAGCCACGTCTTCGCCCTCGCCGGGCCCGAACTGGGATAAGATGGCGCATGACCTCGGCCAAGGCCCTGCATTGGCGCGATTTGCCGGCGCCCGTCCTGTCGATCCTGCGCGAGGGCGCCGTCATCCCGGCGCATCCGCTGGCGCTCGGGCCGGACCGGAAATTCGACAAGCAGTCGCAGCGGGCGATCAGCCGTTACTACCTCGATGCCGGTTCGCGCGGCCTCGCGGTCGGCGTGCATTCGACGCAGTTTGCGATCCGCGAGGCCGGCCTCTACCGACCCGTGCTCGAGCTCGCGATCGAGACGGCGCGCGACTGGACGGACCGGCCGCTGGTCATGATCGCGGGGGCCGTCGGCCGCACGGCGCAGGCCGTTGAGGAAGCGCGCACCGCACGCGCGCTCGGCTACCACGCGGTCCTGCTGTCGCTCGCGGCGCTCAAAGGCGCCAACGAGGACGAGCTGATCGAGCATTGCACGGCCGTCGCGCGCGAGATGCCGCTGGTCGGCTTCTACCTGCAGACGGCGGTGGGCGGCATTGCGCTGTCGCGCGCCTTCTGGGCGCGCTTCGCCGCGATCGACAACGTCGTCGCGATCAAGGTGGCGCCGTTCAACCGCTATCGCACGCTGGACGTGGCATTCGGTGTCGTGGAGTCCGAAGCGCAGGACCGCATCACCCTCTACACGGGCAACGACGATCACATCGTGGCCGATCTCATCACACCCTTGGTCGTGCGCACCGGCAACCGTGAGGTGACTCTGCGCTTCCAGGGTGGCCTGCTCGGCCATTGGAGCATCTGGACGCGCGGCGCGGTCAAGCTGCTGGAGCGGTTGAAGCTTTCTGTTTCAGCCGGCGCAATCCCTCCGGAGATCCTGGCGCTCGATTCCTTCGTCACCGACTGCAATTCTGTAGTGTTCGATGTCGACCACGATTTCGCCGGCTGCATCCCCGGCTGCCACGAGATCCTGCGGCGACAGGGCTTGATGGCCTCGATCGAGTGCCTCGATCCCCATGAGAAGCTGAGCCCTGGGCAGAGCGAAGGCATCGACCGGCTCTACGCCACCTATCCCGATCTGCACGACGATGTCTTTGTCGCTGCCAACCTGGCCCGCTGGCGCAACTGAAGCCGGAAACGTTCATGCTGATCGCCGACGCACAGGTGCATGTCTGGGGCGCGAATACGCCGCAACGCCCGTGGCCGGCGCGCCACCAGCCGCATCGGCCGGTGCCGCTCGGCAAGGACGAGCTCCTGGCCGAGATGGACCGGGCCGGCGTCGATCGCGCCGTACTTGTGCCGCCATCGTGGGAGGGCGAGCGCAACGATCTCGCGCTTGCGGCTGCCAAGGCCCACCCGACGCGCTTTGCCATCATGGGCCGCTTCGATCCGGATTGGCCCGCCGCGCGCGGCCTGGTCGCTGCCTGGAAGAAGCAGCCCGGCATGCTTGGCATGCGCTTCACGTTTCATCGCGACGCTCTGCGACAGCCGCTGCTCGACGGTCATTTCGACTGGCTGTGGGGCGAGATGGAGAATGCCGGCATTCCCGTCATGGTCTTGTTCCATCACGAGTACATGCACGTTGCGGACAGGATCGCCGAGCGCCATCCCGGATTGCGCCTGGTGCTCGACCATCTTGGCCTCAAGAGCGACAAGGACTTTCCCGAGAAAGAGAATTTCGCGACGCTCGACAGGGTGCTGGCGCTCGCCAGACGACCCAACGTCGCGGCCAAGATGTCGGCGATGCCCTGCTATGCCGACGACAAGACCTATCCCTTCCGGTCCGTGCATCCGCACATCCGCCGCGTGTTCGACGCCTTCGGTCCCCGGCGTACTTTCTGGGGGACCGACTTGTCGCGGCTGCCCTGCAGCTATCGCGAGGCTGTCACCATGTTCACCGAGGAACTCCCGTGGCTGTCGTCCGTAGACAAGGAGTGGGTGATGGGTCGCGGACTCTGCGACTGGATTGGAGGGAGAACATGATGCTTGGGCACAAGCGAACCGTTCCC